>NZ_JBHWKR010000008.1:0-377617 GCF_042730855.1 Kribbella sp. NPDC059898
ACCCACCCCCCCCGGGTGGGGGCCGTGACCCGCCTCTGTGGGGGTGCCCTTCAGCCCCGCCCCTCGGGCGGGCCACGGGGTCGGGCGCGGAGCTCTCAGGCACCCTCTGACACGATCCCCTGGCGGTACGCGTAGCGGACGGCCTCGGCGCGGTGCCGGGCGCCGATCTTCGCGAACGTGTTGTTGATGTGCGTCTTCACGGTCGCCTCGCTGATGAACAGTTCGCCGGCGATCTCCGGGTTGCTGAGGCCGCGGGCGATCAGCTTCAGTACCTCGGTCTCGCGCGCGGTGAGGCCGTCGTTGCCCGGATCGCCGGCCTGCGTCAGCCCGGCGATCAGGCGTTTGGAGACCTCCGGGTCGAACGTCGACTGCCCGGCCGCGGTCGACCGCAGCGCGGCGCCGATCTCGGCGCGGCCCGCGTCCTTGGTCAGGTAGCCGCGGGCGCCGGCCCGGAGCGCGTTCGCGATCGACGCGTCGTCGGCGTACGTCGTCAGCACCAGTACGGCGACGTCCGGGTGGTCGGCGGTGATCCGCGCGGTCGCCTGGGTACCGTCCAGCACCGGCATCCGCAGGTCCATCAGCACCACATCCACGTTGCCCTGGGCAACCAGCTCGACGGCCTGCACGCCGTTCGCGGCCGCGCCGGCAACCTCGACGCCGTCGATCAGCCCGAGCAGTGCGACCAGCCCTTCCCGGACGACCTGCTGATCGTCCGCGACAACTACCCGGATCACGTCACTCAACCTCCGCCACCACCAACCAGTCGTCGCCGTCCGCACCAGCGGTCAGCGTGCCGCCCACGAGCGCCAGCCGCTCCCGCATCCCGGCGAGCCCGAACCCCTCGCCGGTGGTGACCCCCTTGTTCCGCACCGACACCCGTACGCCGCCGTTGTAGACAAGCAGAATGTCAACAATCTGACCAGGCGCATGTTTCGCCGCATTCGTCAGCGCCTCCCGCACCGCACCAAGCAGCGCGACCGTGACGCCTGAGTCGAGCCTGTGGTGCCCGCTGACCGTCAGCCGCACGGCTGTCCCGTGGTCCTTCTCGTGCTGTTCCGCCATCGCAGCCAGCGCCGCCGGCAGCTCCGGCACCTCGTCCGCCCGCAACGCAGCCACCGCGCTCCGCGCCTCGGTCAGCCCCTGTACGGCGAGCTTCCGCGATCGACGTACCCGCTCGAGCGCTCCCGCCGTATCGCCCCGCTCCGCCAGCAGCGCCTCGGCCACCTCCAGCTGGACGCTCAGTGCGCCCAACGAGTGCGCCAGTACGTCGTGCAGGTCGCGAGCGATCCGTCCACGTTCCTCGAGTGCCGCGGCGCGGGTGTGCTCGCTCTGCGCCAGCTGGGTCTGCTCGAGCAACTGCTCGGTCTGCCGCGCCTGTACCTCGTACTGCCGCCGGTTCAACCCGAACGCGATCAGTACTGCGGTCCACAGCAGCTGAGTGAAGTACCACGTGTCCGACTGGCCGAACAGCCAGGCCGAACCGGCGTACGCGACCGACACCCCGATGCCGGCGGCAACGATCGGCCGGTTGCCGTGCCGTCGGAAGACGATCACCGCTATGTCGGTCATGGCGACCAGCACGAGTACCAGAGCGTTCGACTGCGAGTAGCCGGTGATCAGCGCGTTGCCGACCGCGACAGCCGACAGCAGCCCGAAGGCGACGTACGGCCGGGCCGACATGAGCACGGAGCCGACCAGGAAGACTGCGAAGCTCACACCGAGCACTACCCAGACCCAGTTGTCCGCGGGGCGCGCGGTGGCCAGTACGGCGATCGCGACGCCGGCGGTGAGTACCCGGCCGACCCAGCCGCTCTCGCCGTGCGGACGGGTCGGCAGCAGCGCCTTCAGCTTCACTGGTTGGTGTACTCCTCGGCCATGCGGCTCGCCTTGCCCTGGATGATCATCGACTGCGTCAACAGGTTCGCACCGAGCGAGACCATCAGCGCACCGCCCTCGGCGACCGGTACGCCGAGCAGATGGCCGACGCCCGCCAGGCCGAGCCGGATGACCAGGTAGGCCACCATGATGCCGAGTCCGGGCAGACCGAGCCGGTAGAACACCTTCCCGGCGCGTCGCTCCACCTGGGCGACCCGCCCGCCGGCGACCCCGGCGACCAGCGCGACGCCCGCGCCGATCACCAGCAGGATCACGTCGGCGGCGCCGAGGTACGTGTGCCGGGC
Source organism: Kribbella sp. NPDC059898 (assembly GCF_042730855.1). Lineage (NCBI taxonomy): Bacteria > Bacillati > Actinomycetota > Actinomycetes > Propionibacteriales > Kribbellaceae > Kribbella > Kribbella sp. NPDC059898. The sequence continues at coordinate 2,181 of NZ_JBHWKR010000008.1, forward strand.
GTACAGCTGATAGACCCCGGCGCCGATCAGGATGACCGGGCCACGCCAGACGTCGGCGTTGGCGTTGTCCAGCTCGGACCAGGACAGCCGCCGGGCGACGACGGCGATCACGATGGCGATCACGACGAGTGCGTTGGGCAAGGTTCCGAAGCTCATGTCACGGACGGTAGGTCCGGACTGCACTGCGTGAGGACAGACCACGGGTGGAGATCCGGGTGGAGACGCGATCTGGTTGAAAAGAGGAGTAACGTTCCTCACCGGTAACACCACGATCTGTCACAACCGACGTTCCGGAGGGCCGATGCTTCCGCAACAATCCATCCTCAGACTGGACGCCACGGCGATCGACTACGTCATCATCGCCCTGTACTTCGTCTTCGTGCTCGGCATCGGCTACCTGGCCAGACGCGCGGTGTCGAGCAGCCTGGACTTCTTCCTGTCCGGCCGCTCGCTGCCCGCCTGGGTCACCGGCCTGGCGTTCATCTCGGCCAACCTCGGCGCGATCGAGATCATGGGCATGTCCGCGAACGGCGCGCAGTACGGCATGCCGACCGTGCACTACTTCTGGATCGGCGCGGTCCCGGCGATGCTGTTCCTCGGCGTCGTGATGATGCCGTTCTACTACGGTTCGAAGGTCCGCAGCGTGCCGGAGTTCATGCTCCGCCGGTTCGGGAAGCCCGCGCACCTGGTGAACGCGATCAGCTTCGCACTGGCGCAGGTACTGATCGCGGGCGTGAACCTGTTCCTCCTGGCCACCATCGTGAACGTCCTGCTCGGCTGGCCGATCTGGGTGTCGGTGATCGTCGCCGCCGCGATCGTGCTCAGCTACATCACGCTCGGCGGCCTGTCCGCGGCGATCTACAACGAGGTGCTGCAGTTCTTCGTGATCGTCGCCGCGCTGCTGCCGCTGACCCTGGTCGGCCTGCACAAGGTCGGCGGCTGGCAGGGCCTGGTCGACAAGGTGACCGCGTCGCCGGGCGGCGGCTCGCAGATGTCGGCGTGGCCGGGGAACGCGCTCAGCGGGTTCGGCAACAGCTTCCTGTCGGTGATCGGGATCGTGTTCGGCCTCGGCTTCGTGCTCTCGTTCGGCTACTGGACGACGAACTTCACCGAGGTCCAGCGGGCGCTGGCCTCGAAGAACATGTCGGCCGCCCGGCGGACCCCGATCATCGGGTCGTTCCCGAAGATGTTCATCCCGTTCATCGTGATCATCCCCGGCATCATCGCCGCGGTGACCGTGCCGGAGCTGGCCCAGTTCAAGGCGAGCGGCAGCGGCGACGTCGACTACAACGACGCGATCCTGCTGCTGATGCGCGACCTGCTGCCGAACGGCATGCTCGGCCTCGCGATCACCGGCCTGCTGGCGTCGTTCATGGCCGGTATGGCGGCCAACCTGAGCTCGTTCAACACGGTCATGTCGTACGACATCATCGAGCGGTACGTGCTCAAGGACCGGCCGGACGAGTTCTACCTGCGGACCGGGCGGATCGTGACCGTGGCCGGCACCCTGGTCGCGATCGGCACCGCCGCGATCGCCTCCGGCTACAGCAACCTGATGGACTACCTGCAGCAGCTGTTCTCGTTCTTCAACGCGCCGCTGTTCGCGACGTTCATCCTCGGCATGTTCTGGAAGCGGATGACCGCCACGGCCGGGTGGATCGGCCTGGTCACCGGTACGGCGACCGCGATCCTGGTCTTCATACTGTCCGAGAACGGCGTGATCAACCTGCCCGGCCAGGGCGCGAGCTTCGTCGGCGCCGGTGCGGCGTTCGCGGTCGACATCGTGGTCAGCGTGCTGGTGAGTCTGGTGACGACCCCGAAGCGCGACACCGAGCTGGTGGGTCTGGTGTACTCGCTGACCCCGAAGGAACAGCACACCGAGGTGGCGGTCGCCGGCGACGGCGGCTGGTACCGCAAGCCGGTGCTGCTGGCGGGCATCTCGCTCGCGATGACCATCGCCCTGAACATCATCTTCGGCTGACAAGGAGCAGTGACATGGCGGAGAAGAAGAAGGCCGGAGCGTTCGACATCCGGGTCGTGATCGCGCTGCTGGTCGGTATCTACGGCGTGGTGCTGACGATCCTCGGGATCACCGGGAGCCAGGCCGAGACCGACAAGGCGGCCGGGATCAACATCAACCTCTGGGGTGGCATCGGGATGCTGGTGTTCGCCGCCCTGTTCGTGCTCTGGGCGCGGCTGCGGCCGATCGCCGTAGCGGACGAGGCCGAGTGAGCATGTCCGTTTGACGAACATCGGCGTCCGGTCGGGTCCTCCCGCGCGGACGCCGGCGTTCGTAGGCTCGAAGTACCCGATCAGGAGGTACTCCGAGATGACGATCACATCCGAGCGGCCCGAGCTGTCGTCGCTCGCGCAGCAGTACGCCGCCGACGGCTTCGTGCTGGTGAAAGGCCTGCTCAGCAAGGAAGAAGCGGCGTACTACCGCAAGCGCAGCCACGACCTGCTGGCACAGCTGAACCGCGGTGACGACCCCACCTGGGGGGCCGCTCGTGACATGGCCGACGCACCCACCAAACTGCAGCACCTGCACGACGCACAGTTCTACGACGCCGAGTTCGCCAAGCTGCTCGTGGACCCGCGGTTCACCGACGTGGCCGCCGCGGTGATGGGGGTCGACAACGTGCAGCTGCACCACACGAAGCTGTTCGTGAAGCCGCCGGAGAACGGTTCGCCGTTCCCGCTGCACCAGGACTACCCGTTCTTCCCGCACACGTACCACCGGGTCGGTGCGGCGATCTTCCACTTCGACGATGCCCCGGTCGAGAAGGGCTGCGTACGGATCATCCCGGGCAGCCACAAGTCCGGGCCGCGCGAGCATGAGGCGGAGGGCTCGTACCACCTGCTCGAGCCTGCTTTCGACGAGGCGACGCCGCAGCCGGCCGAGGCGGGCGACGTACTGTTCTTCACGTACCTGACCGTGCACGGGTCCGGCGTGAACACCAGCGACGAGGCCCGTACGACGTGGTTGATCCAGTACCGCGACCCGGCGGACCCGCCGACGGTGAAGACCCACGAGTGGTCGCTCGGTCAGGGCATGATGCTTCGTGGAGTCGACCCCACTGGCAGGAGTGCCGTTTGACGCTCGCCGAGGTAGGCAATGCGGACCGGTTCGTCGACCTCGCTGGGCTCCTGGAGTCCTGCGAGGTCGACGGCTTCCACGCGGACTTCCTCAGCTGGGGGCACTACCAGCCGGAGTACTGGCGCAACTACTGGCACAGCCACTCCTTCCACGAGGTCTGCCTGGCGTACTCGGGGGAGGGCCGCTTCAACAACGGCTCTGTGCGGTACGACGTGGTGCCGGGCTCGGTGTTCCTCGCCAGACCGGGTGACGTGCACGAGATCGAGTCTTCGCACAGTGAGCCGTTGGGGATCGCGTTCTGGGGGTTTACCTTCCGCCCGGGGTCGGACGAGGGCGGATGGTGGTCCGGGTTGACACGCACTGATGGCCCTGTCATGTCGAGAAGAGCGGGTGCGCTCCCAGCACTCGTCACCGCGCTGGCGCGGGAAGCTGCGGCCCCCACGTCGGGCTACGAAACTGCTCTGACAGCTCTGGGCTCAACGCTCGTGCTGGAGACGGCGCGGGCATTCGCCCGCGAGGAGGACCTAGCTGTTGAGCCAGTGCGTCGCGACAGAGGACCACTGGTGGTAGAAGCCATGCAGCGGCACCTCCGCGACAACCTGTCGCGGCCCATCACCGTGCGAGACGTCGCCGCGGCGGCTCACCTCTCCGAGCGCCATGCGGAGCGGCTGTTCACGCAGCAGACCGGTGACTCGATCATGTCCACGTTGTGGCGGCTGCGGCTGGAACTCGCCGGGCAGCTCCTGCTGGATCACACGCTCTCCGTCACGGACGTGGCGCGAGCCTGCGGGTACTCCGACGTACGTCCGTTCTCCACAGCGTTCAAACGCAAGTACGGCCGTACACCCGGGGAGCACCGCCGCACCGGCGGGACGGAGTTCCTGTAGTGCTACCCTGAGCGCATGCGAGTGAGCCTGCTCCTTACCTAGCCGTACTGGCATTCCGGTCAGTACGGCACCCCCTCCTGTGTGAGGGGATTTTTCATTTCTGGCAGATTTGGGCTCAACACAGACACGAAGCAGGAGTAGGACCGTGAGCGAGCAGGTGGACGACACTCCGATCGACCGGGGTGGCTACGACTTCAACGCCATGCAGGCCAAGTGGCGTCCGGTGTGGGAGAAGCTGGACCCGTTCAAGGCGAAGGACGACGGCTCCGCGGAGCGTCGCTACGCGCTCACGATGTTCTCGTACCCGTCGGGCGACCTGCACATGGGCCACGGCGAGGTGTTCGCGCTGCACGACGTGCTGGCGCGCTACTGGTTCCAGCAGGGGTACGACGTGCTGAACCCGATCGGCTGGGACTCGTTCGGGCTGCCGGCCGAGAACGCCGCGATCAAGCGCAACGAGCACCCCGCGACGTACACGTACGCCAACATCGAGACCCAGGCGGAGTCGATCCGGCGGTACGCGCTGAGCTTCGACTGGTCGCGCCGGCTGCACACGTCCGACCCGGAGTACTACCGGTGGACGCAGTGGCTGTTCCTGCGCTTCTACGAGCGCGGCCTGGCGTACCGGAAGGCGTCGTACGTCAACTGGTGCCCCAACGACCAGACCGTGCTGGCCAACGAGCAGGTCGTGCAGGGGCGCTGTGAGCGCTGTGGCTGGGAGGTCACGAAGCGGGAGCTGACCCAGTGGTACTTCAAGACCACTGAGTACGCCCAGCGGCTGCTGGACGACATGGAGCTGCTGCAGTGGCCGGAAGAGATCCTGCTGATGCAGCGGAACTGGATCGGCCGGTCCGAGGGCGCCTTCGCGAACTTCGAGGTCGAGGGCCGCGACGAAACGATCAAGGTCTTCACGACCCGGCCGGACACGCTGTTCGGCGCCACCTTCATGGTGGTCGCGCCGGACGCCAAGCTGGCCGCCGAGCTGGTCACGCCGGAGCAGCAGAGCGCGTTCGACGAGTACCTGACCAAGGTCAAGGCGACCACCGAGATCGAGCGGCAGAGCACCGAGCGCGAGAAGACCGGCGTCTTCCTGGGCTCGTACGCGATCAACCCCGTGACCGGGCAGCGGATCCCGATCTGGGCCGCCGACTACGTGCTGGCCGACTACGGCACCGGCGCGATCATGGCGGTCCCCGGACAGGACACCCGGGACTGGGAGTTCGCGGAGAAGTTCGGCCTGCCGATCGTGCGAACCGTGCAGCCTGTCGACGGCTTCGACGGCAAGGCGTTCACCGGCGAGGGCCCGGCGATCAACAGCGCGAACGACGAGATCAGCCTGGACGGGCTGGAGATCGCCGAGGCGAAGACGCGGATCATCGACTGGCTGCAGGACAAGGGCCTGGGCGAGCGCACGATCAACTACCGGCTGCGCGACTGGCTGCTGAGCCGGCAGCGGTACTGGGGCTGCCCGATCCCGATCATCCACTGCCCGTCCTGCGGCGAGGTGCCGGTCCCGGACGACCAGCTGCCGATGGAGCTGCCCGACCTGCGCGGCGCCGACCTGCAGCCGAAGGGTGTCTCGCCGTTGGCGGCCGCCCGCGAGTGGGTCGAGGTGGACTGCCCGAAGTGCGGCGGGCCGGCCGAGCGCGACACCGACACGATGGACACGTTCGTCGACTCGTCCTGGTACTTCCTGCGCTACCTGTCGCCGGAGTACACCGACGGCCCGTTCGACCAGGCCACGGCCGAGCGGTGGATGTCGGTGTACCAGTACGTCGGCGGCAAGGAGCACGCCGTACTGCATCTCATGTACGCGCGCTTCTTCGTGAAGGCGCTGCACGACATGGGCATGCTGAGCGTGGTGGAGCCGTTCACCCGGCTGCTGAACCAGGGCCAGGTCATCAACCAGGGCAAGGCGATGAGCAAGTCCCTGGGCAACGGCGTGAACCTGGGCGACATGATCGACGAGTACGGCGTCGACGCGGTCCGGCTGACGATGGTGTTCGCGGGTCCGCCGGCCGACGACATCGACTGGGCCGACATGTCGCCGGGCGGTTCGCTGAAGTTCCTGCAACGGGCCTGGCGGCTGGCCGGCGCGGTCTCGTCGCCCGTCGGTGCCGACCCGGCGGCGGGTGATCCGGAGCTGCGCAAGCTGACCCACCGGACCATCGCCGACGCGGCCGAGCTGATCGACTCGCACCGGTTCAACGTGATGGTCGCCCGGATCATGGAGCTGGTGAACGCGACCCGGAAGACGATCGACGCCGGACCGGGCGCGGCCGACCCGGCGGTCCGCGAGGCCGTCGAGACGGTGGCGATCCTGCTGAGCCTGGTCGCGCCGTACACGGCCGAGGAGATGTGGGAGGAGCTGGGCCACGAGCCGACCGTCGCCAAGGCCGGCTGGCCGAAGGTCGACCCGGCGCTGCTGGTCGAGGACACCGTGACCTGCGTGGTCCAGGTGGCCGGCAAGGTGAAGGACCGGCTGGAGGTCGCGCCGGGCATCTCCGACGCCGACCTGGAGCAGTTGGCGCTGGCGTCCGAGGCGATCCAGAAGGCGCTGGACGGCCGCGGTACCCGCAAGGTGATCGTGCGGGCGCCGAAGCTGGTCAACATCGTTCCGGCGTAGGACTACGCTGCTTGGATGCGTTCCGAGCTGATCGACGTCGCGACCGGCGGGACCGGGGTCGTGTACGACCTGACGAGCAGGTGCGAGCAGTTCGTCGCCGCTGAGGCCCACCAGGCCCAGGGCGACGGGCTGCTGCACATCTTCGTGCCGCACGCGACCGCCGGGATCGCGATCCTCGAGACCGGGGCCGGCAGCGACACCGACCTGCTCGCGGTGCTCGAGGAGCTGCTGCCGCGCGGCTTCGGCTGGCGGCACCGGCACGGTTCACCGGGGCACGGACGCGATCACGTCCTGCCCGCGCTGATCCCGCCGTACGCGTCGGTGCCGGTGCTGGACGGCCGGATGATGCTCGGCACCTGGCAATCGATCTGCCTTGTCGACACCAACGTCGACAATCCCCAGCGTCAGGTCCGGCTGTCCTGGCTGGGTAGTTAGTGGACTACCCGGTAATAACTGCCGCGGTATTTTGGTGACTTATTGTGATGTTGGCGACGGCGTTACGTTTGCGAAACACGGCTCCGCTTGAATTACCGCATGGCTGCCCTCGACTCCCTGCGCGACGTCACCGTTGAGCTCCTGGTTCGCGCGACCCGCGGGATTTGCGACGGCAGCCTGCTGAATGCCGATTCCGGCCGCGCCGACACCAGTGCCCGGATCGACGACTGGGCCGGCATCCTTTCGCTGTACGCCGTGGAAAATGAATCCCAGTCGGTTCGCGCGACTGCTTGAAACGTGCATTTCTGATCGCCCAAGCTTTTTGTGCCGGGCCTTTGTGCTGTGACCCAGGCCGCAGCTCGCACGCCGGGTATGCCCAGCGAGGACACGCTTGTCACGCTATGTTGTGACGAGTATGTGAGGCCTGCAGAGGGGTGACCGGCTGTGTCGGACGTGGATGGTCGAGCGGGCGGTCGGCGAGGGTTCGCCGAGTTGCTGCTCGACTTGAGGGTCCAGTCCGGCCTTTCCCAGGAGGAGCTGGCCGACCGGGCCGGGCTGAGTGTGCGCTCGATCCGGGAGATGGAGGCCGGCCGGGTCGCGCGCCCGCGGAAGGACTCGGTGCGGTTGCTGGCGTCCGCGCTGGAGCTCCAGGACGTGGCCGAGTTCCTGCAGGCCGCGGGGCACGGCTCCGGGCGGGCCGTCGTACGTCCTGCTGTCAGTCCTCCGACCGTTTCGGTCGCCGACCCGGCGCCCACCGGCCTGCGGTGGCGCGGGACGCGGCCGATTCCGGACGGGCTGGTCGGGCGTGAGGAAGAACTGTTGGAGCTGGAGGGACTGCTCCGGCAGAACCGGCTGGTCACGCTCGTCGGCCCTGGCGGTGTCGGCAAGACCGAGCTCGCGCTGGCCGCCGCGGACCGGTTCTCCGGCGCCGACACCACCGTCGTGGTCGTCGACCTGACGACGGTCCAGCGCGACGCCGCCGTCACCTCCGCCATTCTCGACGCCTTCGGCACCGCTCCCGGTACGTCGGACCTCGACGACGTACTGTCCGGCCGCCGGCCCGGTGACCTGGTGATCGTCGAGGACAACGCCGAGCACGTGCTCGACGGCGTCGCGACCGTCGCGAACCGGATGGTGCGGAGCTTCCCGGGGGTCGGCGTACTTGTCACGTCCCGGATCCCGCTCGGCCTGCCGGACGAGGTGGTACGTCGCGTCCAGGTGCTCGGCGTACCGGCGAACGACGAGCACTTCGAGGAGATCGCGGCATCTCCGGCGGTGGAGATGTTCTGCCGCCGGGTCGCGCGAGTACGCCCGGACTTCACGCTGACGCGGGAGAATGCCTCGACCGTGGCGCGGCTGTGCCGCCGGTTGGACGGCCTACCGCTCGCTTTGGAGCTGGCCGCGGCGCGGGCGGGGTCGTTGTCGGTGGAGACGATCCTGGCCGCACTGGACGACCGCTTCCGCTTGCTGTCAGGGCCGCGGCGGTTCGGTGCGCCGCACCAGCGGACGCTGGCGGACACCATCGCGTGGAGCGTCGACGGGCTGTCGGACGCGGCGCGGCAGATGCTGTACCGGGCGTCGCTGCTCGGGTCGCCGTTCACGCTGGAGGCGGTGGCGGGCGTGTGTACGGGCGCCCCGATCCACGAGTTCGACGTACCGATGCTGCTGGCCGAGCTGGTGGAGAAGTCGCTGCTGCAGCCGGTGCCGGAGTTCGAACGGCTGTACGGCGCGCGGTACAAGCTGCTGGAGACGATCCGCGAGCACGCGTACGCCGGGCTGTCCTCGCAGGGCGACGACCTCACCGAGTTCCGCAACCGGGCCGTCGAGTGGTGTACGACGTACGTCGCGGGGCTGGAGGGCGCGTGGTCGTCGCCGGACCGCGACCGGCGGTACCGGGCGGCGCATGCCAACTCGGCGCTGTTCGAGGTGGCGCTGACGCGGGCTGCCGAGCTGGGGGAGTGGGACACGGCGGCGCGGATCGTGCTCGGGTTCCGGATCGCCTGGCAGTACCAGGCGAGCGTGGCCGAGAGCGGGATCCGGTGGGCGACGCTGTGCGCCTCGAACGTGTCGGACAAGGAGACGAGCGGCCGGCTGCTCGCCATCGCGGGGCGGCTGTCCAGTCTGACCGGCGACATCCACGGGGCGCGGCGGCACTACGAAGAGGCGCGCAAACTGATCCCGGGCGAGACGGAGATGGGTCTTGTCGCCCGAGGCGGCTGGGTGTCCTCCGGGTCGCACCTGCTCGACACACAGAGCCTGGCAGAGATCCCGGCGCTGGTGGACGACGCCCGGAAGCACGGCGACATCCAGCGGTCCACAACCGTGCAGGCGACCTGTGGGCTCGCTCTGCTGCGCTGGGGCCGGCTGGTGGAGGCCAGGGACCTCCTGCTCGCGTGGGAGGCCGCCCTGGTCAATCCTGGCGTCTACCCGGACGAGATCGGCTACATCGCGCTCAGCCGGGTCGACCTGGAGCTGGGGAACCTGGCGGGCGCACGGCACTGGGCTGAGCTCGCCCGCGACAGCCAGGCTCCGGACGACCCGGAACGCACCAAGGTGGCCAGCTGCCTCGCAATGGTCGAGTACCAGGACGGCCGGTACGACGAGGCCCGCGCACTGCTCGACCAGGCCGAGGCGGACATCCGCGGGCATCGCGGGTACTTCGACTACCTGGTCATGCTGTATCGCTCCCGGCTGGCACGGGCCGCCGGGGAGATCGAGCAGGCCCGGCAGGCGGTGCTGGACGCGTTGAACCGGCTCCTGCTCGAAGGGCGGGTCGTTTACCTGCTCGAAGTACTGCCGGAGGCTGTGGCCGTGCTGCACGTGCTGGGTCGTTCCGAGGCGGGCGATGCGGTGTGCGGTCAGCTGCTCGCGTGGCAGCGCACGATGGACCCGCCGATGCTGCCGACGGCGTGGGCCGTGCTGCAGGAGTCGTGCCACAGCGCGTCGGTCGCGGACGGGTGGCCGCAGCCCGATCCGGCGGCCGCCGTACAGCGGCTGGCGAACGACGTACTCGCCGCTCTTTCGTGACGCCGATCCGCTGAAGCTGCCGGGTAACTGCCGGTCGTTCTGCCTCGTCCTGACATGGCCGCCGGACGAAGAATTACAGCCGTAGGGCAGGTTCCAGGACGCAGAGTCCGACCCCGGAAAACGGCAGCGGAAGGCGGTGCACCATGAAGAGGCCATGGCACACCGCGGCACTGCCCGGACCGGCGAAGGCGACGCGGAGGGCCTCCGGGTGCTGGTCGGTGGGGGCGCCGACCGGCGGCCGAGAGCTCCGGAGTGCTGCGGAATGCGGATCTGTCCTGCCTGTACCGGGCGCGGTGCACCGTCAGGGCACTGCTTCCGGGGCGGGGTCCCAGCAACGGGTCCGGCACACGACACAGGGGACGAGTGTCGGGATCCGGCTGACGCGGGTGCCCGGCGGGCCAGGTCTCCCGCCGGCGTGTCGGCTGCTGGGACCTCCCGGGACCTCGGTGAGCTCGCGGTCAGGCCGGTTCGGACAGAACCGGATACGGGGAGTAGCTCGCCGGGGTTCCACCAACTTCAGCTGACAACCAGGGGGAGTCAGCCGGACGAGCCGGGCTGTTGACGCACAGGGGACGTCAGCGGCCCGGCCAAGTTCCCGAGCGAGGTGAAGGTCCCGGGAGGGGTGACCTTCACCTCGCTTCCGCTTCGCCGTACCCGACGATCCAGGTCGGCTGGAGCCTGCCGTAGACGATGTCCGGGCCCCAGCTCGACGGCGAACTGCCGTAGTGCTTCGTCAGGTGTTCCTCGATCTCCGCGAAGTCCGGGTGCGCGGCGGTCAGGAACTCGACGTCGCCGTGGCTGAACACGCCGATCCGCTCGCCGTCGACGTACGCGATGCTCGCCGCCGGCCGCGCTCTGAGATGGCGCGCCTTCGCCGCCGACCCGGACGTGGTGAACACCCATCGGGCATGCAGGAAATGCCCGTCGACCGCGCTGATCCGCGGCTCGCCCCGCGCCGTCACGGTCGCCAGGTTCACCGTGCACATGCCGGTCAGCGCCCGCACCAGCGCGGCGGCACTGAGCCGCTTCCGGCCCTTGATGATGCTGCGCAGGTGCTCCGTCGACCGCGGGTACACGGCGTCCATCAGCGCCTGCAGCTCGGCGACTTCCGCTGCTGTCTCCCTCATCTTGTGGAGTTTGGCACTGCGCTCGGACATTAACTGTCCGGTAACCTCGCAACATGGCAGCCCGCGTGCAGGTCGTCACCGACTCCACGGCCGGTCTGTCCACGCACGAGCTGCTCCGGCACCCGCTGACCGTCGTACCGCTGCAGGTCGTGATCGGCGGCACGTCGTACGACGACGGCGCCACCTCCGCGGACGCGGTCGCCGAGGCGCTCAAGACGTTCACGCCGGTGTCGACCAGCCGGCCGGCGCCGCAGACGTTCGCCGACACGTACGCCGCCTGCGCGGCCGACGGCGCCGAGGCGATCGTCTCGATCCACCTCTCCGGCGACATGTCCGGCACCTTCGAGGCCGCGATGATCGGCGCCAAGGAGTCCCCGGTCCCGGTCCGCGTCGTCGACTCCCGCTCCCTCGGCATGGGCCTCGGCTTCCCGGTCCTCGCCGCGGCCGCCGCGGCCGCCGCCGGCGAGGACGCCGCCAACGTCGAGGCTGCCGCCCGAGCCCGGATGAAGGCGATCTCGTCGTACTTCTACGTAGACACCCTCGAATACCTCCGCCGCGGCGGACGCATCGGCGCCGCCCAGGCCCTCCTCGGTACGGCGCTGGCCGTGAAGCCACTCCTCACCATCAACGGCGGCCGCATCGTCCCCCTGGAAAAGGTCCGTACGTCGAGCCGCGCCATCGCCCGCCTCGCCGACATCGCCGTCCAACGAGCCGGCGACACCCCCGTCCAATTGGCCGTCCACCACCTCGCCAACCTGGAAAAAGCCCAAACCCTCGCCGACAACCTGGCCACCCGCCTCCCGCAGGCCGAAGAGATAGTCCTCCGCGAAGTAGGCGCCGTCATAGGCGCCCACGTAGGCCCCGGCCTCCTAGCAGTAGTAGTAAGCCCCCTCTAACCCCAGTAGTAAGCGCCTCCTCTAACCCCGCACGCCCACCCCCGCTCCACACCACCAGACGCGCCGCACACCCCCACCCCCGCACTCGCCGCCCACATCAGCGCCTCACATCAGCGCCTCAGGCGAGCGACCGACGCCAGCGCGTCAGGCCAGTCGTCAGGTCAGCGGTCCGGGCGAGCGGCCGACGCCAGCGCCTCAGGTCAGCGCCTCACGTCAGCGCCTCAGGTCAGTGCCCAATGCCAGCGCGTCAGGTCAGCGGCCGACGCCAGCGCGTCAGATCAGCGCCGCACGTCAGCGCCGCACGTCAGCGCTCCACGTCGGCGGCTCAGGTCGGCGGCCCACGTCGGCACCGGCGAGCTGTGGCGCCTCGGCCCCCGTCCCGCCGGCAACCCACCGCGCCCCGCGCCCTCTCCCGCGGCCGCCGGCGCCGCGCCAGGACCCGCTCCGGTTGCAACTGTGATGGATTGACGGTCTGGGGAACATTGTGTGCCGATGCGGGTGGGAGATCCTCCCCAACCTGATCGATCCGCCTCCCGCGCCTGTCGGGTGAGCCGAGCGTGGCGTGGTGTTGGTTCTCCACAAGGTTCGAATGACGGGTTCGGGGCGGGTGCCGGACTCGTACCTTCTCTGGGCGTGAAGGTCTTCCGCCGTACCCAACCCCCCTCCGAGGACGCCCGCGCCCGAGCCCTCTCCCGCCTGGCGACCCGACCACCCACGTACGCCGACCCTCACACCCCCGAAGCACCACCCGAAGTGCTACCCGAAGCACCAGCCGACGTGCTGCCCGAAGCACCAGCCGACGTACTGCCCGAAGCGCCGGCCGAGGTGCTGCCCGAAGACCCCGAGGAGCGTGATGAGGTGCGCGGTGGATGGATCCCTGACCAAGTACCCGACCGCCTACGCAACGCCCGCTGGACCCTCACCCCGCGCCACGTCCTGATCCTCGCCGCCGTCCTGGTTGTCGGCCTCACCTGGGCCACCTGGACCTTCCTCCACGCCCGCCCAACTCCCATCCCCGAAACCCACCCCACCACCACAAGCACCGGCACCCCCGTAACCCAACCCGGCACCGGCCAACCCACCGGCCCAACCCAACCCGGCACAGGCCCCACACAGCCCGGCGGCCCCAACCCAGGCGCCACCCAACCCGGAGCCACCCAGACCCAACCTGGCGCCGGACAGAACCAACCCGGAGCAGGACCGAACCAACCAGGCACCGGCCCGACCCAACCCGGCGCCGCATCCACGCAGCCCGGTCCACAATCCCCAGCCGATCCCGCCCAGTCGCCCGGCGCCACAACCTCGTCCGGCCCACAGTTGGTCGTGTACGTCGCAGGCAAAGTACGCCGCCCCGGCCTCGTCCACGCCCCACCCGGCTCCCGCGTAGCCGACGTACTCACCCTCGCCGGCGGCCCCCTCCGCGGCGTAGACCTCACCACCCTCAACCTCGCCCGCCCCGTAACCGACGGCGAACAAATCAACGTGGGCCTACCAACCCAACCCCCACCCCCAAACCCACCCACAACCTCCACAACCGCCGCTCCAACCTCCGCCCCCGACACCACCGTCAACCTCAACACCGCCACCGCTGACCAACTCGATGCCTTGCCCGGCGTAGGCCCCGTCCTGGCCCAACGCATCCTCGACTACCGAACCCAGAACGGCCCCTTCACCACAATCGACCAACTCCAAGAAGTCCCCGGCGTAGGCCCCAAGAAGTACGACTCCCTCAAATCCCATGTCCGCATCTGACCCCACCCCACGTCCTGCCCGCCCGCCGCACCACGCAGCAAAGGCGGCCCCAAACCTCACGCCGGAGGACCAACAGGCCGCTCCACCGCCCTCCACCTCAGCCTCAGCTCCACCCGCCGAGCGTGCCCCCACCCCGGACACCACCCCGCAGGACAGGGATGGGACTCCACAAGCTTCCACGGTGGCGTCGACCGCAGCCGTCGGGCCGGGCGCTGCTCCGGGCGTCGCTCGAGAGCGCCCAGGTGAGGTTCGGCGAGGTTCTACTGCGGAGTCCGCCGTGGCCGTCGGAGGGGAGTCCGCTGCGGACGTCGCATCGGAGGCCACGTCGGCGGATGTGGTGGTTGAAGCGGCCGAGCGGATGGACATGCGGCTGTTGCTGCCGGCGGGGGTTGGGTGGTTGGTGGCGGCGGTTCTGGTGGGGCGGGGGCCGTTGGTTGGGGCGGTTGTTGGCGGGGTGGTGCTGGGGTTGGCGGTGGTGGTGGGGCTGTTGTTGGTGTGGCAGCGACCGGCTGTTGGTCGTGGGCAGTGGCTGGCAACTGGTGGCGGTCGGCTGCGGGGGCTGATGGGTGGCGGTCGGGTGACCGGCGATGGTGCGGTGGCTGATGAAGGCGCCGTGCCTGGAGCTGGTGAGGGCGCCGTGCCTGGAGCTGGTGAGGGCGCCGTGCCTGGAGCTGACGGCGCGGCCAGCCTGGATGGTGATGGTGGAGCTGGTGGCGGGGCTGGCCTGGATGGCGATGGTCGGGTGGATGGCGATGGTGGCGAAGGTGGCGATGGTCGACTAGATGGCGACGGTGGCGACGGTGGCGACGGTGGCGACGGTGGCGTGGGTGGCGTGGGTGGCGTGGGTGGGGTGGGTAATGGGGGTGGTGGGGGTGAGGTGGGGCCGTGGGTGGGGTGGGTGTGGGCGGGGGTCGGGGTTCTTGTTGTGGTTGGGGGGTTGGCGGTTGCGGCGGCGCTGCAGGTTGGGACGGTGCGGGCTGGGCCGGTGTATGAGCTTGCGGGGCGTGCGGCGAGTGCCAACGTGCGGGTGCGGATTGACGGGGATCCGGTACTGAAGCAGAGCACCACCTCCAGGCGGCCGCCGTATGTGGTGGTGAAGGCGACTGTTGAGGAAGTGCGTGGGCGGGCGAGCGGGCAACCCTCGGGTTCGGTGCGGGTTCGTACGCCGGTGTTGCTGATCGGTACGGCGAAGTGGAAGGAGGTCAGGTACGGGCAGCACGTCGACGCGACTGGGCGGCTCGAGCGGGCTGACAGTGGTGGTGAGGTTGCGGCGATGCTGTCGACGCGGTCGCCGCCTCGTGTCGTCGACGCGCCGCCGTGGTGGTTGCGTGCTGCCGAGCGCGTACGGGCCGGTCTCAGGCAGGCGGTGGCGCATCAACCGGAGGACGTGCGCGGGCTCGTGCCGGCGCTGGTGATGGGTGATGTCTCCGGCGTATCGGCCGAGTTGAACGCCGACTTCCGGACCACTGGCCTCACGCATTTGTCCGCCGTTTCCGGGACGAACCTGACGCTGCTGCTCGCGTTCCTGCTCCCGCTGGCGCGGCTGATCGGCGTACGGGCCCGTGGCCTGACGGTCGTCGGCGTACTGACGGTTGTCGTGTTCGTCGTACTCGCGCGGCCGCAGCCGAGCGTGCTTCGGGCGGCCGCGATGGGGCTGATCGCGTTGGCTGCGATGACCGGTGGGGGAGGGCAGCGCCGGGCGGTGCGTAGTCTTTCGGTCGCGGTGATCGTGCTCCTGCTGCTCGACACGTCGCTCGCGCGGTCGGCCGGGTTCGCGTTGTCGGTGCTCGCGACCGCGGGGATCGTCCTGCTCGGGCCTGGTTGGCGGGATGCGTTGGCGCGTTGGCTTCCCGGATGGTTGGCCGATGCGATCTCGTGCCCGTTGGCGGCGCAGATCGCGTGTACGCCGATCGTCGCGTGGCTGTCGGGACAGGTGTCGCTCGTCGCGGTTGTGGCGAATCTGTTGGCCGGTCCAATGGTTGGTCCGGCGACGATCCTCGGGTTCGTGGCGGCCGGTATCGCCTTGCTGAGTACGGGACTCGCACAGGTCGTCGGGTGGGCCGCCGGATGGCCCGCGCGGTGGATCATCCTCGTCGCGCGCGAGGGTGCTGATCTGCCCGGTGCCGAAAGCGCCTGGCCCGCAACGGTGTTCGGCGTCGCCGTACTGACCCTGCTCTGCCTGGCGCTCGTCTTCGGCATGCACCGGATCCTGGCGCGCCCGATCGCGATGATCCTCGCGACGGTGGTGCTCGCGGTCGCCGTACTGCGCCCGATCGGCTCCCTCGGCTGGCCACCGCGGGACTGGCTGTTCGTGGTCTGTGATGTGGGGCAGGGAGACGGCCTGGTGCTCAAGGCCGGTGACGGTACGGCGGTGGTCGTCGACACCGGGCCGGATCCGGCGGCGATGGACCGCTGCCTGACGGATCTCGGGGTACGGCGTATCCCGGTGCTGGTGCTCAGCCACTTCCATGCCGATCACGTCGGCGGGCTGGCCGGGGTGCTGAACGGGCGGCAGGTAGGAGAGATCGAGGTGACGCCGTACTTCTCGCCGCGGGCGGAGTACGACCGGGTGACCGAGCTCGCCGCGCAGCACGGGGTCGGGGTTCGTACGGTCGCGTTCCACGAGCAGCGGGTTGTCGGGCAGGTGAGTTGGACGACGTTGTGGCCGGCGAAGGTGCCTGCGCTTCCGCCGACGGGTACGTCGTCGGCGACGTCAACGGACGAAGGGTCTCCGGAGAACAACGCGAGTATCGCGATGATGGTGGAGGTGGGCGGCCTGCGGATCATGCTCACCGGGGATCTGGAGCCGGAGTCGCAGCGGGCGGTGCTGGCGAGCGGGGTCGATCTGCGGGCGGATGTGCTGAAGGTTCCGCACCATGGGTCGGCGCGGCAGGATCCGGCGTTCATCGCCGCGGTGAATGCGCGGCTGGCGGTCATTTCCGCGGGCCGCGACAACGACTACGGGCACCCGGCGCCGAGGACGCTGGACCTGCTGTCCCACGACACAGTTCGGACAGCCACCACCAATGTGAGCGGTTCGCTCGTCGTCACGAACACCAACAGCCACCTCTCCCTCGCGACTCGCTCAAGCGAGGCGGTTGGGTGAGCGGCGGGAGACGTGGGGATGGTGGGAGGAGCCGCGACGGGCTAGGTCGGGTTAGAAGCTCGTGGATGAAGCGGGGAGGGTGTTCATGAGCTGGTCTCCCAGGGACCACGCGGCTACTCGGGAGGCGATGTGGGCCGGGACAACCTCCGAGACGCCGGGGACTGCCGGTACGTCGTACGTCGCGTGGGCGTCGTGGGGGAGGACGACCTGGTAGCCGCGGTCGAGGGCGGTTTCCGCGGTGGCGCGGACGCACATCTCGGACATCACGCCGCAAATGGCGAGGGAGCGGACGCCGGCCGCCACCAGGACGTCGCCCAGCGGCGTGGCGTCGAAGCCGTCGTCGCGTGGTTTGCGGATGACGTGTTCGCGGGGACCGGGGCTGGCCGGCAGGTACAGCTCCCAGCCCGGCGTGCCGGGTTCGTCGTCGGCGCCGGGCGGGCCGTCGTTCTGGAGGTGTACGACGACCGCGCCGGCCGCCCGGGCGCGGGTGAGAAGGTCGCGGACCCGGTCCAGGAGCTGGGCGGCGTCCGGTACCGCGTCGGGGCCGGAGACGAAAGCGGTCTGCATGTCCACGACGATCAGGGCGTCGCAGGAGGGCGGCGCGTCGGCAGCGGAGGTCATGGGTTCATCCTCGCGGTTTCGGTGTGGGTGCGCACCCGGATTGTCCGGGCGTCGTGGGATGCTGGGCACCGTGGCTGCTCGTAAAGGTTCTGCGCCGAAGCTCGGTGATGTCCTGCTGGTGACCGGCTCCGAGTCGTTCCTGGCGGACCGGGCGGTGCGGTCGGCGA
Source organism: Kribbella sp. NPDC059898 (assembly GCF_042730855.1). Lineage (NCBI taxonomy): Bacteria > Bacillati > Actinomycetota > Actinomycetes > Propionibacteriales > Kribbellaceae > Kribbella > Kribbella sp. NPDC059898. The sequence continues at coordinate 19,922 of NZ_JBHWKR010000008.1, forward strand.
TCGCGGCCGTGTCCAAGACCAGTTCCGAGGTCGAGGTGACCGATCTCGACGCGTCGACGCTGGACGTCGGGGTGTTCGCGGAACTGACCGGGCCGTCGCTGTTCGCGAGCGAGCGGGTGCTGGTGCTCCGCGCGCTGGAGAACCTGCCGAGCGAGATGGCGGCGCATCTGGTCGAGTACGCCGGGTCGCCGGCGGACGACGTACTCGTGGTGCTCGTGCACTCGGGTGGGCAGAAGGGCAAGGGCGTCCTCGACAAGTTGCGGAAGGCATCGGTCAACGAGGTCGTCGCGACGGCGCCGAAGGCGTGGGAGTTGCCGCAGTTCGTGGCCGGCGAGATCCGGTTGCTGGGTGGGACGGTCGACGAGGGCGCGGCATCGGCGCTGGTCGACGCGGTGGGGCACGATCTGCGGGCGCTCGCGGGTGCGTGTTCGCAGTTGGTGTCGGACTCGGGCGGGCAGGCGGTGACGGCCGAGCTGATCGGGCAGTACTTCGGTGGGCGCGCTGAGGTGACGAGCTTCGCGGTCGCGGATGCGGCGATCGCCGGGCGGACGGAGCCGGCGCTGGAGCAGCTGCGCTGGGCGCTGGACTGCGGGGTCGCGCCGGTGCTGGTGACGAGTGCGATGGCCGGCGGGTTGCGCGGGCTGGCGAAGTACGCGAGCGCGTCGGGCGGGATGCGGGACGCGGATCTGGCGCGCGAGGTCGGCGTACCGCCGTGGAAGCTGAAGCAGCTCAAGCAGCAGGCGCGGGGCTGGACGCCTGGCGGGCTGGCTGCCGCGATCAAGGCGGTTGCGCAGGCCGACGCCGATGTGAAGGGCGCCTCCGGCGACGCCGGCTACGCCCTCGAACGCATGGTCCTCACCATCACCCGCTCCCACGGCCGCCGCTAACCACCCGATCCAAGCACCCCCGTCGGGCGCTGACCACCCCACCCAGGCGCCCCCGTCGGGCGCTAACTACCCGTTCGAGGCGCCCCGGTCGGGCGCTAACTACCCGATCGAGGCGCCCCGGTCGGGCGCTAACCACCCCACCCAAGCGTCCCGTCGGGTGCTAGCCGCCCGATCCAGGCGGCCCCGGTTGGGCGCTGCGTGGCGGAGTGGGGGCGTTCCACGGTGGGTGCTGGCTGCGCTGCGTGGTGTGGGGGTGGTGCGGGGTGTGTTCGGGAACGCGAAAACGATCGGCCGGGTTGGTGGACCGGGCCGATCGTTTGGGGCTGCGTCAGGGACGTGGCCGGGGCGTCAGAGCGACGCGGCCTTCTTGAAGATCGCCGACTTGCGGTTGGCGGCCTGGTTGGCGTGGATCACGCCCTTGCTGACGGCCTTGTCGAGCAGGCGACCGGCCTTGCGGGCGGTCTCGGTGGCCTTCTCGGCCTCGCCGGCCTCGACGGCCTCGTGGAAGCGCCGGACAGCCGTCTTGAGGGTCGACTTCACGGACTTGTTGCGAAGTCGCGCAGCCTCGTTCTGGCGGTTGCGCTTGATCTGGGACTTGATGTTCGCCACGGAGCAGAGCCTCGATCAGGTGTGTGCGGTCATTACAGGATGGTGTTGCGCGCACGGCTGTACACCACCCGTGGGCACGCGAAGGAACAGATTACCAACAAGCAACCCCCACCTCCAAACTCACCCGGCTTCGGCCGCGGACTTCAGCCGGAGCAGCGTGGTGTGGATGCCGTCGACGTTGCGCGGCGTGCGGTCCCCGAAGACGGGGCGGAACAGGGTCTTCAGGACGGCCGGGCGATGGTCGGTCCAGGACTCGGTCACCGTGCAGCCGTCGGCGGTACCGGCGAACACGTAGTCCCAGCGGGAGATCGGGATCGGCCCGAAGGTGATGTCGAAGGTGAAGCGCCGCGCGGGATCCGCGGTCACCACCTTCCCGAAGGTGAACCACGAGACCATCCCGACCCGGTTGTGCCCGACGAACCGCGCACCCGCGACCGGAGCAGCGGTGCCGGCACCCCGCCAGGTCACCCGCGTGCACTCCGGGCTCCATTCGCCCATCCGCGGTAGATCGCTGACCAATCGATACAGTGTGTCAGCGGACGACTGCACTGTGATGGACTCGGTCAGGTCGGGCATCGGGTTTTCCCTTGCTCTGGGCGGTCGCGGGCTCCGCTGAGCGTGACAGTGCCGACGCCTGACGGCATACTCGGGGCCCCGCGAGCCCCAAAGCTCCGCCATCGCTCCGCCAAGCCCTGGAGGAACTCCGTGACCCGCAAGCGACCGGCGATCATCGCCGCGACCGCACTGATCGCCGCCGCGGCCGGCGTACCCGTACTGGTGAACGCCGCGCACGCCAGCCAACCGACTCCGACCGTGGCCGATCCGGACGTGAAGCGTTCCGCGACCGGCTCGTACATCGTCCAGCTCGACGATTCACCGGTCGCCGAGTACGACGGTGACATCGCCGGCCTCGCCGCCACCAAGGTGCTGCCCGGCGCGAAGCTGCTGAAGACCGCGGCGCCCGTCGTCGACTATGTCAAGCACCTCGCCAACGAGCGCAACGCGGTCCTGACGAAGGTCCCAGGTATCACCAAGCTCTACGACTACAACTACACGTACGCCGGATTCTCGGCGGAGATGTCGTACGACGACGCCGTGAAGCTGGCGAAGTCGTCCGGTGTGAAGAGCGTCGAGCCGAGCGAGATCGAGCACGCCGACACCGTCGACACCCCGCGCTTCCTCGGCCTGTCCGGGAAGGGCGGCGCCTGGCAGCAGGCGGGCGGCGTCGACAAGGCCGGCGACGGCGTGATCATCGGCATGATCGACTCCGGGTACGTCCCGGAGCGCCCGAGCTTCGCGCCGATGAAGACCACCAAGCAGTCCGACGCGATCGTCGCGAAGAAGTGGAAGGGCACCTGCCAGGCCGGCGAGGAGGCGCCCGTCACCTGCAACAACAAGGTGATCGGCGCGCGGTACTTCGACAAGGGCATCGGCAACCGCCCGATCCCGGAGGAGTTCAGGTCGCCGCGCGACTACGGCGGTCACGGGACGCACACCGCGAGTACGGCGGCCGGCAACAACGGCGTCGACATGACGGTCATGGGACGCGACTACGGCCAGGGCTCCGGGATGGCGCCGCATGCCCGGCTGGCGATCTACAAGGCGCTGTGGGCGGTCGACGCGTCGGGCGGCGGCAGCGGTACGGACGCCGACATCGTCGCCGCGATCGACGCGGCCGTGTCGGACGGCGTGGACGTCATCAACTACTCGATCTCGGGCAGCGGGTCGACGTACGTGAACGCCACCGGGCTCGCGTTCCTGCGGGCCGCCAAGGCGGGCGTGTTCGTCGCGAGCAGCGCCGGCAACACCGGTCCGGGCGAGGCGACCGTCGGCAAGACGTACCCCTGGGTCACGTCTGTTGCCAACGGCACCCATGACCGCGACATCCAGACCACGGTGACGCTCGGGAACGGCAAGTCCTACACCGGCGCGGGCATCGGATCCGGTACGCCGGAAGCCCCGGTCGTACTGGCGAAGGACGCCGGCCTGGCCGGTGCCAACCCGACGAACCTCACGCTCTGCCAGGCGGGCACGCTCGACCCGGCCAAGGTGAAGGACAAGATCGTCGTCTGCGACCGCGGCGTCAACGCCCGCGCCGACAAGAGTCTGCAGGTGAAGAACGCCGGCGGTATCGGCATGATCCTGCTCAACATCGTCCCGGGCACGCTCGACGCCGACCTGCACGCGGTCCCGACGGTCCACCTGGACGACACCAAGACGGCCGAGGTCAAGGCGTACGTCAGCGGTACCGCGAACCCGACCGCGAAGATCGGCGCCGGTACGCCGGTCCGCGTCAACGCCCCGATGGTCGCGAGCTCCTCGAGCCGAGGCCCGTCCCCGGCCGGCAACGGCGACCTGCTGAAGCCGGACATCATGGCGCCCGGTACGAACGTGCTGGCTGCGACGACCGCGTTCAGCGCCGCCGGTGGCGAGTACGCGTTCATGAGCGGTACGTCGATGGCCACGCCGCACATCGCCGGGATCGCCGCGGTGATCAAGAGCGCGCACCCGACCTGGTCCCCGATGGCGATCAAGTCCGCGATGATGACGACCGCGACCGACAAGGACACCAGCGGCAAGCCGATCAAGAACGACTCCGGCTCGGCGGCCAACCCGTTCGGGTACGGCGCCGGCGAGGTGCAGCCGAAGTACGGCATGGATCCGGGGCTGGTCTACGACTCGACGTACACGGACTGGACGAAGTTCGTCTGCGGGTCCGGGCAGGTGCCGAGCACGCACGAGCTGTGCGCGAACGGCAAGATCGACCTGAGCGACCTCAACTACCCGACGATCGCGATCGGCGACCTGGCCGGCAAGCAGACGGTGACCCGGACGGTCACGAACGTCGGCAAGACGCCCGAGGTCTACTTCCCGACGGTGGAGGGTGCGAAGGGCCTGAAGATCACGGTGTCGCCGAAGCTCCTGGTCACGTTCCCGGGCCGCAGAACGACCTACACGGTCACGATCGAGAACAACGGCGCCCCGCTGGAGCAGTACTCGTTCGGCAAGCTGGTCTGGAAGTCGGCGAAGCACTCCGTCGCCAGCACGCTCGCGATCAAGCCGCTGACGGTCAAGGCGCCGGTCCAGGTCAAGGGCACCGGTACGGCGGGCTCCGTCGACGTCCCCGTCACCGCTGGATACGCCGGCACGCTCAACACGACGGCCTTGGGTCTGAACCCGGCGACCGTGGGCGAGGCAACGCTGAGGAACCCGGGTGGCGTGTCGTTCCCGACCACCGCGCCCAAGGCGAACGACCACGTCGCGAAGTTCACCGCTGACGTCCCGGTGGGTACGACGTACGCCAGGTTCTCCACGTTCGACGCGGACTATCCGGCAGGCACCGACCTGGACGTGTTCGTCTACAAGGCCGGTACGACGACCCTGCTCGGCAGCAGCACCGGTGGCTCCGCCGAGGAAGAGGTGAACCTGTCGCAGCCCGCGGGCGGTCCGGTTGACGTGTACGTCGACCTGTACGCCGGGGCGAACGAGCAGCAGGTAAAGCTCAACCACTGGGAGCTGCAGAAGAGCACAGGCAACCTGACCGTGACTCCCGCCACCCAACAGGTCCAGGTAGCGGGCGATACGACCGTCACAGCCAACTGGACCGGCCTGACCGCCGGCACCAGGTACCTGGGCCAACTGCACTTCTCCGACGGCGCCGACGGCTCCGGCAACACCGTGGTCCGCGTAGACTGCTGAAAGCGGGCGGCCCCGCCAAAGGGGCCGCCCCACCATCTGTTTCAGGGCTTGCTGAGCTTCAGGTTGCTACCGTCCTTCATCACCAGCTTGCAGGCGCCACTGGTGACATCGCACCGGAACAATTGCTGGAGGATGTCGCCGTGGCCGCCCTTCGGCTGCCGTTCGGTCAGCAGGAGCACGTGGGCCGCGTCCTCGAAGACCGGTTCCGGCCAGGCCGTGATCGCGTCCGGCAGCTGGAACTTTGTGGTCCTGCCGGTACCGAGGTCGACCGCCTGGTTCGCGCCGGTGTCCAGCATCGTCCGGCCGTCCGGTGCGAGCACGGGGTAGACCGCGGCGGTCGACGTGGAGCAGAACTTCCGCTGCTGGACGAACTTGCCGTCGCTCAGGCTGCCCGCCACCAGGCACTCGTGGCCGATCGTTCCGGTGGTGACGACGACATTCCCGGGCTCGGCGGGAACGTCGAGGCTACCGGCGTAGCCCGGGACCGATACCCGCTGTGGCTCGCCGCTTCCCGGCCTCCACACGTACAGGGTTCCGATGGTCGGCGGGCTGTCGTGCTCACCGTTGCTGAACCAGATGCCGTCCTTGTTCCAGCCCCGCAGCAGCGGGACGCTTCCGACCGGCGTGCGCGAGACCTCGCGGCCGGTCCGAAGGTCCAGCACCAGGACCTGGCCCAGGTCAGTGCCCGCAGTGCTGTGGACGACGGCGACCTGCGTGCGGTCCGGTGACAGGGTCGGCATGTCGCTGCGCTCCGGGCCGACCTGGCGGAAGGTCCCGTTCTGGAGCAGGACGCCGGCCTTGAAGTCGCCCGGGCCGTCGGACTGCGCCAGCCAGCCGCCGTCGACCCGGCGACTGAAGTAGGTTTCGACGCCGGCCGGCAGCCGGACCGCCTGGCCGTCGTCGTACAGCGTGCTCACGTTGTTCTTCGTGATCGTGTACGGGACCTTCGGCAGGTCGGCCGTCAGCGCGCCGGGCGGCGCATAGACGTTGGTCGGCCGCCCGGCGGGGTCGGCGTTGCCGGAGCCGAGGTGCGTGAGGAAGGTCGCCGCGAGCCCCAGCACGAGGACGACGGCGGCCGCGGAGAGCAGCACCGGCCAGTGCCGGGCCCGGGTGGGTTCGCCGAACTCCGGGCCGGGGCCGTGGGCGTCGGCCGGAACGGCGTCGGCGGCCTGGGTGTGGAGGTAGTCCCGGAGGCGGTTCTCGGTGTCGTTCATCGGACTTCCTTGAGCTTGTCGGTGAGAGCGGTCAGGCCGCGCGAGGCCGTCGCCCGGGCCGATGAGGTGCCGATTCCGAGGAGCTGGGCGATCTCGTCGAAGGGCAGGTCGAGGTAGTAGCGCAGTACCAGGACTTCGCGGGTGCGGGTCGGAAGGCTGTGCAGGGCTCGTTGTACCTGTGAGCGCTCCTCACAGAGCACGGCGGCGCTTTCGGCGGATGCGCCCGGTGCCGCATGGGGTGGGGTGTAGAGCCGCGCCACCCGGCGACGCCGGAGTACGGAGCGGCAACGGTTCAGCACTGTGGTCCGCAGGTAGCCGACGGCGGCCTCGGACTCGCGCAGGGGCCAGCGCTGGTACAGCTGCACGAAGGCCTCTTGTACGACGTCCTCCGCCGCCTGCCGGTCGTCCGTCACCAGGACGGCCAGGCGGACAAGTCCCGCCCAATGCCGGTGGTAGAGGTTCGACACGGCGATGCGCGCGTCCTCTGCCACCGGTATCGGCACCGGGCCTCTGATACTCACCATTGGATTCGTCACACCCCAGAGACGCCCGTCCGGCGAAAACGCTGCATTCCGCGCTAGTGCAGTCTCTCCCGTACCCAGTCCAGGTGGACGAGGGCGCTCTCGCGCTGCCAGGTCCGCATCGTTGGGATGCCAGGCGGTGCCGGCTGCGCAGAACCCCACCAGAGCCCGCCCGCCAGCGCCGTGATGAACCCGGTGATCCCAGGGTCGTCAGGAAGCTCCGGGAGCGTCACCGAGCCGCGCATCTCCGCCTGCAGGATCACCGTGTCCGCCCAGCGCGGCGCCAGGCCCGGGTGTGCCCAGTCGATGAACACCACCCGGTCGTCAGTCAGGATGATGTTGTCGGCCCGCAGGTCGTAGTGCGCGAGCGCCGTGCCCTCGGCCAGCGCCCGCAGACCGGTGCGCGCCTGTTCGGCGAGAGCCTCGACATCAACCCAGGACGGTACGGCGAGGTCGTCCGCCAGCACGTTCTCCCAGCGGCTCAGGAAGTCACGGCTGCGTACGGCGACCACGGGAGCGTCCGGCCACGGCGACGGGTCCAGTACGTCGGTGAGCTCCGCCAGCGCGTCCAGTACTCGGTCCGCGTCGTACTGCTCCCACGGATGCGCCGGGAGCCGCCCGGAGATGTCCTCGAAGAGCAGGCCGACCCAGTCACCGTCGTCGTACACCGCGTACAGTTCCGGCGCCATCGGGAGCCGGCCGATCGCCTGCATCGCGGTGATCTCCTGCCGGAACAGCGACGGCGTCTTCGGGTTCAGCGACGTACCGACGGCCTTCAGGAACGCCCGGCGGCCGGAGGCGGTCACCAGACGCGCGGCGGTGCCGGGGGAGAAGCCGCCCTGCTGGGTGCTCGCCGACACCACGACCGACCCCAGCGTGCGCTCGACCCACGCCCGCACGGCGGACGGCAGTTCGAAGTAGGGCAACCGGACCCCAGCAGCATGCGCCATACCGGAGCACGCTATCGGGCGGCCGCCAGCGATTTTCGAATCTGCTGGACCCGCATGGGATGATTGACCGGATATACCACCCGAGACCAGAACTGGACCCCCTCCGTGCCCGTTGGCCCCACGAAAGTGCCGCAGCCGGGTCGTACCGACCCGTCGCTGATCCGGAACTTCTGCATCATCGCCCACATCGACCACGGCAAGTCGACGCTGGCCGACCGGATGCTGCAGATCACCGGCGTGGTCGACGACCGCTCGATGCGGGCGCAGTACCTCGACCGGATGGACATCGAGCGCGAGCGCGGCATCACGATCAAGTCCCAGGCGGTCCGGCTGCCGTTCACGCCCGGCCCGGACACCCCGGGCGGCCTGCTGGCCCCGGACGGTACGACGTACATCCTGAACATGATCGACACGCCCGGTCACGTCGACTTCACGTACGAGGTGTCCCGTTCGCTGGAGGCGTGCGAAGGGGCCGTGCTGCTGGTCGACGCCGCGCAGGGGATCGAGGCGCAGACGCTCGCGAACCTGTACCTCGCGCTGAACGCGGACCTGCACATCATCCCGGTGCTGAACAAGATCGACCTGCCGAGCGCGCAGCCGGAGAAGTACGCCGCGGAGCTGGCCCACATCATCGGCTGTGACCCGTCCGACGTGCTGAAGGTGTCGGCGAAGACCGGTGAGGGCGTCGAGGACCTGCTGAGCGAGATCGTCGCCCAGGTCGTGCCGCCGAAGGGCGTCAAGGACGCGCCGCCGCGGGCGCTGATCTTCGACTCGGTCTACGACACCTACCGTGGCGTCGTCACGTACGTCCGGGTGGTTGACGGCGAGCTGGTCCACCGGGACCGGATCAAGATGATGTCGACCGGCGCGGTGCACGAGATGCTCGAGGTCGGGGTGATCTCCCCGGAGCCGATGAAGACGCCGAGTATCGGTGTCGGCGAGGTCGGTTACCTGATCACCGGCGTGAAGGACGTCCGCCAGTCCCGGGTCGGTGACACCGTGACCGCGGCCGTCCACGGTGCGACCGAGGCCCTCGGTGGCTACAAGCATCCCCAGCCGATGGTGTACTCCGGCCTGTTCCCGATCGACGGCGACGACTACCCGACGCTGCGGGACGCGCTGGAGCGCCTGCAGCTGAACGACGCGGCCCTGCAGTACGAGCCGGAGACCTCGGGCGCGCTCGGGTTCGGCTTCCGCTGCGGGTTTCTCGGGCTGCTGCACATGGAGATCGTCCGGGAGCGGCTCGAGCGCGAGTTCGACCTGGACCTGATCTCGACCGCGCCGAACGTGGTCTACCGGGTCGAGATGGAGGACGGCAAGGAGTTCGTCGTCACGAACCCGAGCGAGTTCCCCGAAGGCAAGATCGCCGACATCTACGAGCCGGTCGTGCGGGCGACGATCCTGAGCCCGAAGGACTACATCGGCGTCATCATGGAGCTGTGCCAGTCCAAGCGCGGCAACCTGCTCGGGATGGAGTACCTGTCCGAGGACCGGGTCGAGCTGCGCTACACGCTGCCGCTGGCCGAGATCGTGTTCGACTTCTTCGACCAGCTGAAGTCCAAGACCAAGGGCTACGCGTCGCTGGACTACGAGCCGACCGGTGAGCAGACGGCCGCGCTGGTCAAGGTCGACATCCTGCTGCAGGGCGAGACGGTGGACGCGTTCTCCGCGATCGTGCACCGCGACAACGCCTACGCGTACGGCGTCGCGCTGGCCGGGAAGCTCAAGGAGCTGATCCCGCGGCAGCAGTTCGAGGTGCCGATCCAGGCCGCGATCGGGTCCCGGATCATCGCCCGGGAGTCGATCCGGGCGATGCGCAAGGACGTCCTCGCGAAGTGCTACGGCGGTGACATCACCCGGAAGCGCAAGCTGCTGGAGAAGCAGAAGGAAGGCAAGAAGCGGATGAAGATGGTCGGCCGCGTCGAGGTCCCGCAGGAGGCCTTCATCGCCGCGCTGCGGACCACCGACGCCGGCGAGAAGGCAGGCAAGAAGTAGGTTGCCGATCCAGATTCCCGAAGGTCTGCTGGTTGTCGCCTCGCGGGGGCAGGACTGGGCCGACTGGCTGGATCGGCTGCCGCGGCTGGTGCGGGAGCTGCTCGACGAGTGGGGCCTGCAGGCCGACGGTACGCCGGCGTACGGCAACTGTGCGCTCGTCGTACCGGTGCTTGCCGAGGGCAAGAGCGCCGTACTGAAGGTCCAGTTCCCGCACTGGGAGGCGGAAACCGAGCACCTCGCGCTGCGGGACTGGGCCGCCAACGGCACCGTGCAGCTGCTGCGCGCGGACCCGCGCCGGTTCGCGCTCCTGCTGGAACGGCTGCATCCGCGCGACCTGACCACGATCGACGCGCTGGACGCCTGCGAGATCGTTGGCCAGACCTACAAGCGGCTGCACATCCCGGCGGGTCCGCAGTACCGGACGCTGTCGGGGGAGCTGACCGGCTGGGTCGAGCGGTTCCGGCAACTGCCGGCCTCCGCGCCGGTGCCGCACCGGTACGTCGAGCAGGCGATCTCGCTGGCGTCGGACTTCATCGCGGACCCGGCCACCGACGGGCGGCTGATCCACACCGACCTGCACTACGAGAACATGCTCGCCGCCGACCGCGAGCCGTGGCTGGTGATCGACCCGAAGCCGCTGTCCGGCGACCCGCACTTCGAGGTCGCGCCGCTGATCTGGAACCGCTGGGACGAGGTCACGGCCGCCCACGACCTGCGGTTCGCCGTCCGGCAGCGGTTCTGGACCGCGGTCGACGCGGCCGGTTTCGACGAGGACCGCGCCCGCGACTGGGTGATCGTCCGGCAGATGCTGAACGTGCTGTGGACGCTCGAGTCCACCGACACCGACGAGTCGCTGCCGCAGGACTGGCTGACCAGGAACATCGCGATCGTCAAAGCGATCCAGTCGTAGTGCGGGGTACACAAGAACAGGACATGTCGCCTGCCGGGGCAGTGCACCTGAGCGTGGTCGGCCCCGCGCGTACACCGTCTCGCCGGTGTACTACCTGTCGGTCTGTACCCCTCGTCGCCGCAGTGCCAGCACGCCGGCTATCGCCAGTAGCCCGAGGAGAGCGAGCCCGCCGATGGCGAGCCCCATCCGTGCGCCGACGGGCCGGTACGCGCACGACACCTCGGACGCGCCCGCCGGCGCCGCGACCGCGAGCAGACCGCCGCGGGTGCCCGGGTTGCGGCCCGCCTTGCCGTCGACCGAGCAGCGCCAGCCGTCGATCCGTACGACGGCGATCACCACCGCCGCGGCGTCGCCGGGCTGCAGCCGCACGTGGATGCTGTGACCGCCGACGTCCACCGCGGACGCCTTGCTCGCGCTGAGCTTCGCGACGGCCGCGTCGAGCCGATCCTTGTGCAGGCAGCCGATCGGCGACGACGGCAGCTTGGTCCGCGCCGCGAGCCGGAGCGTCACATCGACCTTCCCGTCCGCGCCCGCCGTCCCGATCCGGAGCATCGGCGCGCCGGAGTAGATGCCCGGGCTCTTCGCGGTCGGCGCCAGGTTCGTCACCCAGTCGCGCCCGTCGACGAGCACGTCGCCCACGTACGTCGGCGCCGCGAACCAGATCTCCGACCCCGGCGTACAGGTCGCATGCAACGTGGTCTCGACCGGCCGGGTGGCGCCCGGTGTCGGCGTGATCGTGAGCCCGCCGCGCCGGTCCGAGACCGTCGCATCCGGATCCTTCTCACCCAGCACCTTCGGCATCGTGTAGACGTCCGCGCCCAGCGCAGTCTCCTGGACTCCGAACGGCCCGGGATCGCTGGACGTGAAGGCCTTCACGGGCCGCACGGTCACCAGCGGCGGAGCGTCGTACGTCTCCAGCTTGGGTATGTCGTCGTCCCCGACGACCACCCGGTTGCGGATCGCGAACGCGGCGTCGACGACCGGGTTCTGCGGGTCGATCGTGGCCCGCCCGTACGAGCTGTAGCCGAAGCCCAGGTCGAGCAGTTGCTGCGAGACCCGGTCCGGGATCGTGCTGGAGTAGTACTGCGGTCCCTGACCGCCCATCAGCATCGGATCGTTGACGGTCTGGTCCGCGCCCGGTGCCGCGCGATACGTCGGCCAGTCGTCCGCGGACTCCACCAGGCCGCGGATCGCCGTGTGCTGGTCACCCCACGGCGCCTTGGCGCTGAGGATCTTGCTGCGTTGCGCGTCGATCGCCGCCGACGACACCGAGACCTCGGCGACGACCGCGCCGACCAGGAGCGCCACCGCGACCTGTCGGATCCGGTCCGGGCGGCGGCTCGCGAGCCACGCGCCGACGGCGATCACGATCAGCAGCGGTACGACGATCCGGGTGGTCGTGGTGGTGGTCCGGACGTTCCACATCACGGCGTACAGCACGAGGACGATGCCGACCGGCGCCGCGACGGACAGCGCCGTACGGAGGCCGGCCGCCGCGGATTGCCAGCCGAGGATCACCAGGAGACCGGAGACGATGAACGCCTGCCGGTATTGGCTGCCGTTCGGGGTGTCGAACCCGTGCCACACGTCGTGGGTGAAGTCGATCTGCATGCTGAGCACGGTCAGCGCGACCGCGGCCGACCAGACGATCCGCTCGCGGCCGGGGATCGCCCGGTTGAACGGGAAACTGACCGCGAGCAGCAACAGCACCGTGCCGACCGCGAGTCCTGGCGTCGCCCCGACTCCCTCGCTGCCCGGAAGTAACCGGGCCAGGAAGTCGATCATGCTGATCGGTGTGAACGCGGCGTCCGGGCTCGGCCGTGCTGCCTGCACGATCCGGAACGTCGGCAGCAGGAACGGCGCCGCGAGCCCGATACCGATGCCGACGGCAACGATGCAGCGCAGCCCGCCGGTCAGTCGATCGCGCCAGGACACGTGACCGTCGTACGCCAGGATCCGTGCCACCACGACGATCGCGGCACCGATCGTTGCCATGTACACCGTGTAGAAGTGCGACGTCCACAACAACGCGACCACGAACGGCGTGACCAGCAGCGAGACTGTCGACCGCCGGCTCAGGATCCATTCGCAGAGCAGGCAGATGATCGGGAACGCGACCAGTCCGTTCAGCCAGACGCTCATGTAGGCCGCGTCGTCGATCGCCCAGCCGCACGCGCCGTACGAGATCCCCGCGACCACCGCGATCCACGCCGGACCGGGCCGCAGCCGGCGCAGGTACGCCGTCATCGCGCCGGCGGCGAGCCCGATCGCGAACACGTCGACTCCGAACAGTGCGAGGTCGATGTGGTCGCGCGGGAACAGCAGCACGATCCACGACAGCGTCGAGCCGACGTAGGCCATGAAGTCGCCCAGGAACGGGACGCCGAAGCCGCCCGACCAGTTGAAGAACAGGTCGCCAACACCGTGGCCGGTGAGCATGTCGCGGTAGTGCGCGTACATCGGGACGAACTGCTGCCCGAGGTCGTTCGTGCTCCGCGGCCCGTCCCCGAACGGGTAGGTGCCGCGGATGATGCCGCTGATCACGAACGTCAGCCCGGCCGCGACAGCGGCGGCGAGCGCCGGCCACTGGCGTCGCACCCGGGCCGCGAAACCCCGGTTCATCCCACCGTCCGGAACTCGTCGGACCCAGCTTTCGCAGGCTCGAGCAACTGGGTCGGCGCCGGGTGTCTGAGGTAGCTCAGCCGCGCGGCCTCCTGCCGGCTCCGGCCGATCGCGTCGAGCAGGTAGCCGAGCACGACCAGCAGGATCGCGATCAGCCCGATCGACGACGCCAGGACGGCCGTCGGGAGCCGCGGCACCAGCCCGCTGTCGAGGTACTCCAGAACCACCGGGATGCCGAGCACCAGCGCCAGCACGCCACAGACCGCGGCAAGCACACCGTGGAACAGCGTCGGCCGCTCGAGCCGTGCCAGCAGCAGGATCCAGCGCAGGATCCGCAGGCCGTCGCGGTACGTCCGGAGCTTGCTCTCGCCGCCCTCCGGCCGTTCCTTGTACCCGACCTCGACCTCCGCGACCGGGACCCGCAGGTGCAGCGAGTGGATGGTCAGCTCGGTCTCGATCTCGAACTCCTGCGACAACGCCGGGAACGACTTCACGTAGCGCCGCGAGAACGCGCGGTAACCGCTCAGCATGTCGGTGATGTCGCGGCCGAACAAGCTGCCGACCGCACCGGTCAGCATCCGGTTACCCATCGTGTGCCCGGGCCGGTACGCCGCCTCGTTCGAGTGCCGCCGGACGCCGACGACGTGGTCGTACGGGCCGGTCAGCAGCACCTCGACCAGCTCGGCCGCGCGGGCCGCGTCGTACGTGTCGTCGCCGTCGATCAGCACGTACACGTCGGCCTCGACGTCGGCGAAGGCACGGCGGACGACGTTGCCCTTGCCCTTGCGTGTCACCCGGCGGACGATCGCGCCGGCCTCGGCCGCGATCGCGCCGGTGCCGTCGGTCGAGTTGTTGTCGTACACGTAGATCCGCGCCGTCGGCAACGAGTCGCGCAGCTCGGTGACCACCTTCCGCACCGCCGCTGCCTCGTTGTAACACGGCACAATCACGGCGATCTCAACAGCCCCCACAGCTCCTGTCCCCTCAATCGATCTCCCCCGAGGTACATACGAGAGATGCTCCGGGATCCCGGTTTGGTTGCGTGAAACGCCAAAAAATTCTCATCTAGACCAGAAATGAGCCATTAGACTCCACAACGTGACCGTGGTGAACCGCAGAGCCCGCAGCCCGCGTGGGTCGGGGGAGGACCTGCGGGACGCGCTGGTGACCGCGACGGCGGAACTGCTCGAAACGCAGGACCTGAACTCGCTGTCGGTGCGTACGGTCACCTCGGCAACGGGTGTCAGCCCGACCGCGCTGTACCTGCACTTCGCCGATCTGGCAGAGCTGCTGCGCGCGGTCAAGGCACGCTTCTTCGGCGAGCTCCGCGACAGTCTGCTCGCGGCCGACGGTGATGTCCGCACGCTGGCGAAGGCCTATCTGCGGTACGCGCGCGAGCACGACGGCCGGTACGCCGTGATGTTCCACGCACACCGCCGTACCGACGCGCCGGCCACGCCCGCGGCGGAGCTGGTCGAGCTGGGGTGGGCCGCGTTCGAGCCGCTGATCGCTGCGGTCGGCGCCGTCCTCCCGGACGCGTCGGACGACGAGGTCCGCGAGACCTCGCTCGAGCTGTGGCTCGCCCTGCACGGGCGGGCCCAGTTGAGCGTGTCGATGCCGTGGTTCGAGCTGCCGGACGAGGACCGGTACGTCGACCGCCTCGTCCGGCAGATCGTTGGTCACCCCGCGTAGGCGGTCTTCCCGCCGTCGATGACGAGCTGGGACGCGGTCAGGTAGGGGAAGTCGTCGGACGCGAGCGCCAGCGCGAAGACGGCGATCTCGTTCGGGGTCGCCATCCGTTGCAGGCCGTGGACGTGGGTCTTGCCCCAGTTCGCGGCCAGGGCGTTCCAGACCGGGTCGGGGACGTTCATCATGCCGGCCAGCCGGCGGACGAGCTCGGTGTTGGTGGTGCCGGGGATCAGCGTGTTGATCCGGATGCCGCGGGCCGCGTAGTCGTGGGCGGCCGACTGGACCAGGCCGACCAGGCCGCGCTTGGTCGCGGTGTAGGCGGATCGCTTCTCGGTGGTCGCGATCGCGTTCGACGACGAGGTCACGACGACCGTCCCGCCGCCGCGCTTCAGCAGGTGCGGCACCTCGTACTTGAGGGCCAGGAAGTTTCCGCGCAGGTTGGTGTTGGTCACGTCGTCCCATTCAGCCGTCGTGTACTCGTGCAGCGGCCGCTCGATGCTGATCCCGGCGTTGTTGAAGCACACGTCGAGCCCGCCGTACTTCGCCGCGATCCCGTCGGCGAACCGCCGTACGTCGTCCTCGACGCGGACGTCGGCGCGCAGGTACGTCGCCTCGCCACCGGCCGCCCTGATCTCGGCCTCGACCTGCTTCCCGAGCTGCTCGCGGCGCCCGCAGAACCCGACCTTGCCGCCCTCGGCCGCGAACAGCAGGGCCGCCGCCCGGCCGATCCCGCTGGTGGCGCCGGTGATCAGCACGACCTTGTTCTCGAACCGTTTGCGGGCCGAGGCCTGCATCGTCGGCGGGGTGCCGGTCTGGGTGAACGCGACGCCCGCGGCCGCTCCGGCCGCCGCGGCGGCGACACCGGCCACCGCTCCGGTGCCGATCACCCGGCGGCGGCTGAATCGCTGGTCTGTCATCTTCGACTCCTTCTCCTGGTTCACGACTGTAAATATACACACGTAAACGTAATGCGGGAGACATTGTGGTTAGTAGTTACTACCTACTAACTTCGAGTCATGGCGACACGGATGAGCGGGCAGGAACGGCGGGAACAGGTGCTCGGGATCGCCGAGCAGGAGTTCGCCGTGGCGGGGCTGCACGGCGCCTCGACCGAGACGATCGCGCGCCGGGCGGGGATCACCCAGGCGTACGTGTTCCGGATGTTCGGGACGAAGAAGTTGCTGTTCCTGGAGTGCGTGGACGCGGCGTTCGAGCGGATGCGGCTCGCGATGGTCGCGGCGGCCGGCGGGACGCACGGGATCGAGGCGCTGACGGCGATGGGGCAGGAGTACAACGACATGCTCGCCGACCGTACGACGCTGCTCCTCCAGTTGCAGGGCACCGCCGCCGCGGCCGCTGGCGACGGCGAGGTCCGCGACGCCGTCCGCACGAGCTTCGCCCGGCTGTGGCAGTCGGTCGCCGACACGGCCCAGCTGGACCCGGTCACGGTGAAGGCGTTCCTCGCCTTCGGCCAGCTCCTCAACACCAACGCCGCCCTCGACCTCCCACAGGTCGACGAAACCTGGTCCCACCAGGCCAGAACCCGCATCAAACCAGGCCTCTTCACCCACATCACCACCGAGACCAACCGATGACCACGCACAGGAATGCGGACGGCAGCCCAGCCATGGGTGCCCCTCACCCCTCGCCGGGATTGCTCGTGGGATTTCTCGTCTTTGTCGGGTTGGTGGGGGCTGTTATCGGGAGCCTGGGGGCGCCGTTGATCACCGCGGTGGCTGAGGCTTACGGCGTCTCGTTGGCGGCTTCGCAGTGGACGTTGACGATTGCGTTGCTGGCGGGTGCGGTGGCGACGCCGGTGTTCGGGCGGCTGGGGGCCGGGCCGCGGCGGCGGAAAGTGGTGTTGTGGATGCTCGGGGCCGAGGTGATCGGCAGCCTGCTGACCGTCCTGCCGTTGCCGTTCGCGTTCCTGCTGATCGGCCGCGCGCTCCAGGGCTCCGGACTTGGCCTCGTCGTGCTGATGATGGCCATCGCCCGCGACCACCTCGACGAGCACCGCGCCACGCGGACGATCGCGCTCCTGTCGGTCACCACCACCGCGGGGATCGGCATCGGCTACCCGTTGTGCGGTCTACTCACGGACCTCGCCGGCGTACGGACGGCGTACGGCCTGGGCCTCCTCATCACTACGGCGGCCCTCGCCGCAGCGTTCGTCGTACTCCCGCAAGCCCCGAACCGCCCGCGGATCCGGCTGGACGTCCGCGGCGCGGTCCTGCTCGCGATCGCCCTCCCCGCCCTCCTGCTGGTGATCGGCGACACCACTGTCTGGACCGACCACCCCGCCCTCGCCATCACCGTCCTGCTGGCAGCCGTCCTCCTGCTGATCGGCTGGACCTTCCTCGAACTACGCACCGAGCACCCGTTGGTCGACGTCAAACTGCTCCGCCACCCGGCGGTCGCCGCCGCCAACCTGGTGATGCTCACCGGCGGCGTCGGCATGTATCTGCTGTTCAGCCTGATCACCCGCTACGTCCAGACCCCGGCGCCCGCCGGCTACGGCTTCGGCCTGAACACGTTCCAGGCGGGCCTCGTCCTGGTCCCGTTCTCGGTCCTCGGTTTCGTCGCCGGCCGCCTGGTCCCGCAGTGGCGCGACCGTCTCGGCGCCCGCCTGTTGCTGGCGGCAAGTACCGCTTTCGTCCTCGCCGCGTTCGTACTCTTCGCAGTCACCCGCTCACACCAGGTCGAACCGATCGTTGCCATCGGCATCCTCGGCTTCGGCGTCGGCGCGTTCTCGGCCGCCATGCCCACGGTCATCCTGGCGGTCACCCCGAAGGCCGAGACCGCCAGCGCGATGAGCGTGAACGCGGTCGTCCGCAGCGTCGGCTTCTCCACCGGCAGCGCGCTCGGCGGGCTGATCCTCGCCGCCCACACCACCGGTGTCTTCCCACACGAGTCCGGGTACGGCGCCGCCGCCTGGATCGGCGCGGCGGCGACCGCGGCGACATTGCTGATCATCGCCGTACTGCCGCTCACACCGCGTTAAACCGGTGGAAACACCCGCGACGCCGGGAGAAGATGCGGGTATGCGGGTATTGACGGTCAACGTGGTCGAGGAGCTGATCCCCGGGCCGAAGGAGACCGGCTTCACCGCGATCGACAAGCGGCCCCAGCGCGGCCGGGTCCGCGTCGGCGAGCTCGGGCTGGCCGGCGACCGGGTCTGCGACACCAAGAACCACGGCGGCCCGGACCTCGCCCTCTACGCGTACGCCGACGAGGACGCGAAGTGGTGGGCGGACGAACTCGGCCGCGACATCCCGACCGGGCTGTTCGGCGAGAACCTCCGCACCGAGGGGCTCGACGTGAACGGCGCGCTGCTCGGCGAGGTCTGGCGGATCGGGCCCGAGGTCGAGGTGATGGTGCGGGCGCCGCGGATCCCGTGCATCACGTTCCAGCACCGGATGCAGCTGCCCCGCTGGGTCAAGCGTTTCCATCAGGCCCGGCGGCCCGGCGCGTACCTGAAGGTTCTGCGCACCGGTTCGATCGGTGCGGGCGACCCGATCGAGATCGTCAGCCGGCCGGACCACGAGGTCACGGTCGCACTCATGTTCGCCCTGGAGGATCCCGTCAAGATGCAGCGCATGCTCGACTCCGGCGTCGACCTGATGGAGGAGTTGCGCGAGAACGCGCAGCGTGTCGTGACGCGCGGATGAGCGCGCCGTCGACCCAGGGAGTGCTGCCGGCGCCTGGACCGTTGCGTCCGCTCGCGCTCGCCACTCTGCTCAGCCGGGTCGGGAACGGCCTGCTGATGACGGTCAGCGTGCTGTACTTCAACCGGATCGTCGGCCTCAGCATCGCGCAGGTCGGCCTCGGGCTCACGATCGCGGGCCTGTTCGGCCTGCTGTCCGCCGTACCGCTCGGGCATCTCGCCGACCGGCGTGGCCCGCGCGGACTGTTCGTCGTCCTGAGTCTGCTGGTCTGCGCGTCCTCGCTGGTCTACCTGTTCGTGCACAACTTCTGGCAGTTCCTGGTCGTGAGCATCGTGCTGACGATGATCGACCGCGGCGCGGGCGCGGTCCGGGCGGCGCTGATCGCCGCGGTCACCACCGGTGCCGGGCGGGTCGCGGCGCGGGCGTACCTCCGGGCGGTCACGAACATCGGCATCATGGCCGGCGCGGGCATCGGCGCGTTCGCGCTGCACTTCGACACGGGTCCGGCGTACCGCCTGATGTTCGTGCTCGACGCCGTACTGAGCAGCGTCGCGGCGTTCGTCGTACTGGCGATCCCGCGGGTCGCGCCGCAGCCGCACGACGACGACGGGCCGGTGTGGATCGCGCTGCGCGACCGGGCGTACCTCGCGGTGGCGGCGCTGAACGCGGGGATGAGCATCCACTTCGCGGTCCTCGACGTCGCGATCCCGCTGTGGGTCGTCGACCACACGGACGCCCCGCGCTGGACGGTCGCGGTGCTGCTGATCATCAACACCGTCGTGGTTTCGCTGTTCCAGGTACGGTCGTCGCGCGGCATCGCCGACCCGGCCACGGCGGCCCGGGCCACGCGCACCGCGGGACTGTTGCTGTTGGCATCGATGGTGCTGATGGCCGGCGCCACCTGGGGCAACGCGGTGATCGCGGTGGCGCTGCTCGCGGTCGGCGCGTTCGTCCAGGTGATCGCCGAACTGCTGCAGTCGTCCGGCTCGTTCCTGCTCAGCTTCGACCTCGCGCCAGGTCACGCCCAGGGGCAGTACCAAGGTGTCTGGAACACCAGTATGTCGATCAGCTCGATGGTCGCGCCAACGGTCCTGGCGCTGCTCCCGCTCGGCCTCGGCGTCCCGGGGTGGATCATCCTCGGCGGGTGGTTCGCGGTCGTCGGCGTGCTGTTCGTCCCGGTGGTCCGGTGGGCGGCGGCGCGTCAGCTGGTCGGTTCGCGGTAGCCGAGCGCCGCGGAGATCTTGCGGGCGGCCTCGAGCGCGGCGGGGGCCATCAGGGCGACCTGGGCGATCGACTGCTCGAGTGAGAGCGTGGAGATGCTGACCGCGGCGATCGCGGCGCCGGTGTGGTCGTGGATGACCGCGGCGACGCAGCGGATGCCCGGCTCGTTCTCCTCGTCGTCGAGCGCGTACCCGCGGGCCCGGGTCTGCGCGAGGTCCGCCTTCAGCGCGGCAGCGGTGGTGTGTGTCAGCGGCGTACGGGCGGGCAGGCCGGTGCGGGTGATGTGGACGTCGAGCGCCTCGTCGTCCTTCTCGGCGAGCAGCGCCTTGCCGATGCCGGTGCAGTGCAGCCAGATCGCCTTGCCGACGCGGGACGGCATCCGGTACGGCTTCGGGCCGTCGAGCCGCGCGACGTAGATCGCCTCGTCGCCGTTCAGCAGTCCGACGTGCACCGTGCAGCGGGTCTGCGCGACCAGGTCCGCGAGCACCGGCCGGGCCACGGTCGCCAGATCGACGTTCGTCAGCGCGTGCCCGGCGAGCCGGAGCGCCTTCGGGCCCGGGTGGTACGACCCGTCGTCGGCCTGCGTGACGAACTCGTGCTCGACCAGCGACGCCATGATCCGGTGCACGGTCGACTTGGCCAGACCGGTCGCGTTCACCACGTCGGTGAACCGCGAATGCTCCAGTACGGCGTCCAGCACCATCAGCGTCTTGTCGATGGCCGAGGGCGAACTCATGTCGGACATCCTGCCACCCCTATCTCGCCAGCCAGCCACCGTCGACGGCGAGAACGTGCCCGTTGACGTAATCCGCCGCGGCCGACGCCAGGAACACCGCGGCGCCGACAACGTCCTCCGGCCGCCCCCAGCGGCCGGCCGGGATGCGCTCCCGGATCGTGGCCTCGCGCTCCGGATCCGCCCGCAGTTCGGTGGTGTTGTCGGTACTGATGTACCCGGGCGCGATCGCGTTCACCTGGACCCCGGCAGGGCCCCACTCGTTCGCCAGCGCCCGGGTCAGCCCGGCCACCGCGTGCTTGCTGGCTGTGTACGCCGGGACCCGGATCCCGCCCTGGAAGCTGAGCAGCGACGCGATCGTGACGATCTTCCCGGCGCCGCGTTCCGCCATCGCGGCGCCGATCGGCCGGGTCACCGCCCAGGTGGAGTTCAGGTTCACGTCGATCACGTGCTGCCAGTCCGCGGTCGTGGTCCCGGCCGCGGGCGCGCGCCGGATCGTGCCGGCGTTGTTGACCAGGATGTCGACGTTCCGATGGCCGGCAATCTGCAGCGCCGCGCGTTCCACCGCGGCCGGGTCGGCGAAGTCCGCGGTCACCACGGTCGCGTCGCCGCCGCCGTTCCGCTTGATCGCCTCGAGAGTGTCCTCGAGCGCCGCGTCCCGGGCCAGCAGGATCAGCTCCGCGCCGGCCGCGGCGTACCCGGCCGCGATCGCGGCGCCGATCCCGCGCCGCGCCCCGGTGACCAGCGCGGTCCGTCCTTCGAGACCGAAGGACGTCACCGCAGCTCCCGGACGTCGACACCGTCCATGTCGCCGAACGCCTGGTTCTCGCCGGCCATCGCCCAGACGAAGCTGTACGACGACGTGCCGCAGCCGGAGTGGATCGACCAGCTGGGGGAGATGACCGCCTGCCGGTCCGCGACCAGCAGGTGCCGGGTCTCGTCGGGTTCGCCGAGCAGGTGGACGATCCGCTCGGTCTCCGGCAGCCCGAAGTACAGGTAGCACTCGGTCCGCCGGTCGTGGGTGTGCGCGGGCATCGTGTTCCAGGTGCTGCCCGCGTGCAGCGTCGTCACGCCGAGCACGATCTGGCAGCTCCGGACGCCGTCCGCATGGATGAACTGGTCGATCGTCCGCCGGTTCGCGGTCAGCGGGTCGCCGGCCTCGATCCGGTTCCCCTCGCCCGGGTTGATCAGCGCGACCGGGTACGTCGTGTGCGCGGGCGCCGAGAACACGTAGTACGCCGCCTCGGGTCCCTCGAAGACCACCTCGCGGACGCCGCGTCCGACGTACAGGCAGGCACCGGTGGTCAGCTCGTACTTCGTGCCGTCCGCGGTGACCGTGCCGGGTCCGCCGACGTTGACGAGGCCCGCCTCGCGGCGTTCGAGGAAGTACTCGCTGCGCAGCTCGGGGTAGGTGCCGAGGGTCAGCGGGCCGTCCGTCGGGCGGGCGCCGGCGAGCACGATCCGGTCGTGGTGGGTGAGCACCGCGGTGACGGCGCCGGGGACGAAGAGGTCGTCCACCAGGTAGTGGCGGCGCAGCGCGGCCGTGTCGAAGCCGGGCAGCTGCTCGGGATGGGTGGCGTGCCTGATCTGCAGAGTCACGGAACAAGGTTCTACTCAGCAGAACAGCATGTCAACGCTGGAACAGGTTTCGGAATTGTTCCAAGTTCCGTGTCTTGACACCGAGTTCTGTTCGGTGGAACCTCTCAAGCACTCGCCCAACGCCCCTGGGAGGATCCCCGATGACCGCTGTGGACTGGACGGTCCTGGTCGGCTACTTCGTGCTGATGGTGCTGATCGGGCTCTGGTCACGCACCAAGATCAAGACCGTCGTCGACTACTTCACGACCGGAGGCCGGATCCCCTGGTGGCTGTCCGGCATCTCGCATCACATGTCCGGCTACAGCGCGGTGATGTTCGTCGCGTTCGCGGCGGTCGCGTACTCGTACGGCATCACCGTCTACGTCTGGTGGGCGATGACGATCGGGATCGGCGTCGGCGTCGGCGCGTTCCTGTTCGCCGCCCGCTGGAACCGGCTGCGCGCGAAGCACGGGGTCGTGTCACCGCTGGAGTACCTCGCCCGGCGGTACAACCTGCCGACCCAGCAGGCGCTCGCGTACTCCGGTGCCGCGCTCAAGGTCGTCGACATCGCGTCCAAGTGGGTCGCGATCGCCGTACTGCTGAACGGCTTCACCGGTGTACCGATCCGGTGGGGGATCCTGCTCACCGGCGTGGTGACGATGCTGTACGCGACGCTCGGCGGGCTGTGGGCCGACGTACTCACCGACTTCGGGCAGTTCGTGATCCAGTTCGCGGCCGGTGTCGCGATGTTCGTCGGCGTGCTGCGCCACCTGGACGGCGTACCGACGCTGTGGAAGATGTGGGACCAACTGCCGGCCGGGCACGGTCACGCGCTGAATGGGCCGTACACGCCGATCTTCCTGATCGCGTTCCTGTTCATCAAGACGTTCGAGTACAACGGCGGCATGTGGAACCTGGCGCAGCGCTACATGGCCGCTCCGTCCGGCTCCGCCGCGAAGAAGTCCGCGCTGCTGTCGTCGGCGTTGTGGCTGGTCTGGCCGCTGGTCCTGTTCATCCCGATGTGCGCGGCGCCGCTGCTGGTACACCCGGGCAAGCCCGAGCAGTCGTACGTCGCGTTGTCGCAGCTGCTGCTGCCGAGCGGGCTGATCGGGCTGGTGCTGGCCGGGTTCTTCTCGCACACGATGGCGATGGTGGCCTCCGACGCGAACGCGATCTCGTCGGTGATCACCCGCGACCTCGCGCCGGTGCTCGTGCCGCGGGTGCGGCAGCTGACCGACGGTGCGACGCTGAAGATGGCGCGGATCGTGACGTTCACGTTCGTCACGGTGAGCATGCTGATCGCGATCGCCACCAACGGCGAAGGCGTGGTGCTGAAGATCGTCGTCGACCTGGTCGCGGCCACGATGGGGCCGATCGCGATCCCGTTGATGCTCGGGCTGCTGCCGTGGTTCCGGCGGAGCGGGTCGCGGGCCGCGCTGGCGTCCTGGGCGATCGGGCTGATCGCGTGGGCGGTCGTCAAGTACGGCGTCGGATCCACCGACCAGACCCTGGTCGTCGCGTTGCCGCTGGCAACCTCTCTGCTGGTGTACGTGGGCCTCGGCCTGCTCGCGCCGGAGCACCGGTCCGAGGTCGACGAACTGGTCGACTCGCTGAACACCGACCCCGAGGTCACCGCGCACGCGGCGGCGGCCCGGTCCTGAAACACTGTTCGAAAACAACCCACAGGAGAACCGCCTGATGCCGAACATCACCGTCGAACTGCTCTCCGGCCGCACCCTCGACCAGCGCCGCGAGTTCGTCGCCGCCGTCACCGACTCCGCGATCGCGATCCTCGGCGCCAAGCGCGAGGCGGTCCGGATCGTCTTCACCGAGATCGAGAAGACCGACGTCGCCAACGGCGGCACCCTGGCCGCCGACGCCTGACCCCGGATCGCCAGGCCATCACAATCGCCCGATCCGCCGGCAGCCGAGCCTGCACCGGCCCGCCCCCGAGCGATTGTGATGGCCCTGGCATCCGGACCCCCGACACCCTCGCGCACGGGCAGCCTCCCGCCTGCGGTGTGCGTCCGCCCGCTGAAATGTGCGGGCGGGCGCCGTGGGCACCTACTACCCTCGGTCGTATGCGAGTAGGTGTGTTCGGTGCGACGGGTCAGGTCGGCGGGGTCATGCGCGAGTTGCTGCTCGAGCGCACGTTCCCGCTCGACGAGGTGCGGTTCTTCGCGTCCGCGCGGTCGGCCGGTACGAAGCTGCCGTTCGGCGACCGGGAGATCGTCGTCGAGGACTCCGCGACGGCGGACTTCACGGGGCTCGAGCTGGCGCTGTTCTCGAACGGGAAGACGGCCTCGAAGGAGCTCGCCCCGCGGGTTGCGGCGGCCGGTGCGGTCGTGGTGGACAACTCGTCCGGCTGGCGGATGGACCCCGACGTACCGCTGGTCGTCTCCGAGGTGAACCCGGACGACCTGAACACCATCCCCAAGGGCATCGTCGCGAACCCGAACTGCACGACGATGGCCGCGATGCCGGTCCTCGCCCCGCTGCACCGCGCTGCCGGGCTGACCCGCCTCGTGGTCTCGACGTACCAGGCCGTCTCCGGCTCCGGCGGTGTCGGCGTGACCGAGCTCGAGGACCAGGCGCGTGACCTGGCCGTGGCCGGCGGCAAGCTCGCACGCGGGACCGACGGCATCACGCTGCCCGAGCCGAAGGTGTACGCCGGGCCGATCGCGTTCAACGTGCTCCCGCTGGCCGGGTCGATCGTTGCCGATGGCACCGGTGAGACCGACGAGGAGCAGAAGCTCCGCAACGAGAGCCGGAAGATCCTGCACCTCCCGGACCTGCCGGTCGCCGGCACCTGCGTCCGGGTCCCGGTCTTCACCGGGCACTCGCTCAGCATCCACGCCGAGTTCGCCGAGCCGATCACCCCGGCGGAGGCGACCGAGCTGCTCCGTGCCGCTCCCGGTGTGGCGCTCGCGGACCTCCCGACCCCGCTCCTCGCGGCCGGCCAGGACCCGTCGTACGTCGGCCGGATCCGCCAGGACCAGTCGGTCCCGGACAACCGCGGGCTGATCCTCTTCGTCTCGAACGACAACCTCCGCAAGGGCGCCGCCCTCAACGCCGTCCAGATCGCGGAACTGCTGGCCGCTCAGCAGCGGTAGAAGTCCTTCGTGTAGACGCCGTTCACCGCGGCCAGTGTGTGGTCGTAACACCCGTGGCCGGTTGCCCGGAAGCGTACGGTTTGGGCGCCGGTCGCGTGGCGCTGGTCGCGCGGTACGCCGTAGATCCAGGACGCGCGGCCGTCGTACGTCTCGGTCGTGGTGAGGCCGGGAGTACGGATCGTGTCGTAGATCTTGAGGTCCGTGACCACGTCGTACCCGCCGGGGATCGTTGCGTTGGGCAAGAACGTCAGTAGGCCGTTCTTGCCGTAGTCGAGGTCGGTACGGTGCACGCGGCCGTTGCTGATCGTGGTCTCGGTATCGCGCCAGTTCGCGTCGAGGGCGTCGTGGGACTCACCCGCATCCCAGGTGTGCTTGGAGACATTGCTCAGGTTGCGCTCGACGGTGGTATGCATCCGGCCGGCCGAGGTGTCGACGTACCCGCTGATCTTGAGTGTGCGGGACGCGGTCATGTTGACAGAGCCGGTGCCGGTGACTTCTGTCTTGGCGAGCGGGCTGACGGCGTACGACGTGAGCGCGCCGGTCGTCCGGGCGCGGTGCGCGTCGGTCCACACGTGCAGGTTGGGGACCGTGAACCAGCCGGACTGGCCCGCCGGTACGCCGTCGACGTGGATGCGGAACTCGTGCGGCCTGCCGTCGGCGAGCAGGCCCGCGAACGGCGTCAGGTCGTACGTCACGGGCTTGATGTCGAAGGCGCGCGGCGCGGGCGAGGGACGCCACTCGTACGGGTTCGACCAGCCTCCGGTGTAGATGTACGGGTACGGCAGGGCGATGCCGGCGAGCTTGCCGTCGATACTCACGTCGACCTCGCGGTACGGCGAACCGTCGGGGCAGGAGTACCCGGTCGAGGCCGGTGCGGAGGTGTCCCAGAACTCCTCGCAGCCGCCGCCCGAGCCCGTGACATACACCTCACCGAGGACCCGGGTCGTGTTCTTCGGGAGGGTCGCCGTACCCCTCAGATCCGCGCCGTCACGGGTCTGGTCCTGCAGCGGGAGTACTTCGTCGGCCGTCTTCGCGGCGGGCGCGCGGCGGTCCGTCGTGTAGAAGTCGAGCGTGACCTTGATGTCGAGGACGCCGGTGTACGTGTCGTCGACGACGTTGCCGAGCTCCATGACGACGGGCTGCGTCGTCCGCAGCAGCGGGCTGTACGACGTGACGTCCTTCTCCACGTTCCACTCGATGCCGTCGGCGCTCGGCTCCGGCGTCGAGGTCCGGAACACGCCGACGCCGCCGATCGTGAGGTGCCCGAGGCGGTCGTACTGCACGCCCTTGACCGCGCCGTGCATCCGCAGCACGACCTTCGACCACGGACCCTGGCAGTCGGCCGGCGGCGTGTACGTCGACCGGTACGGGTCGAAGTTCCGGAACTGATTGTCGACAATCTGCACTTCGCAGTGCCGCGTGTGCGGGACCGCGACGGCCGGCGCGGGCGTCCGCGGGTCGTCGTAGTCCGAGCCGAACTCGGCCGGCGGGGCCGCCGCGCGCGCCGGGATCCCGATCGCGAGCAGCAGGACGGATAGTGAGGCGGTTAGCACCGACCGTGTGCGCATGTTGCGGAAACGTAATGGAGAAGGTTCCGGTGGGCAAGCGAGTGGCATGGTCAGCCGCGTGGATTGCTATTACTGTCCGGTTTACTTGACCCCCGATGGAGGCCAGTCATGACGCCTGTCGCCGATCCCGGCCAGCTCGCACTCCTCAGCAACCGCAAGGGCACCATGGCCCAGATGTTCCTGGACCGGGTGGCGGCGACGCCTGAGCGGGAGGCGTTCCGCTTTCCGCGCGGAGACCAGTGGAAGTCGGTCACCTGGCGGGAGACCGAGGCGCTGACCCGGCGCCGGGCCGCCGGCCTGATCGCGCTCGGGGTCGAACCCGAGCAGCGGGTCGGGATCGCCGCGAGCACCCGGATCGAGTGGATCGAGTGCTACCTGGCCGCCGTCCTCGCGGCCGCCGCGACGACGACGATCTACCCGTCGACGATGTCCGCGGACGTGGCGTTCATCGTGGCCGACGCCGACGTACAGGTGGTGTTCGCCGAGGACGCGGGGCAGGTCGACAAGCTCCGCGAGCACCGGTCCGAGACACCGTCGCTGCGCAAGGTCGTGCTGCTGGACGGGACGCCCGAGGAGCGCGACGGCGACTGGGTGATCGGGCTCGGCCAGCTGGACCTGCTCGGCGACGACTACCTGGCCGGGCATCCGTCGATTGTCGACGATCGGATTGCCGGTATCGGACCGGGCACCCTGTGCACGCTGATCTACACGTCCGGTACGACGGGCCGCCCGAAGGGGGTCCGGTTGCCGCACTCGGTGTGGACATACGAGGGCGCCGCGGTCGAGGGGATGCGAGTGTTGTCGCCGGACGACCTGCAGTTCCTCTGGCTGCCGTTGTCGCACGTGTTCGGCCAGGTCCTGCTCGCGGTCCAGTGCCAGATCGGCTTCGCCACCGCGGTGGACGGCCGGATCGACAAGATTGTCGACAATGCGGCGATCGTCCAGCCGACCTTCATGGCGGCGGCGCCGCGGATCTTCGAGAAGGCGCACGCCCGGATCAAGACGATGATCCAGTCCGAGGGCGGCGCCAAGGCCAAGATGTTCGACTGGGCGTTCGGGGTCGGCGCGAAGGTCTCCGCGCTCCGGCAGGCCGGACGCGAGCCGTCGGGGCTGCTGGGCGCGCAGTACGCCGCGGCGGACCGGCTGGTGCTGTCGAAGATCCGGGCCCGCTTCGGCGGCCGGATCCGGTTCTTCGTGTCCGGGTCCGCGGCGCTCGACAAGTCGCTGGCGGAGTGGTTCCACGCGGCCGGGCTGCTGATCCTCGAGGGGTACGGGCTGTCGGAGACGTCGGCAGGGTCCACCTTGAACCGGCCCACGCAGTACCGGCTCGGCAGTGTCGGCCCGGCGTTCCCCGGGACGTCGTTCAAGGTCGCCGAGGACGGCGAGATCCTGATCAAGGGCGACGGCGTGATGAGCGGGTACCACAACCAGCCCGAGCAGACCGCCGAGGTGCTGGACGCCGACGGCTGGTTCCACACGGGCGACATCGGGCACTTCGAGGACGAGTTCCTCTACATCACCGACCGCAAAAAGGACCTGTTCAAGACGTCCGGAGGCAAGTACGTCGCACCGCAGGTGATCGAGGGCCGCTTCAAGACCATCTGCCCGTACGCGAGCCAGTTCATCGTGCACGGCAACCTGCGCAACTTCGTCTCCGCGCTGGTCACCCTCGACCCGGACGCCATCACCGGCTGGGCGGACCAGAACGGCCTCGCCGGCAAGCCGTACGCCGAGATCGTCACCTCCGACGCCGCCCGCGCCATGGTCCAGGGGTACGTCGACGAACTCAACGCCGGCCTGAACCGCTGGGAGACCATCAAGAAGTTCACCATCCTCGACCGCGACCTCACGGTCGAGTCCGGCGAGATGACCCCCAGCCTCAAACTCAAACGCAAATACGTCGAATCCGAGTACGCCGACCTCCTCGACAAGATGTACGAGTAGCCCTATCGAGCCGCGGTGCGGACGTCCGCGAAGATGTCCCGGTCCAGCCGGACCGTCACCACCGCGACCCGGAGCGACGGCGTGAGGCTTGCCCAGATCGCGTCGGTGACGGAGGCCCACGACCTCGATACGTCGACCGTCACAGGCCGCCCGTTGGTGGTGATCGCTGTCGCGGTGCCGTCGTAGGTGGTCGTCGTGACGGCGGTCCCGGGTGCGATCCGCGCCAGGTACACGGACGGATGCTCGGTCAGTTCCGGCGCACCGCCGTACGCCCGGGCCGAGCCGACGACGACGTCGGTGAGCTCATCGTCCCTGAGCACGGCGCTCGCGGTGATGCGTGGGGTGCGGATGGGCGGGTCGGGTTCGTAGGTCAGTTGGCGTAGGGCGAGTTGGAGGTCGGGGTGTGTTGCGCGGGTCGCGGTCAGGGCGGCGACCTGGGTGCCGTTGCCGAGGATGAACCAGTCGTCGCCGCGAGTTGCTGCCGTGTAGTGGCGCAGGTCGTCGACCGGGCCGCCGGAGGTGTCGCGGACGATGAGTTCGCGGTCGTTGACGACGAGTTCGCGGGACTGCGACGCGGGGGAGCGGCCGGTCAGCCAGTACGCGAAGAACGGGACGCCGTCGGCATCACGTCCGACCGCGAGTCCGCGGCCCGGGTACTCGGGCGAGGTCCACGCGTTCATCGGGCGAGGAACTTGCGGATCGACTCGACGTACCGGGCCGGCTCTTCCTCGTCGATCGAGTGGGCCGAGTGCTGGAAGATCTCCAGCGTCGCCTGGGGCAGCCGGGTGGCGAGGTCGCGGGGGATGTCGAAGCCGACCTGGCGGTCCCAGAGGCCGGCCAGGATCAGGGTCGGGAGGTCGAGCGCGGCGAGGTCGTCGACCAGTTCGGGGCGCTCGTTGCCGACCAGGGCCATCGCCACGTCCATGTTCGGCGGCGGCGCGTTCTCGTCGTCGGCGGGGATGTTCGACGGGTCGTGGTAGAAGAACGCGGCCGCGTTCTCGCTCTGGGCGATCGCGCCGAGCGCGGCGACCGTACGGTCCAGCGGCTCGGTGACGTCGGCGAGCTGGGTACGCAGCGCGGTCCGTTCGGCGTCGGTCAGCAGCGGGTCGACGGCGCCCGGGCGCATCGTCCACAGGCCGGGGTGCAGCGGATCGACGATCGGCGGGGCGTGCAGCACCAGCCGGTCCACATGGTTGCTGTGGGCAACGGCGTACTCGGCGGCCAGCAGTGCGCCGAAGGACACGCCCCACGGGACGATCCGCTCGACGCCCAGCGCCGTACGCACCTCGTCGAGGTCCGCGACCAGACGTTCCATCGTGTACGTCGACGCGTCGGACGGACGCTCCGTACGGCCGCAGCCGCGCTGGTCGTAGAACACCACCGGGACGAACTCGGCGAGCGCGTCACCGACCGACCGCTCGACGCCGTACGAGCTCTCGCCGGGGCCGCCGTGCAGCAGGACCAGGGGCGTACCGCCGTTCCGCGCGCCCACCACCCGTACCCAATGGCCGACCCCGCCCGCGGGTACCGTCCGCACGCCATCGCTCAACATGCCGGTGAGCATACGCGTGGCCCAAGGGCATGGTGGACTTGCTGCACACATGGGGGAGACCTGGGGATGACGAGCAGCGGTGACCCGATCCTGTTCCTCGACGTCGACGGCACGCTGCTGCCGTTCACGGGCGATCCCGCCGGCCGGCACCTCGTCGCCGGCGTCGGCCCGCGGCTGGCCGCGCTACCGTGCGAACTCGTCTGGGCAACGACCTGGGGCGAAGACGCCAACCTCGAGCTCGCTCCTCTCCTAGGTCTCCCGCACCTGCCCGTGGTGACATGGGAATCGGACCCCGAGCCGGAAGACCACTGGTACGGCCTCCACTGGAAGACTCGCGGCCTCGCATCGTGGGCAGGCACCCGCCCCTTCGCCTGGCTCGACGACGAACCAACCACCCAGGACACCACCTGGCTCGCCACCCACCACCCGGCCCCCACCTTCCTCCCACCGATCGACCCCCACCAGGGCGTAACCCCCCAAACCCTCACCACCCTGCAATCCTGGCTGAACAACCTCTGACGGAGGGGGTACGAGATGACGGTGTACGGACCGTTGGTCGGTGGGGACAAGTCACCGCTGGGAAAGACGTACTTGTCTGTCCGGGTGACGGTGGACGGGGTGGAACGGCCGTTCGTGCTCGGGACTCGCCTGTGGCTGCAGGTCCGGAAGGACGGACTGCTGGCCGCCCGCGCCGGGTGCAACGAGTTCAACGGGCTGATCATGCTCGACGACGGCGTACTGCTGTTCGAGCGCGGGATCGTGACCCAGATGAACTGCGGAGACGAGCTGAACGCGCAGGACGAGTGGATCGCCGAGTTCCTGACGAGTGAGCCCGCGTGGGTCGTCGACGGCGACGTACTCACCTTCACCAGCGGTAGCACCACGCTCGAACTCCTCGACCGCCGGATCGCCGAGCCCGACCTCCCCCTCGACGGCACCACCTGGGCTGTGAAATCCGTCGTACTGCGGGAGGACGCTCCTCCCGGGCCTACCCTCTCGTCGGTCCCGCGACCATCGTCTTCGACGGCGCGCGGGTCACCGGCTTCACCGGCGCGAGCCCGTTCACGGCCACCGTGACGCGGACCGATGACACGCTCACGTTCACTGATCTGGTCATCACCCCGGGCCGTTCCACCGAGCGTGCTGCCGAACTCGAGCGAGATGTGGTCGACAGTCTTCGGACGCCGTTGACCTACCGCATCGAGTTGAACCGCCTCAGGCTCCGTGGTCCGACCGGAGCCACCGGCCTCAACCTCACGGCCTTCTGGACTGGCCCCGGGGGTTGAGTGGTCCGGCTCAGACCGGGAGGGCGTGTTTGCCGGTGGTGAGGGACTGGCCGCGGTCGATCATCTGTTCGGCGAGGCGGTCGACGGCCTGGGAGAACGCCTCGGAGTTGTCCACGTCCCAGTCGTCGAGGCGTTCGAGCATCCAGACGCGGAAGGCGCCGACGAAGCGCTGGAACATCTCCAGGCCGAGGGTGGTGAAGCGGTAGTGGCCGAGGGTCTCCGACAAGTAGCCGTCGGCAACCAGTTGGGTGGCCAACGGTTCGAGGACGCCGGGCGGCATCCGCAGGTCGCCGGTCATCTCGGCCAGCGTGGCGGACCCGGACTCCGCGCCGCCGCGGAAGACACGCATGATCATCCAGGTCTGCGCCGCGCTCAACGGCAGCCCGGACTGCGCGAGTACCTCGGGGGCCGGGTTGCGTTTGTGGTGCTGTACGACGAGCGCCGCCAGCTTCTGGAGCTCCCGTTCGGAGTCGAACGAGGCCGGCGCCGCGAAGTTCTCGCCGACGTCGGACGCGGCCATCCGCGCGGTGTCGCGGAGCGGGACCTCCTTCAGCAGCAGCGCGGTGAGGAACCCCAGCCCGGCGACCGGTACCGCCCAGAAGAACACCACGTGCAGCGAGTCGGCGTACGCCGCGGTGATCACCGACCGCGCCGCGTCCGGCAGCCCGCGGACGCCCTCCACGGTCGCCGCCACCCGCGGGTCGACCTTCGCGGCGGCGGCCGCGACGCCGAGCTTCTCCGGCAGTTGGTGCGCGTAGATCGACCCGAACACCGCCACCCCGAACGAGCTGCCCATCGTCCGCAGGAAGCTCACGCCGGAGGTGGCGACGCCGAGGTCCGAGTAGTCGACGGTGCTCTGGACGACGACGGTCGGCACCGGCATGCACGCGCCGACGCCGAGCCCGAGGACCACCATGAAGCCCGCGGTCTCGACGTACGACGTGGTGTTGTCGAGGAGCGAAAGCAGGAACAGCCCGACGCCGATCAGGACCGTGCCGAAGATCGGGAACAGCCGGTACCGCCCGGTCTTGCTGATGATCTGCCCGACCACCACCGACGCGACCAGCAGCCCGCACACCAGCGGCAGCATCTGCAAGCCGGACTCGGTCGCGGAGGCGCCGTGCACGAACTGCAGGTACGTCGGCAGGTACGTGACGCCGCCGAGCATCGCGAACCCGATGATGAAGCTCATGATCGAGCACACCGTGAACACCGGGGAGCGGAAC
This sequence comes from Kribbella sp. NPDC059898, assembly GCF_042730855.1. Taxonomy (NCBI): domain Bacteria; kingdom Bacillati; phylum Actinomycetota; class Actinomycetes; order Propionibacteriales; family Kribbellaceae; genus Kribbella; species Kribbella sp. NPDC059898. The sequence goes on from NZ_JBHWKR010000008.1 coordinate 52,904, forward strand.
AGCCGCAACGGCAGCAGTGGTTCCGCCGCTCTTCGTTCCGCGATCACGAACAGCCCCAGCGCGGCCACGGACCCGACCGCCATCGCGATGATCACGGTCGACGTCCAGGCGTACTCGTTCCCGCCCCAGGTGGTGACGAGCGTCAGCCCGGTCGCGGCGATCCCGATGGACAGGATCCCGAGGTAGTCGATCTTCGGCCCGACCGCGGCCTTCACCGACGGAAGGGTGATCGAGGCAACGATCAGGACGATGATGCCGAGCGGCAGGTTGACGTAGAACGCCCAGCGCCAGCTCAGGTGGTCGACGAACAGCCCGCCGAGCAGCGGCCCGGCGACCGTCGACACCCCGAACACCGAACCCATCACGCCCTGGTACTTACCGCGTTCGCTCAGCGGTACGACGTCCACGATGACGGCCATCGCGGTGACCATCAGGCCGCCGGCGCCGAGGCCCTGGATCGCGCGGGAGCCGACCAGCCACAGCATCGAGTGGGCCATCCCGCACAGCGCGGATCCGGCCAGGAACAGCACGACACTGGTCAGGAACATCGGCTTGCGCCCGTACAGGTCGCCGAACTTCCCGATCAGCGCGGTCATGATCGTCTCGGCGAGCAGATACGACGTCACCACCCAGGACAGGTGGTTGGCGCCGCCGAGGTCGCTGACGATGGTCGGCAGTGCGGTCGCCACGATCGTCTGGTCGAGCGCCGCGAGCAGCATTCCGAGCATGATCGCCACCACGACCGCGTTCCGGGTGGCACGTCCGACGGGCTGAGCCTCGGTGTCCATGAACCGAATGTAACGACTGCCGGACCGTGTGTGAGGCGCGAAACGACGGAAATCCGGTGTCGAAACAGTTCCGTAGGATGGACGGGTGCCGTCGACATTGCCCGAGGGGGAGGTTGCGCCCCGGGACGGGGCGCTGCCGGAAGCTGCCGTCCGTGAGGCCGCCGGGCGGCCCTTCGGTTTCTACCTGCACGTACCGTTCTGCGCGTCACGCTGCGGGTACTGCGACTTCAACACGTACACGGCCACGGAGCTGGGTGGCGGCGGGTCGCAGGCGTCGTACGCCGACAACGCGGTCGCCGAGGTGCGGCTCGCGCGACGGGTGCTGGCGGACCTGGATCGGCCGGTCGACACGGTGTTCTTCGGGGGCGGTACGCCGACCCTGCTGCCGGCCGCCGATCTCGGGAAGATGCTGGCGGCGGTCCGGGACGAGTTCGGGCTCGCGCCGGACGCGGAGGTGACCACGGAGGCGAACCCGGAGTCGGTCGACCCCGCCTATCTGGACGAACTACGGGCCGTGGGCTTCAACCGGATCAGCTTCGGCATGCAGAGCTCCTCGTCGGCCGTGCTCAAGATCCTCGACCGCCAACACAGTCCTGGGCGTGCACTGCAGGCCGCTCGTGAGGCAACGTCCGCAGGCTTCGAACATGTGAATCTCGACCTCATCTACGGCACCCCGGGCGAATCGCTGGACGACTGGCGGGCGTCGCTCGAGTCGGCCCTCTCCGCGCAGCCCGACCACGTGAGCGCCTACGCCTTGATCGTCGAGGACGGCACCCAGCTCGCGCGGCGGATCCGGCGCGGTGAGCTGCCGATGCCGGACGACGACGACCTCGCCGACAAGTACGTGCTGGCCGACGAGCTGCTGACCGCCGCGGGCCTCGGGTGGTACGAGGTCTCCAACTGGGCCCGCAGTACGGCGGCACGCTGCCGGCACAACGAGCTGTACTGGCGCGGCGACACCTGGTGGGGCATCGGCCCGGGCGCGCACAGCCACGCCGGCGGGGTGCGCTGGTGGAACGTGAAGCACCCCAGCGCGTACGCCGAACGGATCGCGTCCGGCGAGAGCCCGGCGTACGCCCGGGAGACCCTGGACGCGGAGACCCGCCGGATCGAGCGGGTCCTGCTCGAGGTCCGGCTCTCGGCCGGCCTCCCACTCGAGGCGCTCGACACCGCCGGCCGAGCGGCGGTGGACCAGGTCGTCGCGGACGGGCTAGCGATCGTCGCGGACGGGCGCCTGGTGCTGACCGACCGCGGCCGGCTGCTCGCGGACGCGGTGGTGCGCGACCTGCTCCCGTAGCCTCTCGGGCGGCCTGCTGCGAAGTGATCAAAAGTGATCGCAGTGAGCTGTTGACGACGGTTACGGACACGCGGCAGGCTGTGGGGTAAGCGTTTACTACCCCTGGTCGAGGAGTCGCGATGCCGCCCTTCATTCGTCGTCGGCTGTTGTTGCAGGCGGGGCTTGCCGCCGGTGCGTTGAGTGCCGTGGGGCTGCCCACCCGGGCGTTCGCGGAGGACGAGTTCGACGTTCTCCGGGCGCGTTGGGCCGAACTGAACACCGGTGGGGCGATCGACGCCGGCGATCCGGCGTACGCGAGTGCGCTCGGCAAGCTCAGTCAGCAGGCGCAGCAGTTTGTCGACACGCTGATTGTCGACACTGCGCGGACGGCGCTGTGGGCGGATCTGCCGCTGAGCCCGTCGAGCGGCAACTTCTCGATCAGCTACACCCGGCTGAAGACGATCGCGCTGGCCCGCGCGACACCCGGCGCGGGCGTGGGTGCGGAGGTCGGCGAGCTGTTGAGCGGGGCGCTGGACTTCCTCAATGTGCACTCGTTCAACGAGACGCTGAAGGAGACCGGGAACTGGTGGTTCTGGGAGATCGGCGCACCCCGGGCGCTCCTCGACACCTGCGTGCTGGCGTACGACGCGCTCTCGGCCGACCAGCTCACGAAGTACCTGACCGCCGTCGACCACTTCGTTCCCGACCCGAACCGCCGGACCAACTTGCCCTCGCTGCGGGAGACCGGCGCGAACCGGGTCGACAAGTCGCTGATCGTCGCGCTCCGCGGGATCGTCGGAAAGTCGACGAGCAGATTGTCGACCGCCCGCGACGCGCTCAGCGACGTCGCCGAGTCCGGGAAGAACTCGGTCTTCACCTACGTGACCAGCGGCGACGGGTTCTACCGTGACGGCTCGTTCGTCCAGCACGGCAACCTCGCGTACGTCGGCACGTACGGCAACGTCGCGCTCGGCGGCGTCGCGAACCTGATCGCGCTGCTCGGCGGCTCCAGCTGGGAGATCACCGACCCGAACCGCGCCGTACTGCTGGACGCGGTCGACGCGAGCTTCGCGCCGTTCATGGTCGACGGTCTGATGATGGACTGCGTCTCCGGCCGCGCGATCTCCCGCGAGGCCGCCGGCGACCACCGCAACGGCCACGGCACCACGTCGACCGTGCTGCTGCTCGCGAGCGGTGTCGCCGAGCCGTATGCCTCGCGCTACCAGGCACTCGCGAAGAGCTGGATCACCCGCGACCGGCTCGCCGACTACCTGCCCGGTGCATCGATCCCGGAGATCTCCCGCGCGAAGGCCCTGCTCGCGGACACCGCGGTGACACCCGCGCCGGCGGTGCCGCGGCACTTCCAGTTCTACAACCAGGACCGCGTCGTGCACCGCCGGCCGGGCTGGACGTTCGCGATCGCGATGTCGTCGAAGCGGATGGCCCGCTACGAGTGGGGCAACGGCGAGAACCTCCGCGGCTGGTACGTCGGCGACGGTATGACGTACCTGTACAACGCCGACCAGTCGCAGTACTACGACGCGTACTGGCCGACCGTGGACGCGCAGCGGATGCCCGGTACGACGGTCAGCACGAAACCGCGGCAGCCGGGTGGTACCGGCAGCGGTACGGGGACCGTCGCGGCGTTCGCGGAGTGGGTCGGCGGGGCGTCGTACAAGGATGTCGCGGGTGCGGTCGGGATGCACCTGATCAACTACGACAAGAGCTTGCAGGCCAGGAAGTCGTGGTTCTGTCTGCGGGACTCGGTGGTCGCGCTCGGGGCCGGGATCGTCGGGACGGACGGGTATCCGGTCGAGACGATTGTCGACAATCGGAATGTCCACGAGAACGGGACGGCGGCGCTGGTCGTCGACGGGCAGCCTGGCGTCGACCAGACGTACGGCGATCCGCGGTGGGCGTACCTGGAGGGTGTCGGCGGGTACGTGTTCCCGGCGGGCGGTCAGCTGCGGGTCGAGCGGGAGGACCGGACCGGTTCGTGGTCGGAGATCAACATCGGGAACGACACCGCCGGTTCGACGACGCCGTACACCCGGCGCTACGCCAAGCTCGTGTTCGAGCACGGGACGGACGCCGGGTCGTACGCGTACGTTCTGTTGCCCAATGCAACCGCCCGTCAGACCGCTGAGCGGTCGGCGGACCCCGGGCTGACTGTTCTTGTCAACAATCCGACAGTCCAGGCGGTCGTCTCCCACCGCGAGAGCCTGGTACTGGCGAACTTCTGGGCCGCAGGATCCGTCTCCGGGGACGCGGTGGCGGGCGTCGCGAGCGACGGGCCGGCCTCGGTGGTGATTGGGCGGGAAGGCCCCGTGACCACGGTTGCGGTGTCCGATCCGAGCCGGACCGCACAGGTCGTCCGCGTGACGGTCGGGCGGCGCGTCGGCACGGTGGTCGCCAAGGAGCCGGCCGTCACGGTGGTTGCCACCGGCAAGGAGCTGGTGATCGACGTCGCCGTCGGCGGCACCCGCGGCGCCACGCACAGCGTGTCCTTCAACTAGTTTTCGCAAGCAACCGGGGCCGGCCACCAGGGCCGGCCGGGTCGCCGGGTGCTGGCAAGTTCAACCAGGAGGTTGTTCGATGATGCCGCACGCCCGCCCCACGCAGCTCACCAGGCGACGTGTCCTTCAATTCACCGGAGCCGGTGTCGCACTGGCCGCCGTACCTGCCCTACCTGCAGCCGCCGAAGTGCAACCAGGCGGCAACACGATCACGATCCCGGCGCTCCCGTCCGCGCGCACGACGGAGCTCGACCGCACCCAGGACTCGCTCAGCGCGAGCGAACTCCGCACCACCGGCTTCTACCTCCCCGCCGACACCGCGCTCAACGTCGTCGTGCACACGGGCCTCGTCCCGACGCTGGTGATCGGCGCCCCGGACGCCGACGCCCGCGCCGCCTTCAAGTCGTCCCGCGAGTACCCGCTGCAGGCCGGCCGCAACACCATCTCCGACGCCGGCGGTGGCGTCGTCTACCTGAAGCTGATCGGCGACTCCGGCAGCGCGAAGGTCACGATCGGCGAGCAGGCCCAGCCGATGCCGTACTTCGTCCTCGGCTGCACCGGCGAGGCCGACTTCCAGCGCCAGCTCGACGAGCGGACCACGCCGTACGTCGAGTTCGTCAGCCCGCACGCGATGATCACCGTCGAGCGAGCGTCGGCGCTGACGTACCGCAACGAGAACCACACCGACCTGCTGTCCACCTACGAGGACGTCATCCGGATCGAGGACGCGACCAGCGGGTACGACGGCTCCGCGCCGGTGCACGCGCGGCTCGTCCACCGGTACCACTTCGTCGGGTACCCGTCCGCGATCACCGGCGTCGGCGCGTACGCGACGCACGGGCACATGTCGTTCCCGCCGCCGATCCAGGACCGGATGCTGACCGTCGAGGGGCTGAGGATGCGCGGCTGGGGCATCTACCACGAGCTCGGGCACCAGCATCAGCAGATCACGTACAAGCCGAGCTCGCTGACCGAGGTCACGGTCAACATCTACTCGCTCGCGGTGAACGCGGTGTTCGCGACGAAGTACGGCCAGGTGCCGCGGCTGCACGCGCCGGACGCGAAGACCGGCCTCACCCCGTGGCAGAGCGCCCCCGGCAAGCTGCGTTCCCCAGGAGTCACCTACGGCACCACCTTCGACCCGTACGAGAAACTCGTCATGTTCGAACAACTACGGCTTGCCTTTGGCAACCAGTTCTGGGCCACCCTCCACAAGCTCGTCCGGGGAGAACATCCGTACGCCGGCGACTACACCGACGAAGCACTCCGCCTCCGCAACCTGGTCGTCCTCTGCAGCCGCACAGCCGGACACGACCTGAGCGACTTCTTCCGCGCCTGGGGCGTACCGGTGGATGCTGAGGCGACCGCCCAGCTCAGCGCTCTCCACCTGACCCCGCCGCCGACCGACCCGACCACGATCCGCGACTGAAAGGACGAAGGCACCCACCGGGTCGAGGTGGGTGCCTTCGTCGTTCGGGGGTTCAGTCGCGCAGGAAGAGTTCGATCACGCAGCTGTCGACGTCGGGCGCCCGGTTCGGCAGCTTGAGGGTCAGCGTGTTCTCCGGCAGCCCGGTCAGGTACGTGTGGGCAGGCGCCGACGGGTCGACCGTCATCCGCTTGACCTCCGACGCGTCGTGCAGGAACTGCGCGTACTCGACCTGATCGCCCAGCCCCGGCAGGTGTAGATGACCCATCGGCCAGGCGAACACGTGCAGATACAGCCGCCGCCCGTTCTGCGTGTACCGGCAATCAGCCGGCGGCACAAAAGCACTAGGCCCGCATCCGCGGATCGACCGTTCGTGCAGCTTCATCCACGAGCCGACCCCGGCCAGCGCCTCGAGCGCCCGCGGCTCCCACGCGCCGCGACCGTTCGGTCCCACGTTGAGCAGCATGTTGCCGCCCTTCGAGACCGAGTCGACCAGCATCCGGATCAGCAACGCCGGCGACTTCCAGTCGTGGTTGTCGCGGTGGTACCCCCAGCTGCCGTTCAGCGTCTGGCACGCCTCCCACGGCACCTGCGTACCGTTGCCGGCGGCAACCTCGTTCCCCGGCGGCTGCACCTGCTCCGGCGTCGTGAAGTCACCCGACCCGAGGCCCAGCCGGTTGTTGACCAGGATCCCCGGCTGCAGTTCCCGCACCATCGCGAGCAGCTCCGCGGACCGCCACTCGTCCGGCCCCTTCGCGTTGAACCCGCGATCCGCGTACGAGAAGTCGAACCACATCACGTCGATCCGCCCGTACGACGTCAGCAGCTCCCGCACCTGTCCGTGCAGGTAGTCGGCGTACTTCGACACGTCGCGATCCGCCGTACGGTCGATGAAGTCCACGTCTTTCCGCTGCGGGTGGTACAGATCCACCGGGAACTCCGGGTGGTGCCAGTCCAGCAGCGAGTGGTACAGCCCGATCCGGAAACCGCGGTCGCGGAACGCGGAAACCATCGGCGCCAGCAGATCCTTGCCGTACGGCGTGTGCGGCGCCGAGTAGTCGGTGAGCTTCGAGTCCCACAGGCAGAACCCGTCGTGATGCTTGGTGGTGATCACCAGGTACCGCATGCCGGCGTTCCACGCGTCCTCGGCCCACTGCTCCGGGTCGTACAGATCCGGCTCGAAGTGGTCGAAGTACGGCTGGTAGTCGGCGTCGGTGAGCTGTTCGTACGACTTCACCCACTCGTGCCGCGCCGCGGCCGCGTAGATGCCCCAGTGCACGAACAGCCCGAACCGGGCCTCGGTCAGCCAGCTCATCGAGGGCTCGCACCGCCGCTCAGCGCCGTCTCGTACTCGCCGCGGATCTTGTCGCCGCCGTCCTTCTTCCACTTCGCCAGCGCCGCGTCGAACGCGGCGATCGGCTTGCGGCCGGCGATCACGTCGTTGCGGACGTCGGAGAACGCCTGGCCGATGTCGCCGCCGGTCTTGTCGTTGGTCGGTGAGATCATCGACGTGGTCGGGTCCTTCACGACCATCCCGAGCAGCTTGGTCAGGTCCGCGTGCGCGTTGTCGACGTACGTCGGGTCGGTCGCGTTGAACAGCACCTGCGGGGGAGCAGCGATGTACTTCCACGGCACGGTCAGCTCGGCCTCGCCCTTGCTGGTCTGCTTCGGGTTGCCGTTCGCGTCCCGGGTGAAGTCGACGCCCTCGACGCCGTACGTGAGCAGCAGGTTCTCGGTGCTGCCGAACGGCGCGGCGAAGAAGTTCGCGACCGCGAGCAGTTCCTTGGCGCGGGCCTCGTCGGACTTCTTCATCAGCGTGTACGCGAACAGCACGTTGTCGGCCCAGGTATTCGCCTTGCCGCCCTTCGGCGCCATCGGCACGAACGCGCGCGGGTCGTTGTTCGGGTCGAGCCGCTTCATCGCCTTGCTGTAGTCGGTGTACGCCGGGAACCCGTCGTACACGAACGCGCCCTTGCCGGACTTGAACGAGTTCTTCCGGGCGGTCCCGTCGGCACCGTCGGAGCCGGGGACGGTGACGCCGGCCTTCACCAGTTGGACGGCGAACTCGAGTGCCGCCTTGTACTCCGGGGTCTCGAAGCTCTTCACGAGCTTGCCGCCGTCCTCCTTCCAGCCGTACGGGACGCCGAACATCTGCTGGACGAACGTGAAGAACGTGTTGCCCTTCGAGTTCACGATCGCCCACTGGCCCTGCTGCGGCTTGGTCAGCTCCTTGCAGGCGGCGAGGAAGTCCTCGGCGCTGGCCGGGTACTCGATGCCCGCGGCGTCCAGCAGTCGCTTGTTGTAGAAGCCGGCGCCGCCGGTGATGCTGCGCGGGATCGGCAGCCCGTAGATCTTGTCCTGGACGACGCACGCCTGCCAGATCACCTGCGGGACGTTCGCCAGGTTCGGGTAGTCCTTCACCTTGTCGCCGCTCAGGTACGGCGTCAGGTCGGTGCACTTCGCCGCCAGGAACGCCGGTAGATTGTTGACAAGCGTCGAATCCGACAGCAGGAACAGGTCCGGCAGCTGGTTCGCGGCCAGCACGGTCTGGAACTTCGTTGCCCAGTCGCTGTCCGGGACGATGGTCAGATCCAGCGTCCCGCCGAGCTGCTTTTCGACCGCCTGCCAGGCTGCGTTCTTGTCCTTCGACGGCGGCAGTGGGTCGAAGATGTCGGTCATCACGCTGACCTTGCCGCTGCTCAACGGTGGCGACTTCACGGTGGTGACGAGCTCCTTCGGGTACGTCCGGTAGCCCGGCGGTACGCCGTCCGCGGTGCCGGCCAGATCTGGCTTCGGTCCGGCGAACGGCACGTACGACGGCAGTGTGACCGTGGACGCGCGGGCGGTCCCGGCCGTCGTACTGCCGTTGCTGCAGGCAACCAGCGTCGGGACGCCGGTGGCACTCATCACGGCGACACCGACCGCGCTCCGCAGCAGGCTGCGGCGGCTCAAAGAGGGGGTGGTCACGGTCATTTCTCCTAACCCTTGATGGCGCCGGTGAGTACGCCCTTGGTGAAGTAGCGCTGCAGGAACGGGTAGACGCAGAGGATCGGGACGAGCGCCACGACGACGACCGCCATCTGCACGGCCTGGATCGAGGCGACCGCCTCGCCGGGGGACTCGGTGCCGCCGCCGACGGGTTGTCCCTGCAGGACGTAGAGCCGCAGTACGAGCGGCAACGGCCACTTGCCGGTGTCGCTGAGGTAGAGCAGCGCGTTGAAGAACGCGTTCCAGTGGCCGACGGCGTAGAACAGCGCGACGACCGCGAGGACGGCCTTCGAGAGCGGCAGCACGATCCGGATCAGGATCGCGAGGTCGCCGGCGCCGTCGATCCGGGCGCTGTCCAGCAGCTCGGCCGGGATGTTCTGGAAGAAGTTGCGCAGTACCAGGAAGTTGAAGGCGCTGACCAGGCCCGGGACGATCAGCGACGTGTACGAGTCGTACATCCCGAGCGCCTTGACCAGCAGGAAGTTCGGGATGATCCCGGCGCCGAACAACATTGTCAGCAATACTGTTGTCAACAGGAACCGCCCGCCGACGATCGGCCGGCTGAGCCCGTACGCGAGCGCGATCGTGACGACCAGGTTCAGCGCCGTACCGATCACCGTGATCGCCGCGCTGACCAGCAGCGCATGACTCACCACGCCGCCGGCGAAGATCGTCCGGTACGCCGCCAGCGTCGGTTCGCTCGGGAACAGCGCGATGATCCCGCCGCGCCGGGTGATCTCGGACTCGCTGGCCAGGCTGGTCGCGACGATGTTGACGAACGGGTACAGCACCAGCAGGCAGACGATCGCGATCACCACGCTCTTGATCGCCAGCCCGGCCTTGCTCGGCGCCTCCATCCACGGTGGGCGGTGCGAGGTCTTCATCGCGAGTAGATCCCTTCGTGGCCGAAGCGGTGCGCGAGCTTGTTGGCGCCGAGGATCAGGGCCAGGCCGATCACGCCCTTGACCAGGCCGACCGCGGCGGCCGGACCCCACTGGCCGTCGAGTACGCCGTGGAAGTAGACGTACGTGTCGAGTACCTCGGCCGCGTCCGCGCCGACCGCGTCGCGCTGCAGCAGGATCTGCTCGAAGCCGACCGAGAGAATGCTGCCCAGGTTGAGGATCAGCAGCAGCAAGGTCACCGGCACGATGCCCGGCAGCGTCACGTGCCACAGCCGCCGCCACCGATCGGCGCCGTCGATCGCTGCCGCCTCGTAGTGCTCGGTGTCGATGTTCAGCAGCGCGGCGAGGTAGATGATCGTGCCCCAGCCGGCGTCCTTCCAGATCAGCTGCAACGTCACCAGCCAGGGGAAGAAGCCGGGGCTGGTCATCAGGTCGACGCGCGGCAGCCCGAGGTCGCCGAGCAGTTGGGGGAGCAGGCCGGTGCCGCCGATCAGCTGCTGGCTGATCGAGATCAGGATCACCCAGCCGATGAAGTGCGGCAGGTACACGACGCTCTGCACGAACCGCTTGATCTTCGGGCTGACGATGCTGTTCAACAACAGCGCGAGTCCGATCGGCGCGGGGAAGAACAGGACGAGTTGGAGTACGGCGAACTTCAGCGTGTTCAGCAGCGCCCGGTAGAACGCGGGCTCGGCGAACACCGTGAAGTTCCCGAAGCCGACCCACGGGCTGTCCTTGAAGCCGAGGTACGGCTGGTAGTCCTTGAAGACGATCACGTTGCCGAGCAGTGGCACGTAGTGGAACACCACGAAGAACAGGAAGCCGGGCAGCACCAGCAGCAGCATCACCCGGTCCCGGCGCAGCCGTGCCCACAGGCCGGGGCCGGGCTGCCGGACCGGGCCTGTGGGCGCGGGCCGGCGCGACGAACGGCTGACGCGATGCATGTTCCTCCCGATAGTAAGCGTTTGCTGTCGGATGTGTCAGCAACCATGAAACCTGCACCGCGTTGCTGTCAAGCACTTGTGGGAAGTTCTCTTGACCGGGGTCTGGTTCGATGATTACGGTTTCCAGTAACCGTTTACTAGGAGTGATCCGTGCCGAAACCCGACACCGACCCGGTCCGCCGACCGAGGTTGCGAACCCTCGTCGCGATGCCCGCCGACACCTGGTCGGAGGTCTTCACCCCGGCGGCCCGCACCCGGTTGGCAACCGTCGCCGACCTCCTCGGCCTGCGGGCGGGTGGGGCCGGCGTGCTGGGGAGCGTGCCGCGGTTGCGGGGGTCGTTTGCTTCGGTGGCTGACGAATTGGCTGCGGCCGAGGTGCTGCTGACCGGGTGGAGCTGTCCGCGGATCACCGCCGAGGTGCTTGATGCGGCGCCGAAGTTGCGGGCGATCGTGCATGCGGCCGGCACGATCAAGACGTTCGTGGATCCGGTGGTGTTCGAGCGTGGGGTCGAGGTGTCGTCGGCGGCCGCGGCGAACGCGATCCCGGTGGCGGAGTTCACGGTGGCGGCGATCGTGCTGGCGGCGAAGCGGGCGTTCCGGCAGCGGGACTGGTACCGGACGTCGGGCACGAAGCGGCCGTTGCCCGGAGCACCGATCCTCGGCACGCTCGGTACGACGGTCGGCGTGCTCGGCGCGTCGCGGATCGGGCGGCAGGTGATCGAGCGGCTGCGGCACCTCGATGTCGACGTACTGGTGAGTGATCCGTACCTGAGCCGGGCGGAGGCGGCGGCGCTCGGGGCGCGGTGGTGCGAGCTGCCCGAGCTGTTCGCGGCGAGCGAGATCGTCACCGTGCACGCGCCGTTGCTGCCGGAGACGCGGGGTTTGGTGACGGCGGAGTTGCTGGCGGCGATGCCGGACGGCGGGGTACTGATCAACACGGCGCGGGGGCCGGTGGTGGATCACGCGGCGCTGGAACGGGAGTGCGTTGCCGGGCGGCTGGACGCGGTCCTCGACGTCACGGACCCCGAACCGCTGCCGCCGGACTCGCCGATGCTGCGGTTGCCGAACGTCTTCATCACCCCCCACCTGGCCGGTGCCATGGGCAACGAATCCACCCGCCTCGGCGACGCGGCCGTCGCCGAACTCGAACGCCTCGCCGCCGGCCAGCCCCTGGCCCACCCCATCACCCACGCCGACCTCGGCCGCATCGCATGACCCCCGCCGACCTCGGCCCGTGTCGCATGGCCCCTGCCGACCTCGGGACCCCCGCGACCTTCCCGCAGCAGGACCCGGCGCACCTCGCGCGACGGGACCCGATCAACCGCCCACCACAAGAGGGGATATCCGCTCGGGTTGGGGGTTGTCCCCTGGTACACCAGCAGATAACCCACCACATGAAGGGATATCCCCGCTTGTGGGGGGACGGGCAGGACGGCCGCCGACGCCGGTGCAGGAAGTGACGGCTGTGGGGGAGGTGGTGCCGGAGCAGGAAGTGGCGGCCGGGCGCGAGGTGGTGGCTGGGCGGGAGGTGGGCGTGGGGTTGCCGGCGCCGGATCGGGTGGTGTCTTCGCGGACGGGGTATACGCGGGAGACGTGGTTGGCGGTCGCGGATCATTTGCTGGATTCGTTGGTGCCTTGGTTCTCGGGGAGTGGGGCGCAGGTTCGGTTGCCGGGGCGGGGGAGTTGGTCGGGGGCGGACTGTGACGGGCTGGAGGGGTTCGCGCGGTCGTTTCTGCTGGCGGCGTTCCGGATCGCGGCGGGGGCGGGTGACGAGCGGCTGGTCGAGCGGTACGCGCGGGGGCTGGTGGCGGGCGCCGCCGGGGAGTGGCCTCGGCTGACGCCGTGTTCGCAGCAGATGGTGGAGGCGGCGGCGATCGCGGTCGGGTTGCACGAGTCGCGGGCCTGGTTGTGGGACCGGTTGGACGGGCGGGAGCAGCAGGTTGTCGTCGACTGGTTGAGCGGGTTCGTCGGCTCGCGGACGTGGGACAACAACTGGCGGCTGTTCCAGGTCGTCGGCGAGCAGTTCCTCGCGTCGGTCGGGGCGCCGTACTCGCAGGACGACATCGACGCGGGCCTGGAGCGGATCGAGGACTGGTACGTCGGCGACGGGTGGTACTCCGACGGGCCCGGGCAGAACTTCGACCACTACATCGGGTGGGCGATGCACCTGTACCCGGGGCTGTGGACGCGGATGGCCGGACCGTCGGCGGACGGGCGGTTGGCGGTGTATCGGGAGCGGCTGCATCGCTTCATCGAGGACGCCGTACATCTCACCGGATCGGACGGGGCGCCGGTGCATTTCGGGCGGTCGCTGTGTTACCGGATGGGTACGGCGGCGCCGTACTGGATGGGGGCGCTGCTCGACGCGACGCCGTTGACGCCCGGGCAGACACGGCGGCTGTGTTCGGGGACGTTGCGGCACTTCGTCGATCACGGCGTACCGGACGAGCGGGGGTTGCTGACGCTCGGGTGGCATCACCACTTCCTTCCGGTGACGCAGCCGTACTCCGGTCCCGCGTCGCCGTACTGGGCTTCGAAGGGGTTCCTCGGGTTGCTGCTTCCGCCTGAGCACGAGGTGTGGACGGCGCGGGAGGAGGCGGTGCCGCTCGACGTACGTGACCAGGTGCGGGCGATGCCGGCGCCCGGATTCGTGATCCAGGCGACCAAGCACGACGGAATCGTCCGCCTCCTCAACCACGGCAGCGACCACGGCGGCGAGGGCGACCCGCACTACAACCGCCTCGCCTATTCCAGTCGCACCGCCCCCGAGCTGACCGACGACGCCGTCGACAACCAACTCCTCCTCGGTTCCCAGGGCGCCCGAACCCACATCCACCGTCGGCTCATACGAACCACCAACCCCGCACCCCACCCGCAGCACATACCGCACGCGCCGCACGCGGGGCAGGCGCTGGATGCGCCGCACGCGCTCGGCGTGGGATACGCGGCGCCGGGGTGCGGTGTGGTGGGTGGGGTGGAGGAGTCGCGGGCAGTTTCGACGGCGTCTTGGTGGGAGGTGGGGGAGGTTCGGGTTGAGGTGGTGTCCGTTGTACACGGGCGGGTTGAGGTGCGGTGTGCGTTGGTGGAGGGGCCGGCGGGGGTGGTGCGGCATGGGGGTTATGCGGTTGCTGGGGTTGAGCGGCCCGGTGAGGCCGGTGGTGAGGTGTGGGCGCGGGCGACGAGGGGGGATCGGTTGAGTTCGGTTGTGGTCGGGCTGCACGGATACGAGCGGGCCGGCGTGCGGCGGGGGCTGGATGCGAATGCGTTCGGGCCGCACTCGGCGACGCCGTACCTGGAGGCGGAGTACGACGGGAAAGGTCCCCGGGTGCTGGTCGCGGCGGTGGTACTGTCCGGCGACACGGTGTGGGCGCGGCAACTGGGTGAGAGCATCGGCGTGACGGTGCAGGGGACCCAGGTGAGCGTGCGGTTCGTGGACGGTACGCGGGCCGCCGTACAGCTGGGTGAGGAGGTGGACGATGGCGACGGAACCGCCGCGGGCGCGGGCGCGCCGGCGTGATCCGGACGCGGCGCGGACCATCCGGGACGTGGCCGCCCGGGCCGGGGTGTCCACCGCGACCGTCTCCCGTGTTGTCAACGGCAACTATCCGGTCGCGGCCGGGACCCGGACCGCGGTGGAGCGGGCGATGCGGGAGCTCGGGTACGTCGCGAACGCGCACGCGCGGGCGCTCGCCGGGTCCACCACGCGGGTGGTCGGGATCGTGGTCAGCGAGATCGTCGACCCGTTCTTCGCGTACATCGCCCGCGGGGTGCAGTCCGAGGCGCTGTCGTCCGGCCGGCTCTGTCTGGTCTGCTCGACGCAGGGCGGCGACGCGGCCGAGCTGCGGTTCGTGGACCTGCTGCTCGAGCAGCGCGCGGACGCGGTGATCCTGGTCGGCGGCGCGGTCGAGGACCAGGAGTACTTCGCCACCATCGGGCAGCGTGCGCGGCAGCTGGCGAACAACGGGTCCAGCCTGGTGCTCTGCGGCAGGCCCGGCCTGGAGTCCGGCGTACCGGCGTACGCCGTGGACTACGACAACGCCGGCGGCGCGGCCGCGATCACCGACCACCTGCTGAGCGCCGGTCACACAAAGATCCTGTATCTCGGCGGACCGACGACGCTGTCCACGACAACGGCCCGGGTCCGCGGTTTCCGGCAGGCGTACGCCGCCCGCAAGCTCGAGCACGATCCCGCACTGGTCCGTACCGGCGCCTTCGGCCGCCAGTGGGGCCACGACCAGACCCTCCGCGCCCTCGACGAAGGGCTCGACTTCACCGCGGTCTTCGCCGCCAACGACATCGTCGCGGCGGGCGTGTACGCCGCGCTCCGCGAACGCGGGCTGAGCATCCCGGGCGACATCTCGGTGGTCGGGTACGACGACGTACCGGTCGCGGTCGAACTGCAGCCCGCGCTCACCACCGTCCGGGTTCCGCTCGAGGAGCTCGGCCGCGCCGCCGTTCGGGCCGGGATCGCCGGTCAGCAGCCGAGCGCGGACCCGTTCGCGCACCAGCAGCAGGTGACCACGCTCGGCACCGTCGTCGTGGTTCGTGACTCAGTGGCACCACCCCGCGCCCGCTGATCACTCAGTGTTGACGCACGGTGACGAAACGGCACTTGACATATCTGGTGCCGAGGTTTGAGACTCAGCTCACTTTCGCGATCCGAGAGCGCTCTCAAACCCGTCCAGCTCCAGGGAGCACACCCCATGCGGCCGAGTGTCCGCTATCGCCCCGTAGCCGGCCTGCTCGCCGGTGCCGCCATGCTGCTCGTCACCGCCTGCGCCGGTGGATCCGACGGCTCCAGGGCCGCCGACGGCCCGAAGATCGAGCTCACCGTCGCGACGTTCAACGAGTTCGGGTACGCCGACCTGTACGCCGAGTACGAGGCCCAGCACCCGAACATCACGATCACCGAGCAGCACGCGAAGACCGTCGACGACCATGTGAAGAACCTGGACGCCAACCTGGCCCGCGGCACCGGGCTGGCCGACATCGAGGCGATGGAGGTCAGCTGGATCTACAAGTACCTGGCGAAGTCGGACAAGTTCGTCGACCTGCGCAAGTACGGCGCGGACGACCTGAAGGACCGCTGGCTGGGCTGGAAGCTCGACGGCGCGACCAGCACCGACGGGAAGATCATCGGGTACGGCACGGACATCGGGCCGGAGGCGATCTGCTACCGGCGCGACCTGTTCGCGAAGGCCGGGCTGCCCACCGACCGGGCGCGGGTGGCAACGCTGTTCCAGGACTGGCCGTCGTACTTCGCGGCCGGCCGGAAGTTCAAGCAGCGCGTCCCGGGATCGGCGTGGTACGACTCCGCCGTCCTGACCTGGGAGGCGATGCGCAACCAGCTGATCCAGGCGTACTACTCCAACGAGGACCGCTTCCTCGGCGCCGAGAACCCGCTGCTGAAACGCACCTGGGACCAGGTCGTCGCGGGCAGCAGGGACGGCCTGTCGGCAGGGCTGCCGGCCTGGAGCGACGCCTGGAACTCGGCGTTCCGCACCGACAAGTTCGCGACGATGGCCTGCCCGGGCTGGCTGCTCGGCGTCATCCAGGACAACGCGGGCGCCTTCGGCAAGGGCAAGTGGGACGTCGCGGACGTGTTCCCCGGCGGCGGTGGCAACTGGGGCGGGTCGTACCTGACCGTCCCGGTGCAGTCGCCGCACCCCGAGGAGGCCGCCAAGCTCGCCGCCTGGCTGACCGCGCCGGAGCAGCAGGTGAAGGTGTTCAAGAAGATCGGCTCGTTCCCGTCCACGCTGGACGCGTACGACGACCCGCAGGTGAAGTCGCAGGTGAACGCATACTTCAACAACGCGCCGGTCGGGCAGATCTTCGTCGACCGGGCGCGCAGCGTGATCCTCAAGCAGCACAAGGGCCCGCGGGACGGCGAGATCAACCAGATCTTCACGGCCGCGCTGGCCCGGGTCGACGCCGGCAAGCAGCCGCCGGACGCCGCCTGGAAACAGGCGCTCGCCGAGGCGGACAAGGTCGCGAACGTCCGGGTCGGCAGCTGAAGTTTTCTGCCGACACGCCCCACCTCGGTGGCCAACGACCGACGCGTGATCGACCGGCGAGGTACTACGGTGTGAACGCAGGCCGATCACGTACCGAGGAGGGCCATGAACGAGTCCGGTTCTCCGACACTGGAACAGGTTGCGGCGCTCGCGGGTGTGTCCCGGGCGACCGTCTCGCGAGTCGTCAACGGGTCGCCGAAGGTGCTGCCGGACACGGTGGCCGCGGTTGAGCAGGCGATCCTCCAGCTCGGCTACGTCCCGAACCGGGCGGCCCGCGCGCTGGTGACCCGGCGTACGGACTCGATCGCGATCGTCGTACCGGAGCCGGACAGCCGGGTGTTCTCGGACCCGTTCTTCGCCGGCATGCTGAGCGGGGTCAGCCGGACGCTGGCGCCGACGCCGTCCCAGCTGGTGCTGCTGATCGAGCCCGCGGAGGCCGATGACCGGCGCCTGCTGCGGTACCTGCGCGGCGGGCACGTGGACGGCGCGATCATCATCAGCCACCACGGCCGCGACAACGTGCTGCAGGAGCTGGCGCTCTTGCCGCTGCCGATCGTGTTCAGCGCGCGGCCGCTCGGCGTCGACGTACCGGTCGCGAGTGTGGACGTGGACAACGTCGCCGGCGCGCGGACCGGCGTACAGCACCTGCTGGCGATCGGGCGCCGGAAGATCGCGACGGTCGCCGGGCCGCTCGACATGACCGCGGGCATCGACCGGCTGACCGGCTACCAGGAAGTGATGAAGGAGGCCGGGCTGCCCGCGATGATCGGGTACGGCGACTTCACCGCGGACGGCGGCGAACAGGCGACGCTCCGGCTGCTGGACGACCACCCCGACCTGGACGGGCTGTTCGTGGCCTCCGACCTGATGGCGACCGCCGCGCTCCGGGTGCTCTCGCAGAGTGGGCGGCGGGTCCCCGCCGACGTCGCGGTGGTCGGCTTCGACGACTCGGTGCTGGCCACCACGACCACGCCGAAGCTCACCACGGTCCGGCAGCCGGTGGAGCAGCTCGGTGCGCGGCTGGCCGAGATCCTGCTCGCGAAGATCGCCGGCGCCGAGCACACCACGCCCGAGATCTACAGCACCGAACTGGTGATCCGCGACAGCGCGTGACCGTTCCTCTCCCCGGTGGTAGCGTCGAACGGCGGGCCATGAGGAGGGGAGCCACTTGGTCCAAGCTGACAGCGGTTCGTCCGGCTGGCGTCCGACGCCGCCCTTGATGGTGGCGGTGGCCGTCGGGCTGGTCGTGGGCGCGCTGATCACCGCGATTGTCTTCCTCGCGACCCGCGGCGATCGGACCACACCGGCCGCTGCTGCGGACACCGGTACGGCGATGTGCGCCGCGATCCCGGTGGCGAACGAGGTGCTGCCGTCCGTCGTCACGATCGCCGCGCAGCGCGGCAACCAGAGCGGGACCGGGTCCGGGCAGGTGTTCCGGGACGGCGGCTACATCCTCACCAACGACCACGTCATCTCGGTCGCGGCCGGGGCGGGCGGCGCGGTGACGGTCCGGTACAGCGACGGGCACACGGCCGCGGCGACGATCGTCGGGCGGGACCCGAGCACGGACCTCGCCGTACTGAAGGCGGCCGACGGGGCGAAGGGCTTTCCGGTGATCGCGCTCGGGTCGTCCGCGACACTGCGGGTCGGCCAGCCGGTGGTCGCGCTCGGCGCACCGCTGGGGCTGAGCAGTACGGTCACGTCCGGCATCGTCAGCGCGCTCGACAGGTACGTACCAGTGCCGGGTGAAGGCGTCACGCATCACCTGATCGGCGCGATCCAGACCGACGCGTCGATCAACCCGGGCAACAGCGGCGGCGCGCTGGTCGACTGCGCGGGCCACCTGATCGGGGTGAACGCGGCGATCGCCACCGTGCCGAACGCGAGCGGTGTCTCCGGCGGCGGCAGCGTCGGGCTGGGTTTCGCGATCCCGATCGACGTCGCGAAAGAGGTCGCCGGCCAGCTGATCAGCACCGGACGGCCGGGGCATCCGACGACCGGCCTGCAGGTGCAGACGTTGCCGCAATCCCAGCAGCAGCAGGGATTGTTCGTCCTCGCCGCCGAAGGCCCGGGGACCGAGGCCGGCCTGCGTGCCGGTGACGTGATCACCACGATCGACGGCCGGCCCGCGACCAACAGCGAGCAGCTCGTGGTCGCGACGCTGACCCGCAAGGCCGGCGACAAGATCGAGATCGGCTACTCCCGGAACGGCACCGCGGCCACTACCACGCTGGTGCTCGCCGCCTCCTGACCGATCTGCTCCGCAAGTGGACCTGACCACTTGCACTCACTTTCGCTGGACATGAGCGCAAACTGTGCCTATTCTCCCTTCATTGGTCCGTACCAGTTGGGAGTCCAAGGATGAATGTGAAGGCAGCCGGGCTGGCCCTCGCCCTCGCCGCCGGCATCGCGCTGGCGGGTTGTGCGCCCAGTACCGGGTCCAAGACCGGCGGCAGCGCCGGTGCTGCCGGCAGTGGCAGCGGGACCGTGAAGATGGTGCTGTGGCCCGGGCCCGAGGGTGACGCCATGGGTAAGGTCGTCGAGGCCTACAACGCCGGCCAAGGTGCGACGGACAAGATCAAGGTCGAGATGACCCTGCTGTCCCGCCAGGACACCTTCTCCAAGGAAGCCACGCTGATGGCGGCGAAGTCGAGCCAGCAGGACATCTACTTCGTGGCCAGCTACAACGTCGGCCAGTACGCCAACTCGCTCGACCCGCTGACGTCGGTGGACGCGAGCAACTACTTCCCGGTCGCGGTCGACGGGCTGAAGTACCAGGACAAGCAGTACGCGCTGCCGCTGGACGTCTCGAACCACTTCCTGCTGTACCGCAAGGATCTCGTCGACGCGCTGCTCGCGACCAAGAGCCAGTGGCCGGCGTACCAGGCCGTGGCCGCGAAGGCGATCGGGGAGAAGCGCGACCCGAAGCCCGCCGCCGAATGGGACTGGCAGGACTATGTCGCAATGTCGGCCTGGTTCAGCAAGACCGCGAACCCGGCGTCGCCGACGCGGTACGGCACGATCCTGCAGGCCAAGAACCTGCTCTACAACACGATGATCTGGGACGACGTGCTCTGGGGCGAGGGCGGCTCCTGGACCACCACGGACGGCAAGGCCAACCTGAACACCGACGCGGCCAAGAAGGCGGTCGGTGTCTACAGCACGATCTACAAGAACGGCTGGACCTCCAAGGACAGCTCGCAGGCCGAGTTCCCGGAGACCCAGGCCGCGTTGAAGGCCGGTACGACGGCGTTCGCGCTGCAGTGGTCGGCCGGCTTCGCCGAGCTCAACGACAAGGCCAAGTCGCCGCTGGTCGCGGGCAAGATCGCGATCGCCCCGGTGCCGGGCCAGAAGACCCACGTGCACGCGCTCGCGGTGGCGCTGAACAAGTACTCGGGCAACAAGGACGCCGCGAAGAAGTTCCTCGGCTACCTCGCCACCCCGGACGCGATGACGGCGTACGCCAAGGCCGGCGGCATCCCGGCGATGCCATCGGTGCTGAAGGCGAACACCGCGATCAACCCGGCGTTCGGGCAGATCGCGGAGTCGATCGACAAGTACGGCTACTCGGTGCCGGTGTTCCCGAACACCTTCGAGGCGTACAGCAAGCTCGCCGAGAGCCTCAGCGGCGCGTGGGTCGGCCAGCAGGACGCCGGTACGGCGGTGGAGACCGCGAACACCGCGCTGCAGAAGCTGCTCGGGTGAGCATGCGTTCCACGTCCCGCGTCCCGAAGTGGGTGCTGGGTTCGCCGCTGATCGTGTTCGCACTGATCTTCGTGGCGTACCCGGTCTACCAGGGCATCCAGACCGGCTTCTACGGCCTCTCACTGCAGAACCCGGAGACCGCGTTCACCGGTGTGGAGAACTTCCGCACCGTGCTGACCGATCCCGGGTTCCGGGCGGCCGCGAGGTTCACCGCGCTGTTCGCGCTGGCGGTGACCGCGATCGAGACCCTGCTCGGCTTCGGCCTGGCGCTGCTGGTGAACCGCGAGTTCCCCGGCAAGAAGGTGTTCTTCACGATGCTGCTGGTGCCGATCATGGTCGCCCCGGCGCTGCTCGGCGTGATGTTCCGGCTGCTGCTGAACGGCGACATCGGCCTGGTGCCGGCCGCCCTGCGCGGCGTGGGCCTGGACGTCTCGCTGTTCGCGCCGGACACGGTGGTCCCGTTGCTCGTCCTGCTCGACGTCCTGCAGTGGACGCCGTTCGCGTTCCTGGTGATGTACGCCGGCCTGCAGTCGTTCCCGGCCGACGTACTGGAGGCCGCCCAGGTCGACGGCGCCGGGCGGCTGCGGACCGTGCGCTCGATCGTCGTACCGATCATGAAGCCGATCATCTTCGCGGCGATCTTCCTGCGGCTGATCGACGCGCTCCGGACCTTCGACGTGATCTACGTACTGACCGCCGGCGGACCGGGGACGAAGACCACCACGATGAGCATCTACATCTACAAGACCGCGTTCGAGTCCGGGCGGTTCGGGCTGGCGGCGGCCGCGTCGGCGATCGTGATGGTGGTCCTGCTGCCGTTCGTCCCGCTGTTCGTGAAGCGGATCGCGAACCCGGACGGGGCGGCCCGATGACCGCCCGCAAACGGCGGTTGTGGGGTACGACGGCCGCCGTCGGCCTGATCGCCGTCGTCGTCAACGTGCCGTGGTTCAACGCGCTGTTCGTCAGCTTCCGGTCCGACGGCGACATCTCCCGCGGCGCGACCGCGATCGGTACGCCGACCGGCGCGCACTACGCGAACGCGCTCGGTGCCGCGGGGTACGACTTCCCGCGGTTCTTCCTGAACTCAGGCCTGATCGCGCTCGGCGCGGTCGTGCTGGTGCTGGCGATCGCGATCCCCAGCACGTACTCCGCGATCCGGCTCGGCTTCGGCGGCCGGTTCGTCATGAACGCGTCCAGCGGGCTGCGGCTGCTGCCGGCGATCTTCTTCGCGGTGCCGTACTTCCTGCTGATGTCGAACCTCGGACTGCTCGACACCGTGCCCGGGCTGATCCTCGCGAACACGTTCCTGAACCTGCCGCTGGCGATCATCCTGCTGTCGGCCGGGTTCCGCGACGTACCGGTCGAGATCGAGGAGGCCGCCAAGGTCGACGGCGCGAACACCTACCGGATCCTGTACTCGGTGCTGATGCCGATCCTGGCGCCGTCGCTGGTCGCGGTCGCCGTTCTGGTGTTCATCTTCTCCTGGAACGACTACCTGTTCGCGCTGGTGCTGTCCTCGTCGAACGCGACCCCGATCACGCTCGGCGCCGCGAACTTCGTGACCAGCACCGGCATCCGGTGGGGCGACATCTCGGCGACGGCTATCCTCTCAACCCTGCCGCCGGTGCTGTTCGCCGTCTTCGCCCAGCGGTACCTGGTCAGCGGCCTCGCGGCCGGCGCGGTGAAGGGGTGACCATGCCAGCACTGGAGCGGCCGAAGTACGAACAAGTTGCGGACGAGATCGCGCGACGGGCGGGAGAGTTGCAGCCGCACGACCACCTCCCGTCCGAGCGCGACCTGATGCAGCAGCTCGACGTCAGCCGGATGACCGTGCGGCGCGCGATCGATCAGCTGGTCCGGCGCGGGGTCATCTACCAGGTGCACGGGTCCGGGACGTTCGTCGCCGACCCGGACGTGGTCACCAAGACACTCCGGCTGACCAGCTTCACCGAGGACATGCAGCAGCGTGGGCTGACGCCGTCGACGACAGTTCTGCGTACGGCGGTGCAGCCGGCGACGGACGATGTCGCCCGGCGGCTGCGGATCGAGCCGGGGGCCGACGTACTCGTGCTGGAACGGTTGCGGCTGGCGGACGGTACGCCGATGGCGCTGGAGTCGGTGCACCTGCCGGCGATGGGGACGGACTGGTCCGCGTTCGATCCGGCCGCGTCGCTGTACGCGCAGCTGAGCGCGGCCGGGATCACCGTGGAGCGGGCCGCACAGTCCATCCACGCAGTGAACCTCGACCGCGACCAGGCGTACCACCTCGACCAGGCGGTCGGCGCCGCCGCGTTGCGCGTCACCCGCGTCAGCTACACCGAGGCCGGCGTACCGGTGGAGATCGCCGAAACCATCTACCGCGGCGACCGCTACGACTACGACCTCGTGATCTCCCGGGCGGCCCAGTGATCCTGGTCGCCGACATCGGCGGAACAAAGATCGCCGCCGCCCGGGTCGGCGGCGACGGCGCACTGTGCTCGGAGATCCACCAGGCTCCGACCCCGCCCGAGGACGCGCCCGCTCCGGACGGAACGGAGCCCTCCGCTTCCTCCACCTGGCCCCCGGGCGAGGCGTCCGCCTCCTCCACCACCTTCACCACCTCCGCCGGCGGGGCGGCCCGCGTCGTCGACGCGGTTGTTGAGTTGTTGGAGGGGCTGCGGGGGCCCGGTGACGTTGGTGTGGCGATTTCCGCTGCTGGGGTTGTGGATGTTGGTGCGGGGCGGGTGCTCAGTTCGACGAGCAGTATCGGTGGGTGGGGTGGTACGCCGCTCGCGGAGCGTGTGTCTGCGCGAGTCGGGTTGCCGGTGCGGGTGCTCGGGGACGGGAACGCCTTCGGGGTCGGGCTGGCGATCGAGTACGGCGTACCGGACCTGTTGGCGTTGGTCGCGGGGACGGGGATCGGTGGGAGCTTGATCCTCGACGGCGAGCCGGTGCTCGGGGCGCACCATGCGGGTGGGCACTTCGGGCATGTGGTCTCTGCCGAGGCGGCGGGGATGCCCTGTCCCTGTGGGCGGATCGGCCATCTCGAGGCGGTGGCCAGCGGCTACGGGATCCTTGCCTGGTACCACGCCAACGGCGGCGATCCCGCGGTCACCACGACCCGCGACCTGACCCGCCGTACGGACGAACTCGCCCGGACGGCCCTGCACACCGGCGGTACGGCGCTGGGGGCCGCGGCGGCCGGTCTGGTGAACGCGATCGATCCGCGGCTGGTCGTCGTCGCGGGCAGTGTCGCCCGCGCGGGCGAGGTGTGGGAGTCGGCGCTGCGGACGGCGTACCGGGACGGGCTGATCCCGGCGGTCGCGGAGACGCCGCTCGAGGTGTCGGACGGTGGTGCGGAGACGGCGCTGCGCGGGGCAGCGCATTACGTGATGAGGAGGATGAAGGCATGATCGCGCGTACGGGGGAATCGGCGCTTGCCTCGATCAAGGGGCGACTGGTCGTGTCCTGCCAGGCGTACCCCGGAGAGCCGATGCGGTCGCCGGCCATCATGGCGGCCGTCGCGCAGGCGGTCGTGCAGGGCGGCGCGTACGGCGTCCGCGCGCAAGGCATCGAGGACCTGAAGGCGATCCGCCCGTTGATCGACGTCTGCCTGATCGGCCTGGTGAAACGCGGCTCGGACGGCGTCTTCATCACGCCCACCGTCGCGGACGCGGTCGACTGCGTCACCGCCGGCGCGGACATCGTCGCGCTCGACGGCACCGCTCGCGAACGCCCGGACGGCCGGCCGCTGGCCGCGAGCATCGCCGCCGTCCACGACCGCGGCGCGCTGGTGATGGCCGACTGCGGGAGCCTCGACGACGCGCTCCACAGCATCGACGCCGGCGCGGACTGCGTCGGCACCACGCTGGCCGGCTACACCGGCGCCCGCCCGCTCAGCCGCGGCCCGGACCTCGAACTCCTCGCCGAACTCGTTGGTCACCTCAACGTTCCGGTGATCGCCGAAGGCCGGATCCGCAACCCGCAGGACGCCCAGACCTGCCTGACCACCGGCGCCTACGCCGTCGTGGTAGGCACCGCGATCACCCACCCCACCCGAATCACCCGAACCTTCGTCGACCATCTGCACACCTGACCGCAAGAGTCGGTACGGTAGACGTTCGGCTTCGGTGAGGGCTGGAGGGTACGCGGCGGATGAGTGACCACGAGATCCGGATTGCTCTGGTACTGAACGGGGGTGTCAGTCTGGCGGTCTGGATGGGGGGCGTGACGCACGAGCTGGATCTGATCCGGCGGGCGTCCGGCGGGTCCGGGGTGCCGGGTCCGCAGCGGTACGACGCGGTGATCGCGGACCGGTGGCGGGAGTTGTGCCGGCGGGGCGACGAGCAGCGGCGGGTCGTCGTGGACGTGATCGCGGGGACGAGCGCCGGCGGGCTGAACGGGTCCTTGCTGGCGACCGCGATCGCGAACGGGTCGACCCTCGACCCGGACAGCGAGAACGGACCGTGGCTGCGGCAGAAGTGGGTCGCGCTCGGGTCGCTCGACGTCGGCAAGCTGGTCCCGTCCGCGGGCGTGAAGTCGCCGTCGGTGCTGGACGGCAAGTACTTCCTGAAACAGGTCGAGGGGCTGCTGAAGGACGTCGCCGACGCGGGCGAGAGCGCCGCCGAGGAGCCGGTGACGTTGTTCGTGACCGCGTCCGGGCTGGGCGTGCAGCAGTTCGAGGCGAAGGACGCGGCCGGCCAGGCGTTCGTCGTACCGGACCATCGGTATCTGTACGGCTTCACCAGCGAGGACGCGCCGACGTACGACGGGGCGAAGCGGAAGTTCGTCACCGAGGACAAGAACGGGCTGAAGGACACCGAGCTGCTGGCGCGCGCGGCGCGGGCGTCCGCGTCGTTCCCGGCCGCGTTCGGCCCGGTACTCGAGACGCCCGAGCTGGCCGCCCAGCCGCCGCGGATGCGTCCCGGTCCGGCCGAGGCCGGCGCCTGGCTGATCGACGGCGGCGTACTCGACAACGCGCCGTTCGGCCCGGTGCTCGACGTCGTCGCCCGCCGCCCGGTCACCAGCAAGGCGACCCGCTACGTGCTGTACGTCGTACCGTCCGCCGGGATCGGGCACGCGTCGACGGCGCTGCCCGCGGCGAAGGAGCCGAGCTGGCGGGTGTCCGCGCTGTCCGCGGTGCAGTTCCCGCGCGAGGTGGACTTCCGGTCGGACGTCGAGCAGCTCGAACGCCTGCTGCTGGAGGCGGACGCGTCCTGGTCCGACACCCAGCGGCTCTTCGATCGTTGCCTGGAGCAACCGGACGAGCGGACCCGGCTACGGGCGGCCGCCACCGCGCTGCAACCGGCGTACTCGCGGGGCCGTGCGGCCGGCGGGGTGTGGGAGGCCGTGACGATCGCGAGCCACGACCAGTCGACCGTCCTGGACGCGGCGACCGCCCTGTCGGAGTCCGAGATCGACGAGGTACTGCGGACCGAACACCCGTGGGTGCCCGCGCCGGACGGGTCGACGACCGCGCTGCACGAGGACGCCGACGGAAAGCCGGTCTGGCTGTGGGGGACCGGCTCGGCGGAACGGATCGTCCGGCTGATCCTGCGCTCGCTGCGGACCGAGATCAGCGCGTCGGGGCGCGCGGAACGACCCGGGCTGGAGAAGCGGCTGACCGCGGCGAGCGACTGTCTGCTGAAGGTGCAGGCGGTCCGCGACGCCCTCGACGTACAGCTGGCGGCCGCGCACCTCGACCTGCGCCCGGCCGGCGGTGCGGAGGCGGTCGCGGTCGGGCTGAACGACATCTTCGAGCAGTTGCAGGTCCAGCGCACGCTCGGCGACACGTTCGCGGCGCTGACCAAGAGTGTCGGCCAGGAACTGGTGGACCTCGCGCTCGACGTCGAGATCGTGTCCCGGTGTACGTCGGCGCGGACACCGGAGCAGCGCAGCGCGCCGTTCCAGTTCCTCCGGCTCGGGCCGGACATCCCGCTCGCGGTGCTCGACGACCTGCAGGAAGGGTCGATCGCGAACGAGCTCAACGACCGCATCCTGTACGGCAGCCAGGTCGGCCACTTCGGTGCGTTCGGTGCCGCGGACTGGCGGCGGTGGGACTGGCTGATGGGCCGGCTGCACTGTGTCGCGCACCTCGGCGCGATGCTCGGCGCCGACGCGGACTGGATCCGCGAGACCCAGCACCAGGTGCTGCAGGCCGAGGGCTGGCAGCTGGACGCGGTCTCCGAGCGGATCGAGCGGCTGGCCCGCGACTTCCCGGTCGACGCCGGGATGGGCGCGCTGCTGACGATGCGGGACGAACTGAACGCGTCACCGGAGGGCCGCGCGATCACGAAGGGCCTCGCGGACCGGATGGTCGACGTGTCCGGCGGACTCGGCCCGCAGGTCGGCGACTGGGTGAAGGCGACCGCCGGGCGGAAGCACCAGCCCGGCTCGTGGCTGCTGCGGACCGCGCGCTGGTTCACCGAGCCGGCCCGGGAGGCCGTGTGGGAGCGGACCGTGCGCGGTGCCAAGCTGACGCCCGCGCAACGGCCGCCGGTCTTCGAGCCATGGTTGCCCCTGGCAACAGCCGCGCTGGGGATCGTGCTGCTGGTGGTCGCCGCCGCGGTCGGCCCGCTCCGGCTGATCGCCGCCGTACTCGCCGGCGCGATCCTGGCCCTCAGCGCCGTCCTCGGCGCCATCACCTGGTACGTCCGCCGGACCCGCCGGCGCATCCGCGCGTGGCTGGAGACGCGGATGCCGCCGATCAGTCCAGAGTCACGAAGTCGATGAGTTCCTCGACCCGGCCGAGCAGCGACGGGTCGAGGTCGGCGAAGCTGTTCACCTTGGACAGGATGTGCTTCCAGGCCGCGGCGACGTCGGCCTGGTCGGTGGCCGGCCAGCCGAACGACTGCAGCACGCCCTTCTTCCAGTCCTGCCCGTGCGGGATCCGCGGCCACGCCTTGATCCCGACCGACGCCGGCTTGACCGCCTCCCAGATGTCGATGAACGGGTGCCCGACGACGAGGACGTAGCGGTTGCTGACCTGCGCCGCGATCTTCGATTCCTTCGAGCCCTCGACCAGGTGGTCGACGAGGACGCCGAGCCGCCGGCCGGGGCCGGGCTGGAACCGGTTGACGATCTCGACCAGGTCGTCGACGCCTTCGAGGTACTCGACCACGACGCCCTCGATCCGCAGGTCGTCGCCCCAGACCTTCTCGACGAGCTCGGCGTCGTGCCGGCCCTCGACGTAGATCCGGCCGGCCCGGGCGACCTTGGCGCGGACGTTGTCGACGGCCACCGAACCGGACGCGGTCCGGGTCTTCTTCGCCGGGCCGGCCTTCTTCGGCGGCTTCAGGCTGACCGGTTTGCCGTCCAGCCAGAACCCCGGCCCGAGCGGGTACGTCCGGATCTTGCCGTGCCGGTCCTCGAGGTCGACGACGCCGTGCTCCCAGCGCACGATCGCCCCGACGAACCCGGAGCTGGGCTCCTCGACGACCATCCCCTTCTCGATCTCGACCTCGACGGTCCGCCCGTTCTTGGGCTTGCGCCAGTCACCCGCGAGTACGTCGTTCCCATACCTGTCGGCCACGCGCCAACTCTAATAAGTAGGAGCCGCGTGCGTGGCCGTCGACTGGCGGTTCGGCGCCGTCAGTGTGAGGACGAGGTACGCCAGGAATCCGACCGCCAGACCGACCGCCCAGGAGTAGTCGTACAGGGGTTTGAGGAACGGGATGAGGCCGTTCTGCGGGAACGGGCCGGCGCCTGGGTTCGAGTACGCGCCGCCGACCGCGAGCACCGAGCCGAGCAGGGTCGCGACCACGCCACGCCAGTTCCAGCCGGCCGAGTACCAGTACCGGCCGTCCACCTTGTAGAGGTCCGCGAGCTGCAGGTTCGTCCGGTCGAGCAGCCAGTACCCGGCGATCAGTACGCCGGCCACCGACGCCAGCAGACCGCCGTAGAACGACAGCCACACGAAGATGTAGATCGACGGGTCCGAGATCAGCCGCCACGGCTGGATGACGATCCCGACCACACCGGTGAGCAGGCCCGCGGTGCGGAAGTTCAGCCAGCGCGGCAACGCGTTCGCGAAGTCGTACGACGGACTCACCACGTTCGCCGCGACGTTGCAGGACATCGTCGCGAGGATCGCCATGATCAGGCCGATCGTGACGATCACCGGGTTCTGGAACCGGCGGGTGAGCTCGACCGGGTCCCAGATCGCCGAGCCGTACAGCACCACGGTGCCCGACGTGGTGATGATCGAGACCAGCGCGATGAACGACATCGTGGTCGGCAGGCCGATCACCTGGCCCCACACCTGCGCGCGCTGGCCCTTCCCGAACCGGGTGAAGTCCGGCATGTTCAGCGACAGCGTCGCCCAGAACGCGATCATGCCCATCAGCGACGGCGCGAAGATCTTCCAGAAGTCCGGTCCCCAGCCGAGCTTCGACGGCTGCGACAGGATCGGCCCGAAGCCGCCGGCCTTCACCAGGATCGCCACCATCAGCGCCACGAACGCGATCGTGACCAGCGGCGCGGCCCAGTTCTCGAACCGGCGCAGGCCCTCGATGCCGCGGAAGATCAGCACCATCTGCAGGGCCCAGAAGAACAGGAAGCTCAGCCACATCGTCCACGGGTGGCCGCCGACTGCGGACGCCTCGGTCCAGCCCTTGCCGAACAGCTCGCCGACGATCACGAAGATCGCCTGGCCGCCGATCCAGGTCTGGATCCCGAACCAGCCGCAGGCGATGAACGCCCGGAGCAGCGCCGGGAAGTTCGCGCCGCGGACCCCGTAGAACGCCCGTGCGAAGACCGGGAACGGGATGCCGTACTTCGTGCCCGCGTGGCTGTTCAGCAACAGCGGGACCAGGACGATCAGGTTCCCGAGGGTGATCGTGAGGAACGCCTGCAGCCAGTTCATCCCGAGCGCGACCAGCCCGGACGCGAGCAGGTAGCTCGGGATGTTGTGCGCCATCCCCATCCACAGGGCGGCGTAGTTGTAGGTCGTCCAGGTCCGCTCGGGCAGCCGCGTCGGCGCCAACTCGGCGTTCGCGTACGGACTGCCTCGGAGTGCTTCGGAATCTGTCAGCTCGACGCGTCCGTCGGGATGAACGGTCTGTATGGCCATAGGTCCCACCCCATCCGGTCGGGCGAAGTCCGTTCCGAACAAATTGCGGGAACAGCGACCCGATGTCAACGGAAAGGGCTTATCCAGGGCCGAGCAACGGGAGACTCGGGCGTTGCGGGGTGCCGAGTACGGCGTAGCCGCGGCGGATCGCGTCCTGGAGCTTCTCGACCGGCCAGGGCCAGTCCTCGGTGCTCCGCAGGGCGTCGTCCAGCGAGGTGCCGGCGTGGTGCAGGGACGAGATCAGGTTCGCGACCCTGCCCAGCTCGATCGCCTGGTCGTGCGCGAACTCCAGGTCGACGACGGCACCGTGCCCCGGGACGATCCGCACGGTCGGCGGCATCATCCCGACCACGGCCTGGATCGTGTCCGGCCACTCCAGCGGGAACGAGTCCGCGCCGTACGACGGCGGCGCCGACTCCTCGAGCAGGTCGCCGACGAAGAACACCTCGACGTCCGGTACCGCGACCACGGTGTCGCCGGACGTGTGCGCGTTGCCGACCCACAGCAGCTCGACGCGGCGGTCGCCGAGGTCGATCACCTTCGCGGCCGCGAACGTCGTACCGGCGAGGTTCTCCTCAGCGGCGGCGTTCTCGTGCAGGAAGACCTCGGCGCCCTCGAAGACGCCGTTGCCGTTCACGTGGTCGAAGTGGGCGTGGGTGTTGACGACCCACTTCACCGGGAGGTCGGTGAGTTCACGGATGTGGTCGCGGAGCTGTTCGGCCTCCGCGGTGGTCGCGCGGGTGTCGATCACCAGCGCGCCGTCGGCGCCGGCGACCAAGCCGACGTTGAGGTCCCATTCGTCGTACCGGCGGACCCACGTACGGTCGCCGAGTTCCGTCCAACTCATGCGCTCGACATTACTTGCTGAGCACATCGCCCCTGGCGACCTGGTCCCGCTTGACGCCGCGGAGCAGCAGCCCGACGTTGTCGCCGGCCTTGGCGGTCCGCATGATCTTGCGGAACATCTCGACCCCGGTCACCTCGACCTGCGCCAGCGGCTGCCCGGCGCGGCTGATCATCACCTGCTCGCCGACCGACACGGTCCCGGTCCGCACCTGCCCGGTGACCACGGTCCCGCGCCCGGTGATCGAGAACACGTCCTCGACCGTCAGCCCGAACGACCCCACCGGCAGGGTGTCCTGCGGGCGCTCGGGAAAGCTGTTCGGCTGGGCGTGCCCGCGCGCCAGCATCTCCTGCGGATCCATCGGATTCGACCGCTTCCAGAACTTCCAGCCCATGCCTTGAGAGTAGTGGTTGGCAAGCCCTCTCCCTTCGACTTAAGGTCGCAAGTGTTCCGAACGGAACTCCGAAACTTTCGAAGGGTGGCCGGTGTGACGACACGACGTGCGGTTGTGGTCCGGGGTGGCTGGGAGGGGCACTCGCCGGTCGAGGCGACCGACCTGTTCATCCCGTACCTGAAGGAGAACGGCTACGAGGTGACGGTCTCGGACACCACCGCGGCCTATCTCGACCTGGACGGCGTCGACCTCGTCGTGCAGTGCGTGACGATGAGCGAGATCGAGAACGACCACTTCAAGGGCCTGGAGGCGGCGATCCGGCGCGGTACCGGGTTCGCCGGATGGCACGGCGGGATCGCGGACTCGTTCCGCAAGAACGTCGACTACAGCTTCATCACCGGTGGGCAGTTCATCTCGCACCCGCACGGCTTCACCGACTATCGCGTCGACATCATTGCCGACCACCCGATTGTCGAAGGCATCAAGCACTTCGACGTCCACACCGAGCAGTACTACGTGCACGCCGACCCGACCAACAACGTGCTGGCCACCACCACGTTCGAGTCGCACCCGGACTACCCGTGGATCGAGGGCGCCGTGATGCCGGCGATCTGGACCCGGACCTGGGGTGAGGGCAAGGTGTTCGTCTGCACGGTCGGCCACAAGCTGGACGACCTGGAGACGCCTGAGGTCAGGACGATCATCGAGCGGGGGCTGCTGTGGGCGAGCAAGTGACGGGAATCGGCATCGTCGGTACGGGCGTCATCTCCGGCACGTACCTGGACCACCTGGCCAAGCTGCCCGGCGTCGACGTGGTCGCCGTCGCGGACCTGGACGTCTCGCGCGCGCAGGCGATCGCGGACCAGAACCCGGCCATCCGCGCGCTGTCGCCGGACGAGCTGTACGCCGCCGACGACGTGGACATCGTCCTCAACCTCACCATCCCGGCGGCCCACGCCGCCGTGCACCAGGCCGCACTGGCGGCGGGCAAGCACGTGTACGGCGAGAAGCCGCTGGCGATGGACCGCGCCGAGGCGGAGCCACTGCTGAAGTACGCCGCCGCCAACGACCTGCGGATCGGCTGTGCGCCGGACACGGTCCTCGGCACCGGTACGCAGACGGCGCGTGCGGTGATCGACCGCGGCGACATCGGTACGCCGCACGCCGCGACCGCGTTCATGGTCACCCCCGGCCACGAACTGTGGCACCCGGCGCCCGAGTTCTACTACAAGCCCGGCGGCGGCCCGGTCCTCGACATGGGCCCGTACTACGTCACCAGCCTGGTCACACTGCTCGGGCCGGTCGTCCGGGTCACCGCCCGCGCGGGCCGGGCGAAGCAGCAGCGGAAGGTCCACACCGGCCCCCGCGCCGGGACCGTGTTCGACGTGGAGGTGCCGACGCACGTCACCGGCGTACTGGAGCACGAGTCCGGCGCGCTGACCACCGTGCTGATGTCGTTCGACGTGTGGGCCGGGCGGCTGCCCCGGATCGAGGTCCACGGGACGGACGGCAGCCTGTCCGTACCGGATCCGAACGGGTTCGACGGGACTGTCGAGATCGTCACCCCGGAGCAGCGCGAGTGGACCGAGGTGCCGGTCGCTGGCGGGTACGCCGGGGCCGGCCGCGGGGTCGGTGTCGCGGACATGGCCCGGGCGTTGCGCACCGGCGAGCCGCACCGCGCGTCGGGGGAGTTGGCGTACCACGTGCTCGACGTACTGGAGTCGTTCATCGACTCCGCCGTACAGGATCAGCCGCTCGATGTGGCCAGTACCGTGACGCGTCCGGCGCCCGTTCCGTTGGGAGCCGCGCCCGGGACCGCCTAGACTGGCACTCTGAACGACTGAGTGCCAAGGGTCTGAAAGGGTGGTGCGCGTGCTGGACGACCGCAAGCTGGATGTGCTCCGCGCCATCGTCGAGGACTACGTCGCGACCCACGAGCCGATCGGGTCGAAGGCACTGGTCGACCGGCACAACCTCGGTGTCTCACCGGCCACCGTGCGTAACGACATGGCGGCGCTGGAGGAGGAGGGGTACATCACCCAGCCGCACACCAGCGCCGGCCGGATCCCGACCGACGCGGGCTACCGGCTGTTCGTCGACAAGCTGAGTACGGTCAAGACGCTGTCGGTGGCGGAGAAGAAGGCGATCACGTCGTTCCTGGCCGGTGCGGTCGACCTGGACGACGTGGTCCGGCGGACCGTGCGGCTGCTCGCCCAGATCACCCGCCAGGTCGCCATCGTGCAGTACCCGTCGCTCAACCGGTCGAGCGTGCGGCACATCGAGGTCGTCACGATGACCCCGCGCCGGCTGCTGCTGGTGCTGATCACCAGCAACGGCCGGGTCGAGCAGCGGATCGTCGAGCATCCGCACGACGTCGACGAGCAGCTGACCGCGGACCTGCGGTCCCGGCTGAACACCACGCTCGCCGGTCAGCGACTGACCGACGCGGCGACGACGCTGGCCGGCCTGCCCGAGCTGTTCGCGCCGACGGACCGCGCGCTGGTCTCGTCGATCGTCACCACGCTGTTCGAGGCGTTCACCGACGAGGTCGGCGAGCAGCGGATCGCGGTCGGCGGCGCCGCCAACCTGACCCGGTACGGCGACGACTTCGAGCGGAACGTGAAGCCGGTGCTGGAGGCGCTCGAGGAGCACGTGATCCTGCTCAAGCTGCTCGGCGAGGCGACCAACCCGCAGACGCTGACCGTCCGGATCGGTCACGAGAACCCGTTCGAGGAGCTGGCCACCACGTCGGTGGTCGCGACCGGGTACGGGCCGAAGTCGGAGGTGCTGGCGACGCTGGGCATCGTCGGGCCGACCCACATGGACTACCCCAGCACGATGGGCGCCGTACGCGCCGTCGCGCGCTATGTCAGCCAGATCCTGGCTGAATCATGACGATTACAACCCCCTGGTCTGGAGTATGAGCACCGATTACTACGCCGTCCTAGGTGTCAGCCGTGACGCGTCACCGGACGAGATCAAGAAGGCGTACCGCAAGCTGGCGCGCCAGTACCACCCGGACGTGAACGACTCCGAGGACGCGCACCAGAAGTTCCAGGAGATCGGGCGCGCGTTCCAGGTGCTCAGCGACCCGCAGAAGCGGCAGCTGCACGACCTCGGCGGCGACCCGTTCGCCTCCGCGGCCGGCGGGCCGGGCGGTGCCGCGGGCTTCGGGCAGGCGTTCACGTTCACCGACATCATGGACGCGTTCTTCGGGCAGACCGGCGGCGCGACCCGCGGGCCGCGGCCGCGGACCCGGCGCGGTCAGGACGCGCTGATCCCGCTCCGGATCGACCTGGCCGAGGCGGCCTTCGGTACGACGCGGGAGCTCAAGGTCGACACCGCCGTACTGTGCCCGACCTGTAGCGGGTCCGGCGCGGCGGCCGGGTCCGAGCCGGTCACCTGCGAGATCTGCCACGGGCGCGGCGAGGTGACGCACACGCAGCGGTCGTTCCTCGGCGAGGTGCGGACGATGCGCCCCTGCCCGAACTGCCGCGGCTACGGTACGACGATCCCGAACCCGTGTGTCGAGTGCTCCGGCGACGGGCGGGTGCGCTCCCGGCGTACCGTCACCGTGAAGATCCCCGGCGGCGTCGACAGCGGGACGCGGGTGCAGCTGTCCGGTCAGGGCGAGGTCGGCCCCGGCGGCGGCCCGGCGGGCGACCTGTACGTCGAGATCGAGGTCGAGCCGCACGAGATCTTCACCCGGAACGGCGACGACCTGCACTGCACGGTCACGCTGCCGATGACGGCGGCCGCGCTCGGTACCACGATCGACCTGCCGACGCTGGAGGGCGAGACCACGCCGCTGGAGGTCCGGCCCGGAACGCAGTCCGGGACGACGCAGACGCTGACGGCGCGCGGCGTACCCCGGCTGCGGCACGCCGGGCGCGGTGACCTGATCGTCCAGGTGATCGTCGAGACCCCCACCCGGCTCGACGACGCCCAGGCCGACCTGCTCCGCCAGCTCGCCGTGGCGCGCGACGAGGAACGCCCCCAGGGCCAGGTTCAGGCCACCCACAAGGGCGTCTTCGGCCGCCTCCGCGACGCCTTCGGCGCGCACTGACCCACACCCACACCCACACCCACACCCGCCACCGGCGCGCACCGGGCCGGCCCCGCCGCTCCCGCTTGGGCGAACCCTCCACTTCAGGGGGTGCCCTCTGAGCTGGAGGGTTGCCCCCTGAGAATTTGGCAGGGCAACCCTCCAGCTGAGGGGGCAACCCCGGGCGGGCGGGTCGTGAGAGTGTGGTGGTGGTGGCGGCGGTGTGCGTGGAGGTGTGGTCGGTGGGTGTTGCGGTCTTCTTCCGGGCCGGGCTCGACGGGGATGAGCTCGTGCTGGACGGACCCGAAGGGCGGCATGCGGCCGTCGTACGGCGGATCGGGCCGGGGGAGCGGATGCGGCTGACGGACGGGCGTGGGGACTGGGCCGAAGGGCCTGTGGTCGCCGCGTCCAAGGCCGGTGTGACGGTGGCTGTGGACGAGCGGGGGAGTACGCCGGCGTACGACCCGCGGGTGGTCGTGGTGCAGGCGGTGCCCAAGGGAGAGCGGGCCGAGCTCGCCGTAGAGATGTTGACCGAGGTCGGCGTCGACGTGATCGTGCCGTGGAACGCGGAGCGCAGTCAGTTCCGGGCGAACCCGGAGCGGGTCGAGAAGATGCTCGCGAAATGGCGGGCCTGGGCGTTCGAGGCGAGCAAGCAGTCCCGCCGCACCTGGTTCGCCGAGGTCGCCCCGCTGGCCACCACGGCCGACGTCGCGAAGCTCCTCGGCGCCGCGGCGCTCCCCGTCGTACTGCACGAGGAGGCCACCGTCCCGCTGGCCTCCCTCACGACCCCGCCGGCCGGCGACATCGTGCTGGTGATCGGCCCCGAGGGCGGTATCGCCCCGGCGGAACTGGACGCCTTCGCCACCACCCCGATCCGCCTCGGCGACACGGTATTGCGCACCTCGACGGCCGGCGTCGCCGCTGCCGCCGCGCTGCTCGCGCCGTCGCGCTGGCGATAACCTGTTAGACAGCAGCCGAACACGCGAGGACTGAACCCATGGCCGTCGAAACCGCCAGAGCCCGCACGCTCACGCACGTCGACCCGGTCGAGGTGACCCTGCAGTCCGCCCTCGACGCCCTCGCCGACCCGGTCCGCCGTTCGATCCTCCGCGACCTCGCCGCCCACGACGACTGGACCCGCGCCTGCGGCACGTTCGACCTCCCGGTCAAGAAGGCGACCGCCAGCCACCACTTCGCCGTACTGCGCTCCGCCGGCCTGATCGAGCAACGCGACGAAGGCGCCCGCCGCCTGAACCGCCTCCGCCGCCCCGAGTTCGACGCGGCCTTCCCCGGCCTCCTCACCGCCACCATCGACCGCGACGCCGACTGACCTACTTCACCAGGATGGCCTTGCTGTCGGTGTCGGTGACCGTGCCGTCGGCGGGGGACACGAGGTACACGCTGATCTGCCACGGTCCCGGGCTCAGCGTCAGCTGGAACGAGTACGGCGAGAACGCCTGACCCTGCTTGGTGTTCGTGTGACTCTTCCGGACCTCACGGGTCTTCAGGTTCGTCGCCTGGTAGTTGACCGTCGCCTCGAACGCGGCCGCGACACCCTGCACCGTGACCTTCGGCGTCAGCGCCTGGTCCTGGGTCGGCGAGTCGATCCACACGAGTGCCTGCACGTCGGAGGCCAGCGCCCGGTTCAGCGGCGAGCTGGCGTCGATCTGACCGAACAGCTGCTGCACCGCCTGGCCGTTCTGCGTGACGCGGATCGGGGTCTGGTCGTCCTTCAGCGCGCCCTGGACCGTGTAGACCAGCTGCTGCGCCGCGACCCGTGCCACATCCTCGTCGAGCGTCGCCTTCGGCAGCTGCTTGAAGTCGACCGTCACCTCGTCGTCGTCGCGGGTCACCGTGTTCACCGCGGCGCCGCGCCAGACCGAGTAGTAGTCCGGGTCGTTCGGGTTCTTCGTGGTCATGATCCGGACCGCCTGCTCCGCCGGGTGACCGCTGACCTTCGCCCAGGTGCGGTACAGCCGCGCGGACGTCTTCTTCTGCGCTCCCACCTGGGTGCCGAGCCAGTAGACCGGGACGACCATGTCGCGCACCGACGTCTCCGGTACGCCGCGGGTCCTCGGGGCCTGCGTGGGCATCGGGGAGGCAGTGAGGACCGTGGGGGTCTGGGTCGCCGGCAGGGCGGAGGTGGTGGTGCGTTGGCCGGCGACCGCGTCACCGTCGTTCGCGGTGTTCTCGGTGTTGGTGAAGACGGTGAACGCGCCGATCGCGGCGGCGGTGCCGACCGCGGCGACGCCGGCGGTCAGGAACCAGGGGCGGTGCGAGGACGGGCGCTGGGCGTGCGCGCGGTTGCGGATCTCCAGCAGCGCGTCGGCCGGCTCGATCCGGTCGGCCTCCTCGTGGAGTGCCCGCCGCATCAGCTCGTCGAACGGGTCGTGAGAGTTGTCGTTCATACGTTCTGCTCCAGGAGCTGGCGCAGCGACTTGGTCGCGCGCGCGGCGTGGCTCTTCACGGAGCCCCGGCTGATGCCCATCGTGTCGGCGATCTCCGCCTCCGACAGGTCACCGTAGTACCGCAGCACCATCACGGTGCGTTGCTTCTCCGGCAGGGTCCGCATCGCTTCGACGACCCGGTCGGTCTCCTCGGTCCGCAGTACCGCCTGCTCGGCGCTCGGTTCGTCGGGCAGCGACTTCGGGGTGTGCTTGTCCACCACGACGAGGTGGCGCTGACGGGACCGGCAGCGGTTCACCACCGCGGTCCGCAGGTACGCGAGCGCCTTGTGCGGATCGCGCAGCCGGTTCCAGCGGCCGTGCATCGCGACGAACGCGTCCTGCACGATCTCCTCGGCCGTGCCGGTGTCGCGCAGCAGCAGCGCGCCGAGGCGGACGAGCGACGTGTAGTGCGCGGTGTAGACAGCCGTCAGCGCCTCGTCTGCACTCCACGAGGACTCATGTGTCACGCACTCTTCGTACACCACGGCCGGTTGTGCCACGAAAAGACGACGCCAAGACTCCGTCCCAGGTTGACAACACCACAGCCGGTTCTGATGACAACCTGAGCGTCACCCGGGGAATTACACGTGAGGCTGTCGGCGGGGACGGCTAGCATGGAGACTCACATCACCAGTACTCAGGAGGAAGAGCCTGTCCAGGCCACGCAGTATCGAACCGGAAGCGCACCGCAACGGTGCGGCGACCGCCACGCAGGCGTCCCACAAGATCGTCGTGCCGAACAGCATCGACATGGTGGCCCTGCTCGGAGCCCGGGACGAGTTCCTCCGCATCATCGAGAAGGAGTTCGCCGCCGACATCATGGTCCGCGGCAACGAGATCACGCTGGTCGGTGAGCCCGCCGAACTGGCCCTCGCGGAACGGCTGATCGACGAGCTGATCGCGGTGATCCGGACCGGGCACGGGCTGACCGCCGACTCCGTCGAGCGCAGTATCGCGATGATCAAGCAGGCGACGGCCGAGAGCCCGGCCGACGTGCTGACCCAGAACATCCTGTCCAGCCGCGGCCGCACCATCCGGCCGAAGACGCTGAACCAGAAGCGGTACGTCGACGCGATCGACAAGAACACGATCGTCTTCGGCATCGGCCCGGCCGGTACCGGCAAGACCTACCTGGCGGTGGCCAAGGCGGTCCAGGCGCTGCAGGCCAAGGAGGTCAACCGGATCATCCTGACCCGGCCGGCCGTCGAGGCCGGTGAGCGGCTCGGCTTCCTGCCCGGCACCCTGTCGGAGAAGATCGACCCGTACCTGCGGCCGCTGTACGACGCACTGCACGACATGCTCGACCCGGAGTCCATCCCGCGGCTGATGACCGCCGGCACGATCGAGATCGCGCCGCTGGCCTACATGCGCGGCCGGACGCTGAACGACGCCTACATCATTCTGGACGAGGCGCAGAACACCTCGCCGGAGCAGATGAAGATGTTCCTCACCCGGCTCGGCTTCGGTTCGAAGATGGTGGTCACCGGCGACGTGACCCAGGTCGACCTGCCGAACGGGACGAAATCCGGCCTGCGGGTCGTGCAGGAAATTCTCGAAGGGGTGCAGGATCTGGCATTCTGCCGGTTGACATCGCATGACGTGGTGCGGCACAAGCTGGTCGGCCGGATCGTGTCGGCGTACGAAAACTACGAAGGCAGTGCTGATTCCCACCGATGAACGTCGAGGTCAACAACGAGTCCGGCGTGGAGATCGACGCGCACGGACTGATGCGGCTCAGCCGGTTCGTGATGTCGTCGCTGCGGCTGCACCCGGAGTGTGAGCTGTCGATCAAGCTGGTCGACGAGGACACCATGGCGCGGTATCACGTCGAGTTCCTGGACCTGCCGGGTCCGACCGACGTGATGTCGTGGCCGATGGACGAGCTGCGGCCGGGTTCGGACGGCGAGGCGGACGAGGACCTGCCGCTCGGGCACCTGGGCGACATCGCCCTCTGCCCGACGGTGGCCGCCGCCCAGGGCGCGAAGGCCGGCCACGGCACGTGGGCCGAGCTGGAGCTGCTGACCGTGCACGGCATCCTGCACCTGCTCGGGTACGACCACGCGGAACCCGCCGAGAAAGCCGAGATGTGGGACGTCCAGGGCCGCCTGCTGGAAGCATGGCGCGCCCCTGGTAATCGGCTAGAGGCGTGATAATCCGATGACTTCCCACGACCTGGTTCTGCTGGTTGTGGCTGCGGTGCTCGTTCTGCTGGCCGGGCTGTTCGCCGGTGCGGAGGCGGCGCTGTCGTCGTACTCGAAGGTGCGGGCGAACGAGCAGGTCGAGCAGGGCAACCTGCGCGCGGTCCGGCTGCGGGACCTGCTCTCCGACGCCCCGCGGTACCTGAACTCGCTGCTCCTGCTCCGGCTGATCTGCGAGATCACCGCGATCGTCCTGGTGACCCAGGCGCTGTCCGGCGTCCTGTCGGTGACCTGGGAGCACATCCTGATCACCGCGGTGGTGATGGTGCTGGTGTCGTACGTGATCATCGGCGTCGCGCCGCGGACGCTCGGCCGGCAGCACTCGGACCGGTTCGCGATCATCTCGGCCGGCCCGGTGATGGCGCTGACCCGGATCCTCGGGCCGCTGCCGAAGTTCCTGATCCTGATCGGCAACGCACTCACCCCGGGCAAGGGATTCGCCGAGGGCCCGTTCGCGACCGAGGCGGAGCTGCGCGCGCTGGTCGACTACGCGGAGAAGTCCGCCGTGATCGAGTCCGGCGAGCGGCAGATGATCCACTCGGTGTTCGAGCTCGGCGACACGATCGTCCGCGAGGTGATGGTGCCGCGGACCGACATGGTGTTCATCGAGAAGCAGAAGAAGCTCCGCCAGCTCACCTCGCTGGCGCTGCGCTCGGGGTACTCGCGGATCCCGGTGATCGGCGAGTCCCTGGACGACATCGTCGGTGTCGTCTATCTCAAGGACGTGATGCGCCGGGTGTACGACAACGCCCAGTCCGAGTCGACCGAGCGGGTCGAGTCGGTGATGCGGCCGTGCATGTACGTCCCGGACTCCAAGCCCGCCGACGAGCTGCTCCGCGAGATGCAGGCCGCCCGGATGCACCTGGCGATCGTCGTCGACGAGTACGGCGGCACCGCCGGCCTGGTCGCGATCGAGGACATCCTGGAGGAGATCGTCGGCGAGATCACCGACGAGTACGACGAGGACCCGGACTCGGTGCAGCAGCTGTCCGACGGCGCGTACCGGGTCTCCAGCCGGCTGCCGATCGACGAGCTCGGCGAGCTGTTCGGCGTACCGCTGGACGACGACGACGTGGACACCGTCGGCGGGCTGATGGCGAAACTGCTCGGCAAGGTGCCGATCCCCGGGGCGGAGGTCGCGATCGAGGGCCTGTCGCTGACCGCGGAGCGCCCGTCCGGCCGCCGGAACCAGGTAGGTACGGTTCTCGTACGGCGCGAGGAGCCAACCCCCGCGCCGCACGACCAGAACCACCAGCACGCCTGATCGCCTGAGGAGTACTTTTGTCTGACCTGTCCGCCGAGGACGCCAAACTCGTCACGCTGGCTCGCGCCGCGCGCGCCCGTACCCGTGCACTGGAAGGCGCCGCCGTACGGGACTCCGACGGGCGGACGTACGCCGCCTGCACCGTGGCGCTCGACACCGTCGAGCTGACCGCGCTGCAGCTGGCGGTCGCGATGGCGCTCGCCTCGGGCGTGAAGGGCCTGGAGGCTGCCGCGGTGGTCACCGACGGCGAGGCCCCGGACGTGAACGTCGTACGGCACTTCGCCGGCGCCAACATTCCCGTAGTACTTGCGCAAGGCACCGGAGAGGTCCGCGATGTCGTCAACACCTGAGCACTTCAAGTCCGGCTTCGCATGTTTCGTCGGCCGGCCGAACGCGGGCAAGTCCACCCTCACCAACGCCTTGGTGGGGAAGAAGATCGTGATCACGTCGTCGAAGCCGCAGACCACCCGGCACGCGGTGCGCGGAATCGTGCACCGCGAGGACGCGCAGCTGATCCTGGTCGACACGCCCGGTCTGCACAAGCCGCGCACGCTGCTCGGTGAGCGGCTGAACGATCTGGTCAAGACCACCTGGGCCGAGGTCGACGTGATCGCGGTCTGCCTGCCGGCCAGTGACAAGATCGGCCCTGGCGACCGGTTCCTGGTCGGCGAGGCGGCCAAGGTCGCGAATACCCCGAAGGTCGCACTCGCCACCAAGGCCGACCTGGTCGCGCCGGACCGGATGGTCGAGCACCTCGCCGAGATCGCGGCGCTGGGCGAGTCGGCCGGGATCGAGTGGGCCGCGGTGATCCCGGTCTCGGCGACGTCCGGGTTCCAGGTGGACCTGGTCGCGGACGAGCTCGTCAAGCTGCTGCCCGAGGGCTTCCCGCTGTACCCGGACGGCGACATCACCGACGAGCCCGAGGAGACGCTCGTCGCCGAGCTGATCCGCGAGGCCGCGCTCGAAGGCGTCCGGGACGAGCTGCCGCACTCGATCGCGGTCACCATCGACGAGATGAACCTGCGCGAGGACCGCCCGGCGGACAAGCCGCTGCTGGACGTGTACGCGAACATCTTCCTCGAGCGGGAGAGCCAGAAGGGCATCGTGATCGGCCACAAGGGCGCCCGGCTGCGCGAGGTCGGCGCGGCCGCCCGCAAACAGATCGAGGCCTTGCTCGGTACGCCGGTGTACCTCGATCTGCACGTGAAGATCGCGAAAAACTGGCAGACAGACGCCAAGAACCTGCGCAAACTGGGGTTCTGATGATCCTGCAGAATCCGGTGTACGGCGCCCTGACCGGCCCGCACGCGTCCTTCGCCGAGGTGTCCGGCAACGCCCGCCGCTACCCGGCCGCGGTCGCGCCCTTCCTCGGGCTGCCCGACGTACTCACCGACGCCGACTGGATGGACGCGACCGAGCTGCTGCGGGCCGGCGGATCGGCCGCGATGATGCGGCCCGAGTTCGAGGTCCCGGACGGGATCAAGATCGACAGGGTGTTCGACCTGGTCCAGTTCACCGCGCCGGACGACCTGCCCGCGGCGGACCCGGAGGCGGTCCTGCTCGGCGTGGACGACGTACCGGACATGCTGGCGCTGGTCGCACTGACCGACCCGGGCCCGTTCCGCAGCCGCACGATCGAGCTGGGGACGTACCTCGGCATCCGCCGCGGCGGCGAGCTGATCGCGATGGCCGGCACCCGGTTCAGCCTGCCCGGGTACGTCGAGATCAGCGCGGTCTGCACGCACCCGTCGGCCCGCGGCGAGGGCCTCGCGACCCGGCTGATCCGGGCGGTCGCCGCGGAGATCACGGCGACCGGCCGGCACCCGTTCCTGCACACCGGTGGCACGAACGCCAGCGCCATCCGGCTCTACAACTCGCTCGGCTTCACGCTGTCGAACGAGATGAAGGTAACGATCGTGTCAGCGGTCTAGCCTGGAACGTTGCAACAAGGTGCAATCGCGGCGCGTCCTGCCCCCGCGCGCATTATGCTCGCGCGCACGATCTCGAGGCCCATCGAGGTTGTTCGTCTCCTGAGGGGGAGTCCCACGATGAAACTGCAGCGCTTCGCGCTCGCCCTGGCCGGGGTCGGCATGCTCGCCGCCACGGCCGCCGCCGGCCCGGCGACCGCCGCCGTCCGGTCCGACCCGACGCCCGCGATCGCGCATCCGGCCAAGGGCAACCTGAAGACCACGCCGAACACCAAGCTCGCCTCCGGGGGATGCAACCAGGACGTG
Source organism: Kribbella sp. NPDC059898 (assembly GCF_042730855.1). NCBI lineage: Bacteria > Bacillati > Actinomycetota > Actinomycetes > Propionibacteriales > Kribbellaceae > Kribbella > Kribbella sp. NPDC059898. The sequence goes on from NZ_JBHWKR010000008.1 coordinate 95,938, forward strand.
GGCTTCAACACCCCGAAGCCGGGGATCAACGACGTCCTGGTGACGCCGGGCAGGCCGCCGCGCGGTCAGTGGTACGCCGAGTTCCCGTTCGCCGGCACCCGTCTCAACACGGCGTGGTACGGCGTGCAGACCGACGCGCACTTCTACTACCACGGCCTGTTCGTGCAGAACGGCACGCTGTACCGCGGCGTCACCTACTTCGACACCGACAACGCGCGGCCGACGTACGCGCGGATCGGCTCCGGCTGGACCAGCTTCACCCAGCTCGTGACGTCGAACTACGCGATCACCGCGCCGAACCGGTCGTACCTGTACGGGCTGAGCACCAACGGCAGCCTGTACCGCTACGCGGCGTCGGGCGCCACCTTCCGGGCGCTCGGACACTTCGCGGGCTTCAAGGGCTTCAAGGCGATGACCGTGATTTCCGAGAACCCGACCTACGACACGCTGCTGATGACCACGAAGGCAGGCGCGCTCTGGACGGTCCGGATCCCGGCCGCGGCCTCGACCAAGCCGATCCTGAAGCTGGTCCGGAGCACGGGCTTCGCGGCGTACGAGTCCCTGGCCGCCATGGAGTGTGGTACCAAGGGCGGCACGCTGGTGACCGGTTTCGACAACGACACCGACTCGGTCTACCAGTACGCGATGAGCAAGTTCAACGGCTCGAAGACCGCGATCACGTCCTACGGCCGGATCCCTGGCGGCACCGTCCCGGGTACCGGCATCTTCTCGGTCACCGGGCACTGGAACCAGCTCGTGGGCGAGTGATCCCGCAGTAGTGCAGAGCCCGGGGGCGCCGCTCGACGCGGCGCCCCCGGTCTGTCTCAGAGGTTCTTCTGGTAGTTCAGGATGCGGGCGACGATGTGGTAGTTGAGCGCCTCGTTGATCCCGATCATGTGGTTGTTGGACTCGGCGTTCCAGGTGTCGATCTGGGTCAGCGCCGGCTCCGCCGCGCGCAGCCAGAGCAGCATGCCGGACTTGAGCAGCGCGCCCAGGCGGTGGCCGCGGTGGTCCCGGGAGACCGCAGTGTCGTGCTGCTCGCCGATGTACGGGCGTTCGCGCTCGACGGCGATCACCGTATGGCCGGCCAGATCGCCGGTGTCCTTCCGCCGGGCGATCACCCGGTAGACGGTGCGCTCGCTCTTCGCCTGCGCCTCCTCGTACGCCCGCAGCCGCTCCGGGCTGTAGACGTCGTCCTCCAGGTCGAGGTCGTCCTTCGGCGCGTCGTTGATCGACTCGGTCACCGCGACCATGTCCTCGAGCAGCTCCTCCGGCAGCGGCCCGGTCAGCTTGACCAGCTCGTACGCCGACGCCGCGGCCAGCGACTCGTCGTACATCCGCTGGACGAGGCCCCAGTCGAGGCCGGCCAGGTCCTGGCGGCGGTTCACCTCGACGGCCTTCTGCTCGTACCGGTGCCGCTGGGCGAAGGCCTCGGCCTTGGGCAGGTCGAGCCCGCCGAGGCCGGTCGTCGTCCGGCCGAGGTCGCGGGTGACCTGTTCGCCGTACTCGATCAGTGTGGAGCCGATCCCGCGGCCCCGGTGGTCCGGGTGCACCTTGACGTCGAGCCAGGTCTGGTTGGTGTTCTCGTACTGCGGGACGTTGACCGTGAGCACACCGACGGGGGTGTCGCCCTCGCGGGCCAGGTAGGCCTGCGCGGGCTCCAGGTCCCAGCCGTAGCGCAGCATGTTCGCGAAGGTCCGCGGGGTGTGCTGGACGAACTCAGGGCAGTCCAGCTTCCAGCCGGCCGAGTCCACGGCCACGGCCTCTGCGCATCCGACCTCGTCGTCGGGGGACAGTTGGGTGATCTTCACGCCCCCAGCGTCCACCGGAACGCTCGGTTCCCGCATCTGGTTTATCTGGGGGCCGGCATTCCGTACGCGTGGTCGACCGTCATCGAGAACATCAGCCGGTTGTCCCGCACCATCACGGCGCGGTACTCGTCCCAGTCCGGGTGCTCGCCGGACGCGGTCCGGTAGTAGTCGACCAGGTCCTCGACGACCTCGTCGTGCGGGTCCGCCGCAACCGCACTGAGCTCGGCCTTCCCTTCCAGCACAAGGTATGAGCGCCCACGTGGCCCGTTGATGTACAGGCTCGCGCGTGGGTCGCGGCGGAGGTTCCTGGTCTTCGCGCGATCGTCGGTGAGCGAGACCCGGATCCGGGTGCCGTCGAACACATAGGTGACATTGGACAGCTGCGGCCGCCCGTCCCGCTTGATCGTCACCAGCGCCGCGAGCCCGTGCGTACCGACCCGGTCGAGCAGAGTTTCTGTCATGCCGCCACTGTATGAACTCAAGCGCGCTTGAAGGCAAGGAACGTCACGCTGCGTGTCTCGGCGGGTGAGACCCCCGGTTCGACGGGGTGGGGGAGGTGTGCATAAACTCGGCTGCATCATTCGGCACCAGCTTCTCCTCCTTCGCTGCCGCGGCGAGGCCTGACCCAGGCCGGTTTCCTCGCCGCGGAGTTCTGTCGTACGCCGGTCGTCCCGCACGACACCCGTACTCGCGAGGAGAACCCCGTGGCACCGAAGAACCAGCCCAAGCCCGTCCAGCAGTCGTCCGGTATGCCGATCCACCGGTACCGCCCGTTCCCGCCGATCGAGCTGCCGGACCGCACCTGGCCGGCCAAGTCCGTCGACCGGACCCCGCGCTGGCTGTCCACCGACCTCCGGGACGGCAACCAGGCGCTGGTCGAGCCGATGTCGCCGGCCCGCAAGCGGCGGATGTTCGACCTGCTGGTGAAGATGGGCTACAAGGAGATCGAGGTCGGTTTCCCGAGCGCCAGCCAGTACGACTTCGACTTCGTCCGGAGCCTGATCGAGGACGACGTGATCCCGGACGACGTGACGATCTCGGTGCTGACCCAGGCCCGTGAGGAGCTGATCGAGCGCACCGTGCAGTCGCTGCAGGGCTCGCCGAAGGCGACCATCCACCTGTACAACGCGACCGCGCCGCTGTTCCGCCGGGTGGTCTTCAACGTCGACAAGGCCGAGTGCCGCAACATCGCCGTACGGGGCACCGAGACCGTGATGAAGTACGCCGACGAGATCCTCGGCGACTGCGAGTTCGGCTACCAGTACAGCCCGGAGATCTTCACCGGCACCGAACTGGAGTTCGCGCTCGAGGTGTGCGAGGCGGTCAGCGACGTCTGGCAGCCCGCTGAGGGCCGCGAGATCATCCTGAACCTGCCGGCCACCGTCGAGATGTGCACCCCGAACGTGTACGCCGACCAGATCGAGTGGTTCGGCCGGAACCTGACCCGCCGTGAGCACAGCACGATCAGCCTGCACCCGCACAACGACCGCGGTACGGCGGTGGCCGCGACCGAGCTGGCGCTGATGGCCGGCGCCGACCGCGTCGAGGGCTGCCTGTTCGGCCACGGCGAGCGGACCGGCAACGTCGACCTGGTGACGCTGGGGATGAACCTGTTCAGCCAGGGCATCGACCCGCAGATCGACTTCGCCGACATCGACGAGATCCGCCGTACGGTCGAGTACTGCACGCAGATGCGCGTCCCGGAGCGCCAGCCGTACGCCGGTGACCTGGTCTACACCGCCTTCTCCGGGTCGCACCAGGACGCGATCAAGAAGGGCCTGGAGGCGCTCGACAAGCAGGCCGCGGCCGAGGGCCGGCCGGTCGGCGAGATCGCCTGGGAGGCGCCGTACCTGCCGATCGACCCGAAGGACGTCGGCCGGTCGTACGAGGCCGTGATCCGGGTCAACTCGCAGTCCGGCAAGGGCGGCGTCGCGTACATCATGAAGTCGGAGCACCGGCTCGACCTGCCGCGCCGGCTGCAGATCGAGTTCAGCCGGGTGATCCAGCAGCACACCGACACCGAGGGCGGCGAGGTCGGCCCGCAGGTGATGTGGGACATCTTCGCGGCCGAGTACCTGGCGCCGGGCAAGCTCTCGCTGCTGAGCGTCAACTCGACGTCCGGCGAGGGGCACGGCGACCAGCTCCGCGTCCAGGTGTACGCCGACGGCGTACCGCACGAGCTGGTCGGCGAGGGCAACGGCCCGGTGTCGGCGTTCGTGGACGCGCTGCAGCCGCTGAAGTACGACGTCCGGGTGCTGGACTACCACGAGCACGCGCTCTCGGCCGGCGGTGACGCGCTGGCGGCGGCGTACGTCGAGTGCGAGGTCGGCGACGAGGTGTTCTGGGGTGTCGGCCGGGATGCCAACATTCTCACTGCCTCGCTGAAGGCCGTGGTTTCGGCGGTCAACCGCGCCACTCGCTGACCCCTGCAACCCCGAGTGCCCGTCTCCGTGTCGGAGGCGGGCACTTCCTGCACTCCCCGGTACCGTTTCGTCACGGTCCGCAACGTTGTCTCACTGTTGCCTCAAGTCGTTGACTCGGTGACTGAGGTTGCGCACACTAGCGACACTATGCGCAGATCCTTGCAAGACAGTGTTACTAAGTCGAGCTGAGTGGGATCTGCGCCACCGACTTTCCCTGGTAGTCGCGTGGAGGTGAGCAGTGAGTGGTGCGGTCGACACGTCCGCGGCGGAACTGATCGAAGGTCCCGCCGTCGAACCGAGACCTTCGGCCGTACGGCGGTTCTTCAACGCCTGGCTGGTGCGAAGACTGTTCAAAGCGGTCCTGACAGTCTTCATCGTGACAACCGGGACGTTCTTCCTGGTCAGATTGTTACCCGGTAACCCGGTCGACACCTATATCCAGACGCAGATCGCGCAGACGGGTATCTCGTACGAGGCGGCGGCCGCGCAGGCGAAGAACCTGTTCTCGCTGGACCCGAACGAGCCGTTGATCGCGCAGTACTTCCACTACATGGTCAACATGCTGCACGGCGACTTCGGCAACTCGCTGCTGTCGCCGGGTACGACGGTCGCCTCGGTGATCAAGACGTACCTGCCGTGGACGCTGTTCTCGGTCGGCGTCGCGACGGTGTTCAGCTTCGTCATCGGCATCGTGGCCGGGATGATCATGGCGTACCGGCGGGAGACCTGGATCGACCACCTGCTGACGTCGATCGGCTCGGTGCTGCACGCGATCCCGAACTACATCCTGGCGATCCTGATCGTGGTCTTCCTCGGCGTGAAGCTGCAATTCTTCGACCTCACGGCCGCCCGTGGCTCGTACACACCGGGCGTGACACCGTCGTTCAGCTTCAGCTTCCTGAACGACATCTTCTACCACGCGACGCTGCCGATCCTGGCGTACGCGCTGACCACGGTCGGCTCGTGGGCGCTGGTGATGAAGTCGTCGACCGTGGAGACACTCGGCGAGGACTACGTGACCGTGGCCCGGGCGCGCGGCCTGTCGGACAACCGGATCCGGTCCGGGTACGTCGGGCGGAACGCCGTACTGCCGCTGTTCAGCCAGCTCGCGGTGTCGCTGGGGTTCGTGGTCGGCGGCTCGATCTTCGTCGAGCGGATCTTCGGCTACCAGGGCATCGGGTTCAGCCTGTACAACGCGGTCAACGGCCGCGACTACGCCGTACTGCAGGGCATCTTCCTGGTCGTGACGATCTCGGTCGTGGTCGCGAACCTGCTGGCCGACCTGCTGTACAGCCAGCTGGATCCGCGGATCCGGGTCCAGGGCAAGGGCAAGGGGTGACGAGATGACCGAGGCAACCATTCCCGTCGCCGCGATCGGTACGCCGGGCGTCTCCCGGTTCGCCGGCATCCTCAGGTCGCTGCGCCGCAGCCCGGCCGGGTTCATCGGGTTCGTGATCGTCGCGCTGATGGTGCTGATCACCGCGATCGTGCCGTTCTTCCTCCCGGACGTGTCGCCGAACGTCAAGGAGATCCTGCTCCCGGCCGGTTCGCCCGGGCACCTGCTCGGCACCGACAACGAGGGCAAGGACGTCCTGATCCAGTTGATCGGCGGCGGCCGGACGGTGATCTTCGTCGGCTTCTTCGCGGCCGCGATCTCGACCGCGCTGGCGATCGTGCTCGGCTCGCTCGCGGCGTACCTCGGCGGCTGGGTCGACTCCGTCGTGGTCACGCTGGCCGACGTCTTCCTGACGGTGCCGCAGATCGTGCTGCTCGCGGTCCTGGGCGCGTTCTTCAAGCTCGATTCGCCGCTGCTGCTCGCGCTATTGGTCGGCGGCCTGTCCTGGCCGGTGCTGACCCGGGCCGTCCGGGCCCAGGTGTTCTCGCTGAAGGAGCGCGAGTTCGTCGAGGCGGCCCGGCTGCTCGACCTCGGCACCGCGCGGGTGGTGTTCGTCGAGATCCTGCCGAACATGGCCAGCTTCATCCTGATGAACTTCATGATCGGCGTGACCAACGCGATCTACCAGCTGGTCGGCCTGTACCTGCTCGGTCTCGCCCCGCTGACCGGCTCCAACTGGGGGATCATGCTCAACCGCGCCTGGATTGCCGGCGCGATCTTCAACGACGCGAGCCTCGGCTGGATCCTCAGCCCGATCATCGCGATCGTCCTGCTGCTGGTCGGATTGGTGATGATGACTCGGTCCCTCGAAGAGATCCTCAACCCGCGGCTCCGGGACCGGTGATCTCGATGACCACTTCGAACACTCGGGCGAAACGTGGCGGCGAAGGCAAGCCGCTGCTGTCGGTGCGTGACTTCCACGTCGAGTACCGGACCGGTGCCGGCGCGACCGTGCAGGCGGTCCGCGGTGTGGACCTCGACCTGTACCCGGGCGAGAGCCTGGCGCTGGTGGGGGAGAGCGGCTGCGGCAAGACGACGTTCGGCCTCGGCCTGCTGCGGTTGCTGCCGCGGCTCGGTCACGCCAGCGGGAAGGTTCAGTTCAACCGCGGCGACGGTACCGAGATCGACGTACTCGGGCTGGACGGCCGGGACCTGCGAGAGTTCCGCTGGCGGGACGCGGCGATGGTGTTCCAGGGCGCGATGAACGCGTTCAACCCGGTGCTGAAGATCCGCGCGCACATGCACGACACGATGCGCGCGCACACCAAGGCCTCCAAGCAGGAGATCGAGGACCGGGCCGGCGAGCTGCTCCGGCTGGTCCGGCTCGAGCCGTCGCGGGTGATGGACAGCTACCCGCACGAGCTCTCCGGCGGGATGCGGCAGCGCGTGCTGATCGCGATGAGCCTGCTGCTGGAACCCGAAGTACTGATCCTGGACGAGCCGACCACCGCGCTCGACATCCTCACCCAGCGGTCCGTCGTCGACGTGCTGCACGAGGTCCGGGACCGGCTCGGGTTCTCGATGATCTTCATCTCGCACGACCTGTCGCTGGCCGCCGAGCTCGCCGACCGGGTCGCCACCATGTACGCCGGACGCATCATCGAGACCGGCGGCGTCCGGGACATGTTCTACCGCCCGCGGCACCCGTACACGCTCGGCCTGATCAAGGCGGTGCCGCCGATCGTCGGCGACCTGCCCGACATGGAGTCGATCCCCGGCGGCCCGCCCAGCCTGGCGTCGCTGCCGGCCGGCTGTACCTTCGCGCCGCGGTGCAAGTACGCGACCGAGGAGTGCAACGAGACGGACCCGCCGCTGACCCCGATCACCGACGAACCGGGTGACGCGCACGAGGCAGCTTGTATCCACGCCAAGGACGTGCACCTCGAGCGCGAGGTGCCGAGCGAGAACCTGGGGACGGCATCATGAGCGCACTCGAGAAGTCCCCCGAGGCCACCGCGAACACGGCACCGCTGATCACGCTCGGCGGGGTCAGCCAGGTGTTCGACACCAAGGCCGGCCCGATCCGGGCAGTCGACAACATCAACCTGTCGATCAACCCCGGCGAGGTGCTCTGCCTGGTCGGCGAGAGCGGCTCCGGCAAGACCACGGCGGCCCGGATGGCGGCCGGTCTGGCCCGGCCGAGCAGCGGGCAGGTCGCGTTCGAGGGCACCGACATCTGGTCGCTGCGGCGCGGCGACTTCACGAAGTTCCGGCGCAGCGTGCAGTACGTGCACCAGGACCCGTACGCCTCCCTGAACCCGACGCGTACGATCCAGCAGACCCTCACTGCTCCGCTGCTCAAGCACGGCCTCGTGAAGGGCAAGAAGGAGGCCGCGGACAAGGCCGCCGAACTGCTCACCCAGGTCGACCTGACGCCGCCGGAGAACTACCTGCCGAAGTACCCGCACCAGCTGTCCGGCGGGCAGCGGCAGCGGGTCGCGGTGGCCCGGGCGCTGACCCTCGACCCGAAGCTGATCATCGCCGACGAGTCCACCTCGATGCTGGACGTGTCGATCCGGATCAGCGTGCTCGCGATGCTCGGCCGGCTCCGCGACGACCTCGGCGTCGGCTTCCTGTTCATCACCCACGACCTCGCGATCGCGAAGTACTTCGGCTGGCGCGGCAAGACCGCGGTGATGTACCTCGGCCGGATCGTCGAGTTCGGGCCGACGCCGAAGATCATCAATGCGCCGACGCACCCGTACACCCGGGCGCTGATCGACGCGATCCCGGAGCCGGACCCCGACCTGACCAAGACCAAGGGCCGGGAATCCCTGCGCAGCCTGGAGATCCCGAGTCTGGCGCACCTGCCGTCCGGGTGCTCGTTCCATCCGCGCTGCCCGCAGTTCGAGGACGGGCTGTGCGACGGGAAGGTCCCCGAGCTGATCGAGATCCGGTCCGGGCAGTCGGCCGCGTGCCACGTGGTCGCGCGCGACGGCGTACCCGAACAGCAACCGGGGAGCTGATGGGCCCCCAGATCGGCCGGGCGGCGCTCGGCTGGGCAGCGTTTCTCGTGCTGGCCAGCGGGGTCCTGCTGCTCACCCTGACGCCGGGCACCCCGGAGTTCGTCGTCACCCTGTTCACCTTGTGTTTGGGCCTGCTGCTGGGCCTGGTGGTCGTCGTCGGGGTGGTCATCACCCGGCGGCGGGAGAAACGCGAGGGCGGTAGTTAGTCCCCACCAATGAGTAGTACCTGACCCACATGGGCGTGCGGTCAGTCCAGAAAGGACCAAGGAATGAGTCCCACCGGCACCAACGATTCCGGCTCCAACGGGACGGGCGCGAGCGCCCGGACCAATGCCATCTCCCGCCGCAACGTGCTCCAGCTGTTCGGCATCGCCGGTGTCGGCGCGGCCGGCATCGGGTCCCTGGAGGCCTGCTCGCCGAGCAAGCCGAACGCCAGCGGCGGCAACGGCGGTGGCAGCAAGGAGTTCCACGGCGCGTACCCGTACCAGCTGCCGCCCAAGGGCCACTTCAACCTGGCCGCGGGTGTTCTCGACGGCATCCAGATGGCGACCAGCCCGTACAACGACCTGATCTACCCCAGCGCCGGCTTGTACTACTGGGCCGACAAGAAGTGGGAATGGATGATGGCCGAGTCCGGCACGCTGGACGAGGCGACGAAGACCTACACGATGAAACTGCGCTCCGGGCTGACCTGGAGCGACGGCAAGCCGGTGACGGCGAAGGACGTCGTGTCGACGTTCAACCTGCAGTGGCTGATGCGGCAGCCCCCGTGGGACTTCCTGTCCGACGTCACGGCAAAGGACGACACCACCGTGGTGTTCGCCATCGGCACGCCCTCCACGGTGCTGGAGCGCTTCATCCTCCGGGCGCCGATCCTGCCGGACTCGGTGTACGGCGAGTGGGCGACCAAGGCCGAGACGGTCCGGAAGGCCAAGGGCAGCCTGGACAGCGGCGACGGCAAGCAGCTGAACGGCGACTTCCAGAAGTTCCGCCCGGAGAACCCGGTCGTCTCCGGTCCGTTCAACTTCGACGTCAAGAGCATGACCAACTCGCAGATGACGCTGGTCAAGAACCCCAAGGGCCTGTTCGCCGACAAGATCGGCTTCGACAAGGTCGTGCTGTACAACGGTGAGACCTCCGACGTCACGCCGGTCGTCCTGAACAAGGACGTCGACTACGCCACCCACGGGTTCGCCGTCGCCACCGAGAAGACCCTGCTCGGCAGCGGCTTCCGGATCCTGCGGCCGCCGGTGTACTCCGGCCCGGCGCTGGTGTTCAACTACACGGCGCACCCGGAGCTGTCCGACCCGCGCGTCCGGCAGGCGATCGCGTACGTCCTGGACCGGGCCGAGAACGGCACGGTCGCGCTCGGCGACTCGGGCAAGCCGTGCAAGTTCATGGCCGGCTTCTCCGACATCCTGGTGCCGGACTGGGTCTCGGACGCGGACCAGAAGAAGCTCCAGGCGTACGACAAGGACGAGGCCAAGGCCACGTCGCTGCTGCAGGCCGCCGGCTGGAAGAAGACGGGCGGCAAGTGGATGCTGCCGAACGGCAAGCCGGCCGCCTACGACATCAAGTTCCCGACCGAGTTCGCGGACTGGAACCCGGCCGCCACCAACGCGGCCGACCAGCTGAACAAGTTCGGCTTCAACATCACCAAGCGCGGTATCACCTTCACCCAGCTGAACCCCGACGTCCTGACCGGGAAGTTCGACTTCGCGATCCAGAGCTGGGGCGCGTCGAACCACCCGCACCCGTACTTCGCGTACGTCCAGGACCTGTACACCTTCAACTACGTGGTCGCCGCGAACCAGGGCGGCAAGGGCATGAACTTCCCGCTCAAGCAGACCACCTCGACCGGTCCGATCGACCTGAAGGCCGTGGTGGACAAGTCCGCGCAGGGCCTGGACCTCGACGCGCAGAAGAAGAACGTCACCGCCGCGGCGATGGCGTTCAACGAACTGCTGCCGATCATCCCGCTCTGGGAGCGCTACGGGAACAACCCGGCGCTCGAGGGCAAGCGGGTCGCGAAGTTCCCGGCGGACGACGACCCGATCCTGAAGAACGCGCCGTACGCGGACAACTTCGTGATCATGTACATGTACCAGGGCAAGGTCGCCCCGGTCTAAAGGACTGGCGTTCTGACCTGTTTGTTTGATTGGGTCGGCCGGGTGATCGTGATACGCGAGATCGACCCGGCCGACCTGGCCCTGTTCGACGAGTGGTACGACGCCCTCCGGGCCGGCGCGGTCGCCGGGCGGGAGGCGGCGCTGGTCGAGACCCGGGAGGCGCTCGGGTCCTCGCTGCGGAACCCCGGCCCGTTGAAGACCCGGCGCGCGGTCGGCGCGTTCGAGGACGACCGGGTGCTCGGGGCGATGCTGTTCGAGTACCGGCTGGCCGACAACCTGGACGCGGTCGAGGTCGAGATCGACGTACCGCCGGAGCACCGGCGGCGGGGGATCGGTACGGCGCTGTGGCAGTGGGCCGTCACCCGCGCGGCGCAACTCGGGCGGACCATCGTGCAGACCGAGCTCGGCGTACCGGCGGATCCGTGGTCGGGGGCAACGTTCGCCGCGCGGCTCGGGTTCGCGGTCGAGCACGTGGAGGAGCATCTCGTCGTGCCGCTGCCGTACGACGACCTGCTGCTGGAGGATCTGCGGTCCTCGGCGGGGCGGCTGGACGGGTACCGGCTGACGTCCTGGGCGGGGGTGTGCCCGCCGGAACATCGGCAGGCGTACGCCGACCTGCACAGCGCGATGGACCTCGACGTACCGACCGGCGGGATGACCCGCGAGATCGTGCCGTGGACCGTCGAGAAGCTGGAGGCGAGTGAAGCGCGGGTCGACCGCAACTACCTCGCGCTGGTGACGATGGCGCACACGCTCGACGGTGCGCCGGCCGGGTACACGCTGATCTACCTGCCGCGCGCGAACGCCGAGCACGCCCAGCAGGACGACACGCTCGTACTGCGTGAGCACCGTGGCCACAACCTCGGCACGTTCCTGAAGCTCGCGAACCTCTCGCAGCTGGCGAAACACCGCACCTCGCAACGGTATCTGCACACCTGGACCGCGTTGTCGAACACACCGATGCGCAAGGTCAACGCCCGCTTCGGGTTCCGTGCCGTCGAGCAGAATCGTGAACTGGAGCTCGAACTGCCGCGGCTGCGGCCTGCTGCTCGCGGGGTGATCGTGGATCCTGCCGATCAGGTGCTGCTGGTGCGCTTCGAGTTCGCCGACGGGCCGGTGTGGGCGACTCCGGGCGGCGGCCTGGAAGCCGGTGAGACCGTGCTCGAGGGGCTGCGTCGTGAGCTGATCGAGGAGGTCGGGCTCAGGGACTTCGCCGACCCGCCGCACGTGTGGCACGAGGAACATGTCGCCGAGGGTCACGCGGCCGGGTACGACGGCGTACTCAACGACTACTTCCTGATCCGCACCGACCACTTCGAGCCCTCCGGCTCCATGTCGGCCGCGGAGCTCCGGGACGAGAACGTGCACGCGATGCGCTGGTGGACGGCCGACGAACTCGCCGCCCACGAAGGCCGCTTCGCGCCGGCTGATCTCCCTGCGCTGCTGCGCCGGGCTCTCGAGTCAGGCCCTCCGACCACCCCGGTTACACTGCTGTAAGAGTGCTGTGAGAAAAGGCGCTCCGGGCAACGAACCGGCTTAGCGTGGATGGTGTGAAGCCTCCGCATACCGCTGACTGGTTCGTCCCCGTCCACTCCATCGGCGACATCGCCGCCCCGCGAATCGGGCGGCTGCCCGACAGGTCCCGGGTCGGCATCGCCTTCACCACATTGGCGAACCTCCGCCGTGCGTCCGGACCCGGGCAGGAGTGGATGCGGCTCACCGAACAAGCCCTCCGCGATACCCTCACACCCCTCGGCATTACCCGGATCCAACTGGACCCGGTGTTCGTCGGTCCGGATCCGGTGCTACAGCCGTCGTATCCAGCTCAGCCTGCCCTCGTCCATTAGCGCGTGGCCGTCGGCGCTGTCGGCGACGTTCGGGTCGTGGGTGGCGATCACAACGGCCGCGCCCCGGCGGGCCTCCTCGTGCAGCAGGCCGAGGACCCGTTCGCGGTTGCTGCTGTCGAGCTCGCTGGTCGACTCGTCGGCGAGAATCACCCGCCCCTGCTGGGCGATCCCGCGCGCCACCGCGACCCGCTGCTGCTCGCCGCCGGACAGCTCCTCCACCAGGTGGTCGCCGCTCTCCTCCAGCCCGACACCTTCGAGCGCCTGCTGGATCCGCCGGTCGACGTCCTCGCCCGGCGGATTCTCCGCCAGCAACGGGATCGACAGGTTCTCGCGCGCGGTCAGGACCCGCGCCAGCCCGTTCCCCTGCGGGATCAGTACGACGCCGTGCCTCGCCGCGGCCGGCCGGTTCGCGATCACCAGCCCGTCGATCTCGACCTCCCCCTTGGCGACCGGCACCGCGCCGGCGATTGCCCACAGCAACGACGTCTTACCGGCGCCGGACGGACCGCTGACCGCGAGCACGAACCCGGGCGGCACCGTGAACGACACGTCCGACACAGCGGTCAGCTCCCCGTACCGCACCGTCACCTGGCTGACCTCGATCATCCGTGCTCCTCCTGTCGCACCGGGGTCGGGTCGCCGTGTCGGACTGTTACCTGGCCGACCTCGATCATTCGTCGCCCTCCTGCCGTACCGGGGTCAGCCGGATCTCGCCGCCATCGGTGCTGACCTGGACGAGCGTGCCGGCCGGCAGCAGTTCCGCCACATGCGGCGGCAGCGGCAACGACCCGTCGACCGCGACCACGGCGTACTCCTCACCGGAACGACCCTCGGAGGCGATCCGGCCGTCCCGGATCGTGATCGTCCGGGGGAGTGTCGCCGCCACCTCGGGGTCGTGGGTGACCAGCAGTACGGTCATCCCGGTCTCGCGGTTGATCGTGCGTAGCGCCTCGAGTACTTCGTCGCGCGCGCGATGGTCGAGCTGGCTGGTCGGCTCGTCCGCGAGCAGCAGACCGGGCATCGTGGCGATGCCGACGGCGACCGCGCAGAGCTGGACCTGTCCGGGCGTCGACCTGGCCAGCTCGGCCGCCGCATGGTTGCCGAGGCCAACGAGTTCGAGAATCTCCCGCGGTTCGGGGAGGTGGTGGCCTGCTGGGGCGGACTGTTGCGCGTACCGGATGTTCTCCGCGGGCGTCAGATACGGGATCAGGTTCCGGCCGGCGCCCTGCAGCACGATGCCGACGTCGCCGGAGCGCATCCGGTCCAGCTCGGCCTCGGTCATCGTCGCGACGTTGTGCTCACCGATCTGCAGCCGGCCGGCGCTCGGCGTCAGCAGGCCGCCACACAGTTGCAGGAGGGTCGACTTCCCGGCGCCCGACGGCCCGAGCAGCCCGACCAGTTCGCCGGGCCGCACGGTGATCCCGATCCCGGACAGCGCCGCGACGTCATGCCCGTGCGCCCGGTAGATGTGCACGAGCCCCGTCGTACTGATGGCCAGCCCGCTCATGTCAGCTCCTCCCGGATCCGGCTGTAGCTGGAGCGTCTGTTCACGCCGCTGCCGAGCATCAGCGTCACGGTGGCGAGGACCGCCGTACCTCCCGCCCAGAGGGCGATCGCGATCGGCCAGTTGAAGCGCAGGTCGAGCGGCACCGGGCTGTCGCTGTTCGCGAACAACGGGATCATCGGCAACGCGACCCGTGCGCCAACCAGCCCGCAGACCGTCCCGAGCAGTACGGCGAGCGCCACCGGACCGGTCTGTTCCCACCGCGCCGCCCGTCCCGTCGCACTCGCCGGTACACCGGTGAGCTGCAGGCTCGCGTAGTCCTGCGCCCGCGAACGCCAGGACGTGACGATTGTCAACAATAGGACGACGATCGCGAGCACCCACGCGGCGAGGCCGACGACCGGCGTCAGCTGCAGCGCCAGCGCGCTGGCGGACCGCCCGTACGACGCGATCCGGTCGTCCCGCCGATCGACCAGCTCGGCGTTCAGCCCGGCTTTCGTGAACTGCTCGGCGATCCGGTCGACGTTCGCCATCCCGGCCTTGTTCAGCCAGACCTCGAAGTCGGTTCCGCCTTCGTCCACGGCACCGCCGAGCCGGCGGACCGTCTCCAGATCGACCACCGCGGTGTGCGTGCCGTACCGGTTGACCGGGCCGCGGAGCCGGTCGATCCGGTCCAGCTTCATCGGCGAACTGTCGATCCCCGGGCTGGTGGTGGTGCTGTCGTAGTGGTACTCCGGCGTGACCAGCGCGGGCACCGCCGCCGGCACCGTCCGGTACTGCATGAACTGGTCGTTGCCGAAGCTCTTCATTCCGATTGTCAGCAATCCACCGGGCTTGGCGGTGGCCGAGCCCTGGTCGTCGTCGACCGTACTGACCGTCGACCAGTCCTTCGGCGTCCCGAGCGTGACGGCCGGATTGTCAGCTGTCGACAATCTGCTGATCGTCAGATCGCCTTCCATCCCGACCTGGTCGGCCGTCTCGCGCCCGATGCCGAGTCGCAGCAGGTCGCACCCGGCCTGACACTCGATCGGTGCCCGCAGCACGACCGGCTTCGTGGCGGGCAGCGTCAGCGGCGGGAACGAGACCAGGTACCGGGCACCGTCACGATGGCTCACGACGTTCGCCCGCAGGACGACGGACTTCGGCTTGCCGCTGCCAGTGGTCGTCGTCGCCCGCGCGGTGATCGGCCCGGTCGACAGTGTGATCGTCAACTGAGCACCGCGAAGCTCGATCGGTGCTACGTCCGGCGCCGTCAACGTCCGCCATCCGTCGGCGTCGGTCAGTTGCTCGCCGTGGAACGCGATCCGGCGGAAGCTGTCCGGCTCGATCATCTCGGTCTGCAGGGCGTCGGGTGAGCCCGGCCGGGACACCACCACCGGCGTCAGCCACTGCCGGTCCGGGTCGATCGTGTCGACCGCGCTCAGGAAGTCGGCGAAGTACAGCGAGTTCATCCGCAGTACGCCCTCGGCGCCGGTCTCGTACCCGGAGCGGTCATCGCGGTTGCGGGAACCGACCGACGCAGCCTGACCGGCGAACGTGAGCAGCGCGGCGGCCACCGCGACCGCGGCCACGATCCGGGCCACCGCCGGACGACGCGAGACCTGCAACGCACCGAGCGCCAGGCCAAGCCGTCCACGGCGGAGCGCGCCGCGGCTGATCAGCCCGGCCGCCGGCAGCAACAGATGCGCGAACGCCAGCCCGGCCGCGAGCGCCAGCAGCGCCGGTGTGAGCACCGGCAACGGCCCGCGCCCGTTCCCGGTGAGCGCTCCCACCAGCCCGGCCACGGCGAACACGATGATGCACAGATCAGCGACCCCGATCGCCCGCCCATGCCGCCGCGCGACGCGCCGCAGCAGGCTCGAGATCGGACGCCGTACGACGCCACGCACCTCAAGCACCACCACCGCCAGCGCGACGGCAACGGCCGCCCCGAGCGCGGCCGGCACCGTCCACGGCAACTCCGCCGGCGCGCCACCGCGCAGCCACGTATGCCGGACGACTGTCAGGATCCCGAAGCCCAGCACGCCTCCGAGCAACGTCCCGACCAGCACGGGCAACCCGAGCTCGATCGCCAGCACCCGGTGCGTACGGCGCGCAGACGAACCACGCAACCGCGACAGCGCGATCTCCGGCCGGCGCTGGTCGACGACCGCCGCCAGCGCGAGCGCCAGTACGACGACCGCGAACAGCGCGACCTGCACCATCACCAGCGGGATGATCGTGGTCGCCTGCTGGCGTTCCGCCTGGATCTGATCGATCAGCGAGGCGAGCGACGACGTCACCTCGGCCAGGCCGCCGAGTTGCTCCTGGGCGTTCCCGTTCACGGTCCGGGTCGCGTTCTGCAGCCGGTCCAGGTCGTCGAGCCGGTTCACGCCGGGCAGCGGCCGGAGGTCCGACGTGGCCTTGGCGGCGAAGTTGGCGTTGCCGGTGAGCGTCGTACGTTCGGTGAACATCTCGTCCGACCACCCGGGCTCGTCGCCGGCCGGCTTGCGCGAGTGGCCGGTCGGGTAGTCGCCGAACCAGTAGTCGCCGCGAGCCTCGTTCGGGCGGTAGAAGCCGACCACCTTCACCGGCTGGGCGGGGTAACTGCCGCTGGTCGCCGCGGCCAGGGTCTGCCCGACATTGATATCCCACAGCGACTTGTCCGCGACCGACGCGATCACCTCGTTCGCGGCCTTCGGGCATGCGCCTTCGACAACCGTGAGCTGGGCGCAGTACCCGTCCCCCCAGCGCAGCCGCATCGTGATCGGGTCGTCCGCTGCCGTGGCGCGCCACGAACTGTCGACGTACAGCCCGTGCACGGGCGGGGTGAAGTGCGACCGGAGATCGGTGGGCAGGAGTGTGTCGAGCTGTTCCGGCGTGACCTGGGCATCACTGGTCGTACTGGTCTTCCAACCGGGCGTAGCGACCGCGCTGCGACTGACGATCAGCCAGGACGCCGGCAGCCGCTGGCCGTCCAGGGTCTCGGTCATCACGGTCTGCTCGACGGCCCGCGCGAACCACGGCCCGAACACGGCGCAGGTGCCGATCAGCAGGCTGACGCCGGTCAGTACCAGGGCCTGTGCCCAGCGGTACTGCAGCGCCCGTCGTAGAAACATCGCCACCCCCAGCGTCCGTGTCGCCCGCCGAATGTACGGAATGTTTCGGCGACTGGGGCCGGCGGCGGCAAAATGTCACATTAATGTTGTCCAGACAGGAATCCCGGTGCCCCTTTCGCCCGCCGGACGGCCGCGGCGGTAGGTTCGGCACATGCGTTCTTCCCAGCTCGGTGACCTGACCGTTTCCAGCCTCGGCCTCGGCTGCATGGGGATGTCCCAGTCGTACGGGGTCCGCCAGGACGACGCCGAGTCGATCGCGACCCTGCACGCCGCCATCGACGCGGGCTGCACGTTCCTCGACACCGCGGACGTGTACGGCGACGGCGCGAACGAGGAGTTGGTCGGCCGCGCGCTGGCCGGCCGCCGCGACGAGGTGGTGCTCGCGACCAAGTTCGGGTTCAAGCGCCCGGCCGCGGCGTCCGACGTACCGACGGTCGTCGACGGCTCCCCGGCGTACGCCGCGCAGGCCCTGGACGCGTCGCTGCGCCGGCTCGGCGTGGACCACGTCGACCTGTGGTACCTGCACCGGCGGGACCCGCAGGTCCCGATCGAGGAGACGGTCGGCGCGATGGCTTCGATGGTCGAGGCGGGGAAAGTGCGGTACCTCGGGCTGTCCGAGGTGAACGGCGACACGGTGCGCGCGGCGCACGCCGTCCATCCGATCAGCGCCGTACAGAGCGAGTGGTCGCTGTGGACGCGCGACCCGGAGACCGTCGTACTGCCGGCGTTGCGGGAGCTCGGGATCGGGTTCGTGCCGTTCAGCCCGCTCGGGCGTGGGTTCCTGACCGGGCAGATCACGTCCGAGGCGGACTTCCCCGCGGACGACATGCGGCGGGGGCTGCCCCGGTTCCAGGGCGAGAACTTCCAGCGCAACCTCGACCTGGTCGCCCAGGTGCGGTCGCTGGCGGCGTCGAAGGGCGTGACGCCGAGTCAGCTCGCGCTCGCGTGGTTGCTTGCGCAGGGCAACGACGTGGCGCCGATCCCGGGGACCAAGCGGCGGTCGTACCTGACCGAGAACCTCGGCGCGCTCGACGTCTCGCTGAGCGCCGACGAGCTGGCCGCGCTGGACGCGACCTTCCCGGCGGACGCGGTGGCCGGCCAACGGTACGCCGCGGGCGGGATGGACCTGGTGGGCAAGTGATCGGCATCACCGGCGCGACCGGGCAGCTCGGGTCGCGGATCGTCGCCCGGCTGACCGGCGTACCGCTGCGGCTGATCGTGCGGGACCCGGCGCGGGCGCCCGTACTGCCGGACGTGTCGGTCGCGCGGGCGGCGTACGGCGAGCACGCGGCGCTGGTGTCCGCGCTGGACGGGGTCGACGTACTGATGTTGCTCAGTGCAACGGAATCGGCGGACCGGGTCGAGTTGCACAAGGCAACGGTCGACGCGGCGGTGGCGGCCGGGGTACGGCGGATCGTGTACACCTCGTTCGTCGGGGCGGCGCCCGGGGCGACGTTCACGTTCGCGCGCGACCACTGGCACACCGAGGAGCACATCAGAGCGTCGGGCGTCGACTTCACGTTCCTGCGGGACAACCTGTACCTCGACTTCGTGCCCGGGTTCGTCGGCGCCGACGGCGTGATCCGCGGGCCGGCCGGCGACGGCCGAACCGCCGCCGTCACCCGCGATGACGTCGCCGCGGTTGCCGCCGCGGTACTCCGCACCGCCGGTGCTTCGCCCGCACCCGACCGGTACTCGGGCGCCACCTACGACCTCACCGGACCCTCGGCGTTCACCCTTGCCGAGGCCGCCGCCCTCCTCACCGACGCCTGGGGCCGCACGATCCGCTACGAGCCGGAGACCCTCGACGAGGCGTACCGCTCCCGGGAGTCGTACGGCGCCCCCGCCTGGGAGGTGGCCGGCTGGGTCACGTCGTACGCCGCCATCGCCAGCGGCGAACTCGGCCACGTGTCCACGGCGGTCCGGGACATCACCGGAGTCGAACCAACCAGCCTGGAGCAGTATGTCCGTGCTCAATGAGAGACTGGTGGGGTGCCGCTCTACCGGGATCAGGCGATCGTGCTGCGCACCCAGAAGCTGGGTGAGGCGGACCGGATCGCCACGCTGCTGACCCGCGCCAACGGCAAGGTCCGCGCCGTCGCCAAGGGAGTCCGCCGTACGTCGTCCCGCTTCGGCGCCCGGCTGGAACCGTTCAGCTACGTCGACCTGCAACTCGCCACCGGCCGCACCCTCGACGTCGTCACCCAGGCCGAGTCGATCGCGGCGTACGGCGAAGGCATCGTCAACGACTACGCCCGCTACACCGCCGGCACCGTGCTCCTCGAGACCGCCGACCGCCTGGTGGTGGAAGAGAAGGAACCAGCCCTCCAGCACCACCTGCTGCTGGCCGGCGCCCTTCGCGTCCTGTCCACCGGCGAACGCGAACCGGCCCTGGTCCTCGACTCGTTCCTACTGCGTTCCCTGTCGATCTCCGGCTACGCCCCGTCCTTCGACGACTGCGCCCGCTGCGGCGAGCCAGGCCCGCACCGAGCCTTCAACCCCGCCTCCGGCGGCATGGTCTGCACCACCTGCCGCCCCCCAGCCTCAGCCATGCCCTCCCAATCCACAGTCACCCACCTCACCGCCCTCCTCACCGGCGACTGGCCCACCGCCCTCCAAGCCGACCCCCGAACCCGCCGAGAATCCACCGGCCTGATAGCCGCCTTCTTCACCTACCACCAAGAACACCAACTCCGCTCCCTCCCCCACCTGGACCTCACCACAGGCGCAGGCTGATCTTTGCCGCCCCACGTTCTCCTCGGGCGGCCGCGATGGCCTACCTGTCCTGCTCGGTGTTCCTCGTTCGATCGATGCCTGCCGGTCTGCTGGTCTTACTGGCCTCGGGAGCGGCGGAGGGAGCTTGTGGGGTGCCAGGTCCGGGCACGCCGTCGAAGGCGGCGTGCTGCGCCGAGCCGCGCTGATTGGCTGTCAGCACGGGCGATGTTCCGCGCTGCTCCGGAGGCACAACGGTGTTCAGCTTCTGGGCAAACCCTCGCAACTCCTGGCCATCGGCCATTGTGTCGATGAGCGCCGACATCGTTTTCGGGTCTCGCCGGTTGCCGTCGAGCATCGCTTGTAGGCCTTCTTGCACGCGCTGAGGATCCTCGTCGAGCTTTCGGTTCAAGAACTGATTGAGACTCTCGACCCGCATCGCGTTCGGCCCAGACGTCGGTGGATCGAAGTCCTTCAGATTATCAGTGACGAGCACGTCCGACTCGCTGTACACGGCGCCTGCCAGCACGTGCTTGTCCTTCGGATCCGCCTGCATCTGATCCTGCAGTTCCTGCGGCGGTGCTTCCACCATCGCATCCGGGAAGCCGACGTTCATCGCCCTGATGCGCCGGTCGATGTCCGCCTCGGGCAGCCCAGGCGGTCTGTTCCGGCGCATCTCGTCGATGACCTGCTGCGTCCAGTGCGGCTCGAAGACGTCGTGGTCTGCCAGTGACAAGAGGACGTGGGTGGTCTGCTGGCCTCGAATCACGTTGGCATCCAGAAATGCGTGCTCGGGCGAGTCGAAATCGAACGATTCCGACCGTGTCATGACGGTTGTCCGTCGTCCTCGGGATCGTCGCCCAGCAGCTCATCGAGGGCCGCGCGTCGGGTTCTGCGACGTTCGGAGTCCCAATTGATGACGTCAGCTAGCTGTACCCAGTCGACATATTCCGACGAGCGGAACGGGATCTCACCCGCGGCGACGTGTTTACGCAACACATCTCGCCGTACCGCGATCGCGTCGGCTGCCTGGTCGATCGGGAGCTCGGGTCGTAGCGGGCTGATCTTGACCCCTCTGCCAGCCCGCATCGCAGCAACTACGTGCTGAATCGCTTCGAACACGAGCGGCGGAAGCTCCTCACGCACCCCATCCGGCCCAACGATCGCCGGTCCACCCGGCACTACGTGCCGCTCGTCCGCATCGAGTAGATAGATCCGCGCGTCAGTCGTCGGTCCGGCCATGCCCAGATACTAACTGTCACATCAGCCCTTGCTCCGGGCTATTGCGCGAGCCTGTGGATAAGTGGTCTTCGACCCTCTGTCCATCACGGGCTTCCACTGCCAACGGCGACTCCGCCCGCACCTGCTCAACCGACGCCCAAGTCGTCATACCCCGAACCTCTTCCTCCCTCGCACAATGTGCCGCTCAGCAACCACCCGCACCCGGCGCGGAAGCATCACCACCACCCGGATCCACAATCACCGGCACCGCTTCACCGATCCGCAGCTGCGTCGCGGCCTGTTGGGTCATACCGATCTGGCCAGTGTCTCCGAGTGTGCTCTCCCAGGTGATCTCCCACTGAGCAACCGCAGTCACCGGATACTTGCAATTCGGCAGCTTGCGCGAAGTCTTCACATACCGATGCCCACAGGTGGGAGAGTTCTTCACCCCCACGGACTTGTCGTACGGCGTCCCCGGGCCGTCGCACCGCACCGTGCTTCCGTCTCCCATCGACCAGTCAATTGCCTTCACGCGCGCCGTAGCCGTGACAGACAAGCCAGGCACGCTCGCACTCCGAACAATCGGACCCCAGGTGCTCTCACTCTGCGTCACCCACATCCAAACCGGCATGTTCACCAGGCCGATCTGACCGGGCGCTGGGGCGGTTTTGATCAGCGGCGGCGCCAGTTGCATTTCTGCAATCGCCTCGTACGCCAATGTCACCGGATCGACGACGACTGTGTCCGGCTTTCCAGGTAGCCACACCCATTCGGTGATGAGATGTTTGCCCTTGTCGTAGCCCTGCTCTCGTGTGCACGCCCAGATGCTGCCATCCGTATGACCTTTCCAGCGTGGGTCGTCGAACGGTGGATCGGGCGTCTCGCGCCGCATGTAGCATTGATGGCTATTGGACCAGTTTCCCTGAAACGAATCCGTGCAGGCCTGCGGAACGCCGTGGAAGTTGCATTCTGGCTTGGTGACTTTCTGGTGGGTCGGAGGCTTGCCTGGTTTCGACGGAACGCCGGGAATCTTGATGATTGACCTCGGCACCCACCAGCATTTGTTCAGGAGCTTGCTGCATTTGGGGACGACGTCGCCCTCCGGCTTTGGCGGCAGCGTCGGCCCACCATGAGGTCCGATGGCAGCAAGGGTGACTGCAAGAAACGTCTGCCCCAGGCTGCGCATCAGCCCCAACTGGGTCAGCATTTCGCATCTCCGCTTTCGTCAATCAGAAACCAGGCCTTCTTGCCATCAGTTCCCGAGGCAAGAACCATGCGAGCCTGCGTTAGATGGCGAGACCCGTTGTCCGGACCGAGCGGCACCGGCTTCTTGGTCGATTGATAGCGAATGATGACTGCGCTGGAATCAACGCAGGTTGTCAAGGTCACCTCCGGCTCGCCTGTCAATCGAACTGACTTCGGGGACGGCGGAGACAGTTTGACGGATCCGCTCTGATACCAACCGTTGTCTCGATACGAGGTGAGGTCATCGATGATGTCGGTAAGCCATTGTCCACCGTTACCAGTTCGTTCGAGAGTCGCGCGGTTCGACTTCGCAGGATTCTGCATCGCCAGCTCGGTAGCCCGACGCGCAGCCAGGTAGCGCGCGGTCGCAGCGGAGATTGCGGCCTCTTCCTCGGCGCTCCAGGTCGGAGTCGAAGGTGTGGTGGAGACCGGAGAGGTGGGAGCGTCCGTCGTGGCGGTTGTTGTCGACGGCGTGTTGGGGTGGCCGGCTTCGGGGGAGCCTTGGCACGCGGCTAGCGCTGTGAGGGCGCAGAGGGCGGCGGTGGCGGGGAGGAAGGCCGGTCGGCGGGGCATGGGGTGGGGCTCCGTTCTTGGGTGGTTGTGGGTTAAGGGTTGCATACGGAGGGTGTTCGGTGGGGTGGGTTATCCACAGGTTGCAGGTTGTTGCAGGGGGGATGGGAGACTGCGGGTTATGTCGCCTATTGGTCGTCGTCGGGGTCGTGGGTCGGAGTCTCGGGGGTCGGGGATTCGGGGGGCCGGGGGGTCGAGGGAGCGGTCGGGGGAGAGGCTGGGGGAGAGGAAGGTTGTGGTGGCGCCGGAGGGGCATCATTCGGGGGCTCGGCCGCCGGTTGTGCCCAGGGAACTGGTGCCTCGGCATGTGGCGATCGTGATGGATGGGAACGGGCGGTGGGCCAAGCAGCGGGGGCTGGCGCGGACCGAGGGGCACCGGGCGGGCGAGGCTTCGTTACTGGATGTGATCAAGGGCGGGATCGAGATTGGGGTGAAGTACATCTCGGCGTACGCGTTCTCGACCGAGAACTGGGCGCGTTCGCCGGAGGAGGTCCGGTTCCTGATGGGGTTCAACCGCGAGGTCATCCACCGGCGGCGGGACGAGCTGGACGCGATGGGGGTGCGGGTGGTGTGGTCGGGGCGGCGGCCGCGGTTGTGGAAGAGCGTGATCGACGAGCTCGAGTACGCGCAGGAGCGGACCAAGGACAACGACACGATCACGCTGCAGTTCTGTGTGAACTACGGCGGCCGCGCGGAGATCGCGGACGCGATGCGGTCGATCGCGCGGGACGTTGCCGAGGGCAAGCTCAAGCCGGACCGGATCACCGAGCAGACGATCGCCCGGCACCTGTACGCGCCGGACATCCCCGAGGTCGACCTGTTCGTCCGGTCGTCGGGGGAGCAGCGGACCAGCAACTTCCTGGTGTGGCAGCTGGCGTACGCCGAGATGGTGTTCCTGGACACGCTCTGGCCGGACTTCGACCGGCGGGACCTGTGGCGGGCGATCGAGATCTACGCGCGGCGCGACCGGCGGTACGGCGGCGCCGTACCGAACGAGGTCACACAGGACCAGTAGGGAACCGGTCGCGGGTTCGTCCGCGTCTACCGTCGTTGGAGCAATCACCGACGACGGGAGCTGGAACGTGCCGGAGCGCGAGACACCGCGGCAGGCGGCGGAGCGGGAGCTGCTCGCCGTACGTGAGGAGGTCCGTCAGCTGGCGGAGAACATGCGGGCCAGACTGGCGGACGACGACGGTACGGCGGCTGAGCCGGAGGAGCTGGACGTGCAGCGTACGGAGTGGTTGCCGGCAGACGGGTCCGCGCAGCAGGACGGCCGGCACTGAGCGGACCTGTTGGGTGGCAGGGTGCGCAGTGACGCGCGTAGAGGAGAGCTGATCGTGGACAAGGACGAGGTTGCCGGGCGTACGGCGCAGATCGTGCGGGCGCTCACGGAGGCCGATGCCGCGCTCCGGCAGGCGCTGAGCGATCCGGAGTTCGATCAGCAGCTGGGGCGGGCGGTGACCGCGGTCGATCGGGTGTACGAGTCGGCCGCCGAGGTTGCGCGGTTCGAGCAGCCGGGTGGCGGGGAGGTCGACCGGCGGCTGGTGCACGCGCAGCAGGAAACGCAGCGGCAGGTCGACCGGATCGCGTCGAACCTCGGGCACCTGAGGCGCAGCCTGGAGGCTACCCATGATTCGGGGCAGCCGCGCGGCACGCTCGCCGTACTTCAGGACAGTCGCGCGAAGCTGCGGACCGCGATGGAGAACGTTGAGGCGCTGGGCGGTTCGGGGCAGGAGAAGTCGCCGGTCGGGGCGCTTGGCAAGCACGTGGAGAAGGTCAAGCAGATCGTCGAGGGCGCCGCGGCGGACGTTCAGCGTGTGGCGGACCGGTTGGAGGACGCCCGGAGGGGCGCGTCGAGATTCGGTGAGGGGCTGCCGCGGCTCGGGAGCGGCGAGGTCGCGCGGACCATTCGGTCGAAGAGCGAGCAGATGGGGACGTCGCTGGCGAGCGCGCGGCAGGGGATGACCCGGGTGCGGACGGCGATCGGGCAGAACGAGAAGCCGGTCGATGCGGCGGTGGAGGCAGCGCCTGGGTTGGTCGAGAAGATCACGGCCGAGGCGGAGAAGCCGGCGGCGGGCTTGGACCCGGAGCTGGCGAAGAGCATGCAGGCGGCGACGAACCCGACGCCGCAGAGTCAGCAGGCGGGCGAGCAGGTGTCGTACCAGGAGCCCGCCCCGGCCTCGAGGCTGCAGCTGAGCCGCCCCGACACGGGCGTCCAGCTGTAACAGCCCAGTGGTCAGCGGCCGGGGGAGGGGAGCAGGCCGCGTTCGATGGCGACGGTGACGGCGCGGGTGCGGTCGTCGACGTCGAGTTTGGCGAACAGGCGTTGGAGGTGGGTCTTCACCGTTGCTTCGCCGATGAACAGTTCGCGGCCGATCTCGGCGTTGCTGAGCCCGCGGGCGACGGCGGCGAGTACTTCGAGTTCGCGGGGTGACGGTTGCGCCGCCGCGGGCGCGGCCGGCGTACGGAGGCGGGACATCAGGCGGGCCGCGACCGGTGGCGCGAGGACCGTTTCGCCGCGGGCGGCGGCGCGGATGCCGTTCAGGAGTTCGGCGTGCGGGGTGTCCTTGAGCAGGTACCCGGCGGCGCCGGCCTCGACCGCGTGCAGGATGTCGGTGTCGGTGTCGTACGTCGTCAGCACCAGCACCCGCGTCGACGGGTACGTAGACACGATCGCCCCGGTCGCGGCGACCCCGTCCATCCGGGGCATCCGCAGGTCCATCAGTACGACGTCGGGCTTGGTCGACTCGACCAGCGCCAGCGCCTCGGAACCGTCGCCGGCCTCGCCGACCACCGTGATGTCCTCGGTCACCGACAGCATGCCGGACAGCCCGGACCGCACCACCGGGTGGTCGTCGACCACCAGAACCCGAATCACACATCCTCCTGCACTGCTGGGATCAGAACCTGGACGCGCGTGCCGTGGCCGGGCGCGCTGTCGATCTGGACGGTACCGCCCGATTCCTCGACCCGGCCGCGCATCGCGTTCAGGCCGAAGCCGGTCGACGCGACGCCGGGGGAGAACCCGGACCCGTCGTCCTGGATCTCGATCCAGACGCCGCCGCCGGACAACCCGAGCGTGATCAGCACCTGCGTCGCGGCCGCGTGCTTGCGGACGTTGGCGAGCGCCTCCTGCGCCGACCGCAACAGCACCACCTGCTGCGCCTGCGGCAGCGCCGCGACCTCGTCGTCGGGGAGGTCAAGCGAGACCCGTACGTCGACCCCGGTCTCGGCGGCGAACCGTTCCGCCTGCCGCCGCAGTACCTCGGTCAAGGTCGCCTCCGACAACGCGACCGGCGTGAACGCCGCCACCAGCGCCCGCGCCTCGGCGAGGTTCTCCCGGGCGGTGTCCTCGATCGCGGCGAGCCGAGCCGCCACACCGGCGCCGCCTTGGGAAAGCTCGGCCGCGGCAGCCTGGCTCAGCATCACGATCGAGGTCATCCCCTGCGCGAGCGTGTCGTGGATCTCCCGCGCCATCCGCTCCCGCTCGGCCATCACGCCGGCGCTGTGGTGCGCCTCGGCGAGCTCGTCGCGGGCGGACTCGAGCTGCTCGATCAGCTCCGCCCGCTGCTGACTCTGCGTGATCACCTTCTCGATCCAGATCCCGAACAGCAGGCTGACCACGAGGCTGACCAGCATCCACGGCAGGATCTCCCAGAACGCGCTCCAGCCCCACCCGGCGCTCCACAGTTGCGCCGCGCCGACGGCGACCACGAGCAGCACGCTCAGCCCGATGCCTTCGCGCAGGTCCTCGCAGAGCAGCCAGATCTGCGCGGACGCGATGAACATCAGGAACACCGACTGCGGGTAGATCCCGATCAGTGTCGCGAGGCAGGCGATCAGCAGCAGCCGATAGGTGTACGACGGAAGCCGCCGGCGGGACCGGATCGCCGGCAGGCCGATGAACCGGTACGCCGCCCCGAGCACCACGACCGTACCGACGTAGACCGACTGCCGCACGGTGCCGAGGTGACCGAGGAACGACAGCGCGAGCGTCATCCCGAGCAGCACCCAGAACACGATGTGCCAGCCGACCAGCGCCCGGGTCCAGACCGGCTGCCCGGCGCCGCGTGAGTTCTGCACGGACCCTATCTTCCTCCACACGAGGATCCACAGACGAGGCCCGCTCCACACCGGCGTAGCGGGCTCCTCGGCAGCACGCCGCGCGGGGAGCCCGTCCATCAGCCGGCGTCCCGCCGGGTCCAGCGGAACAGCCGCTGGGCGAGGAAGAGGCCGACGACCAGCCAGACCGTGAGTACGATCGCGCCGGTGCCGAGCTGCCAGGACCCGCCCGGCTCGTGCACCTCGAACCCGTCCGGGAGGAACACCGACCGCATGCCCTGCGCGAGCCACTTCAGCGGGAACACCGATGCCACGGTCCGCATCCACGACGGCAGGCTGCTGTAGACGAAGTACACACCGGACATGAACTGCAGCAGCAGGACCACCGGGGTGACGACGGCGGACGCGGCCCGGCCGGACTTCGGTACGACGGAGAACGCGATCCCGAGCACCGACCCGGACGCCGTACCGAGGACGAAGATCCACAGGAAGTTCAGCCACTTGGCGGGCGAGGTGGGAATGTCGACGCCGAGCGCGAGGCCGGCGATCGCGAGCAGCAGCGCGAACTGCAGGATCGAGGTGATCAGGACCATGCCGATCTTGCCGATGAAGTACGACTGCGGCGACATCGGCGTACCGCGGAGCCGCTTGAGGACGTCCTGGTCGCGCTCGATCGCGATCGCGATGGCGAGCGACTGGAAGCTGGTCAGGAAGATGCCGGAGGCAATCATCCCGGGGGTGAAGTAGGTCGCGGCGGTGACCCCGCCGGAGAAGTCGGTGCCGCTGAACACGGCGGAGAAGATGCCGAGGAAGATGATCGGGAAGAAGAAGGTGAAGATCAGCTGCTCGCGTTCGCGGAAGAACTCCTTCACCTCGATCCCGGTGCGGGACAGCCCGACCTTCAGCGGGGACGGCAGCGCGGCACTCACTTGAGAGCTCCTTCCAGTTCCGGAGCGGCGGCGGCCGACCCGATGAGTTCCAGGTAGATGTCTTCGAGGCTCGGCCGGCGTACTTCCAGTTCCGGTACTTCCGCGCCGCCGTACTCCGCCATCAGTCGCGCGACCTCGGCGGTCGGCTGGTCCGTGCGTACTTCGTGCTGACCGTCCGCGGCCAGCCAGGAGACGCGTGCGGTGCGGGCGCCGCGGCCGCCGAGGGTCTCTGGAGTCGCGATCTCGATCATCTTGCCGTCGGCGATCACGCCGACCCGGTCGGCCAGGTGCTCGGCCTCGTCCAGGTAGTGGGTGGTGAGGAGGACCGTGGTGCCCTCGGTGCGGAGCTCCTCGATCAGCGTCCAGAACTGACGCCGCGCCTCCGGGTCGAACCCGGTGGTCGGCTCGTCCAGGAACAGCAGCTCCGGGTTGCCGATCACGCCGAGCGCGACGTCCAGCCGGCGGCGCTGGCCGCCGGACAGGCTGCGGACCCGGGCCTTGCGCTTCTCCTCCAGGCCGACCGCGGCGATCACCTGTTCGGGGTCGCGCGGGTTCGGGTAGTAGCCGGCGAAGTGCGTGACCATCTCGGCGACCGACAGCACGGCCTCGTCCCGGGTGGTCTGGGCGACGATCCCGATCCGGGACCGCCAGACCCGGTCGGCGTGTGCCGGGTCCGACCCCAGCACGCTGATCTCTCCGGCGTCGGCGTGGCGATACCCCTCCAGAATCTCCACGGTCGTCGTCTTACCGGCCCCGTTCGGGCCGAGCAGGGCGAACACCTCGCCCCGGTGGATGTCCAGATCGACACCGTCGACCGCGACCTTGTCCGGGTACCGCTTGACCAGGCCGCGCACCCTCACTGCGTTGTCGTTCTCCATACCTCAACTCTCGCGCCAGGCCATGGGTCCCCGGGAGCACCGCCCGGCGGACCCGCTGTCCCCCGACTGGTGGACAGGAGGGGTAAGAAGGACAGGAGGTAGTGGTGTCCACCGGGCTCTCGCCAGCTAGCTGCAGGCGTGGCGGGCGGTATACGTAGACGACTACGTCCTGTCGTTCTTTACGCCACGCCCGGGAGGGGCTGACGGGGCGGTGGGATGGCGGTTAGGTTCGGGCGTATGGCTCAGACGGTGCGTGGTGTGGTGGCGGCGGGCAAGGGTGCGCCGGTGTCGATCGAGGAGATCACGATTCCGGACCCCGGTCCCGGTGAAGCGGTCGTGAAGGTGCAGGCCTGCGGGGTCTGCCACACGGACCTGCACTACCGGGAGGGCGGGATCAACGACGAGTTCCCGTTCCTGCTCGGGCACGAGGCGGCGGGGATCGTGGAGGCGGTCGGCGACGGCGTCACCGACGTACAGCCGGGTGACTTCGTCGTACTGAACTGGCGGGCGGTCTGCGGGAACTGCCGCGCCTGCCTGCGCGGCCGGCCCTGGTACTGCTTCAACACCCACAATGCCCAGCAGAAGATGACGCTGAACGACGGCACCGAGCTGAGCCCGGCGCTCGGCATCGGGGCGTTCGCGGAGAAGACCCTGGTCGCGGCCGGGCAGTGCACGAAGGTCGACCCGGCGGCGAAGCCCGAGGTGGCGGGGCTGCTCGGATGTGGCGTGATGGCCGGCCTCGGCGCCGCGCTCAACACCGGCAACGTCGGCCGCGGCGACACGGTCGCGGTGATCGGTGCCGGCGGCGTCGGTGCGGCGGCCGTGGTCGGCGCGCGTCTTGCCGGAGCGGCGAAGGTGATCGCGCTGGACCTCGACGACCGCAAGCTCGGCACCGCGAAGGAACTCGGCGCCACCCACACGATCAACTCCACGGGCCTCGACCACGACGGTGTCGTCGAGGCGGTGCAGGAGCTGACCGGCGGGTTCGGCGCGGACGTCGTGATCGACGCGGTCGGTCGCCCGGAGACCTGGAAGCAGGCGTTCTACGCCCGCGACCTGGCCGGTACGGTCGTCCTGGTCGGCGTACCGACGCCCGAGATGCGGCTCGAGATGCCGTTGCTGGACTTCTTCGGCCGCGGCGGCGCGCTGAAGTCCAGCTGGTACGGCGACTGCCTGCCGAGCCGCGACTTCCCGATGCTGATCGACCTGCACCTGCAGGGCCGGCTGCCGCTGGACCGGTTCGTGTCGGAGACGATCGCGCTGGAGGACGTCGAGGACGCGTTCACGAAGATGCACCACGGCGACGTACTGCGGTCGGTCGTACTGTTCTAGCCAGGAACGCGGCGGCGACGATGCCGGTCGCCGCCGTCAGCGCGACGGCCCAATGCGTCACCGGGAACGAGCGCGTCGACAGGTACACCGTGCCGAAGATCGTGACGCCGCCGACCTGGCCGAGCTGCATCACGGTGGTGAGGATTCCGCTCGCGTCCGCGGCGCGGGGCAGCGGCACGTTCACCAGCGACTGGGTGACGAGCGGGCTCGCGGACAACCCCATGCCCGCGCCCGCCAGCACCATCGCGAGCCACAGGAACGACCCGACACCCGCGTACCCGACCGCGCACAGCAAAAGGCCGGTCGGTACGACGAGGTGGTGCAGCCGGGCCGGGACCGTCCGCCAGAAGTATCCGACCAGCCCGAAGGTGACGGCGAACGGGAGCCAGGTCAGCCCGGCCCGCATCGCCGACTCGCCGAGCTCGGTCTGCAGGTGCAGCGTGAACGCGAACAGGAACCCGCCGAGCGCCAGCACCGTGAACACCATCGTCACCAGCCCGGCCGGCAACCCGCGGGCCCGCAGCACGTCGAGGTCGAGCAGCGGGTCCGCAGTACGGCGCTCGTACCGGACGAAGACCACCGCGAGCACGACCCCGGCGGCGATGCAGCCGAAGGTCCACAACGGCCACCCGATCTCGTGACCGACCACCGCCGGCAGCACCACCAGCAGTACGGCGCAGGTCGACAACGCCAGCCCGGTCAGGTCGAGGCGCCGCGCCGACGCGGGGCGGTCCGCCGGCACCGCACGGGGAACCAGGATCGCCAGGCAGATCCCGACCGGGACGTTGACCAGGAACACCGGGCGCCAGCCGGAGCCGAGGAGGTTCGCGCCGACCAGCAGGCCGCCCGCGATCAGCCCGGCGACCTGGCCGGCGGACAGCGTCACGCCGTACGCCGACAACGCCTTCGCGCGGGCCGGTCCGGTGAAGTGGGCCTGGATCAGGCTGATGATCTGCGGCACCATGATCGCCGCGGCGACGCCCTGGACGAACCGGAACAGCACCAGCGGCAGGATCGCCGGCGCCAGGCCGCAGCCGAGCGAGGCGAGCGTGAACAGGATCGCGCCGGTCAGGTAGATCCGGCGGCGGCCGTACAGGTCGCCCAGCCGGGCGCCGGTGATCAGCGTCATCGCGTACGCGACCAGGTAGCCGCCGACAACCAGCTGCAGCCAGGCGCCGGAGGCGTGGAAGCCGGCGCCGACGGCCGGCATCGCGACGTTCACGATGGACGTGTCGAGCAGGGCCATGAACTGGCCGAGCAGCAGGACGGCGAGCATCAGCCCACGACGGGTTGCCACGGGACGGTCGATCAGTGCGGTCATCAGGTTTTCTCCCTCGTCTGCACGGGACGTCGGGATATACCTGGCAGGTCCGCCGGATTCATCGGTGCTGGACCGATGATTTTGGTGAGGTCGCGCAGTACATACCTGCAGGAGGCTGACGATGGACCGTGACGATTTCGACCGGATGACCGAGCCGCACCGGCACGAGCTGCTGGTGCACTGCTACCGCATGGTGGGATCCATCCACGACGCGGAAGACCTCGTGCAGGAGACTCTGCTGCGGGCATGGCGGGCCGCGGACACGTACGACGAGCAGCGGGCGTCGATGAGGACGTGGCTCTACCGGATCGCGACCAACGCCTGCCTGACCGCTCTGAAGGGGAAGGGCCGTCGCGCGTTGCCGTCGGGGCTGGTGAGTGTGACCGAGGACGCGCAGGCGCCGATCGAGCTGTCGACGGACGTGGCGTGGCTGCAGCCGTTCCCGACCGACCCGGCGGCGGCGATGGTCGCGCAGGGGAGTCTGCGGCTGGCCCTGATCGCCGCGATGCAGTACCTCCCGGCCCGGCAGCGGGCGGTCCTGGTACTGCGGGACGTCCTCGACTGGCCGGTCGCGGACATCGCCGAGGCCCTCGAGACGACGTCCGCGAGCGTGAACAGCGCGCTGCAGCGGGCGCGGGCCAAGCTCGCCGAGATCGACATCACCGAGGACGACGTCGACGAGCCCGACGACCGCGAGATCAAGTCCGTCATCGACGACTACATCCGCGCGTTCGAGGCCGCCGACGTCAGCGGCCTGACCCGGCTGCTCACCGACCGGGTCGTCCTCGAGATGCCGCCGGCCCCGCTCTGGTACGTCGGCCGCGACGCGTACGGCGAGTTCATGGCCCGCGTGTACGCGATGCGCGGCCCTGCCTGGCGACTGCTGCCGACGGTCGCCAACGACCAGCCGGCCATCGGCGCCTACGTGCGCGGGGGCGACGGGCGGTTCCACGCGCACAGCCTGCAGGTGTTCACCGTCGCCAAGGCCGGCATCACGCACAACGTGGTCTTCTTCGACCAGGAGCTGTTCGAGTACTTCGGGTTGCCGCTAGACCTTGAATGAGATCCACAGGTCCGGTGTCGCGTCGGGGTTGCCGCGGATCGGGCGCTCCTCCTGCGTCCACACGTCCCCGGAGACCTCGGTCGCGACCCGCTGCCAGAACCGGACCGCTTTCTCGTTGTTGCCCTGGAACGCGACGTCGCACGGACCGGGGTGATGCGACAACACCTCCTGTACCGCCTGCAGCCCGTACCCGCGGCGCCTGGCCGGACGGACCATGAAGAACGCGTTCAGTACGTGCACCGGCTGCTGCAGCGCCCGCATGAAACAGAACCCGATCGGTACGTCGCCCAGCGAGATCAGGTACCCGGCCCACTCCGGGTCACCAGTGAGCACCTTCTCCAGCCACTCGGTGCGGTAGCTGCCGTCGGGCCGTGGCAGCTGGCCCTGGAACTCGGACAGGTCGTGGCGGAACATCAGCCACAGTCGCTCCATCAGGATGCGGTCGGACGCCTGCACACGGCGTACCACCAGGTCGGACATACGTCTCCTCACAAAGGGATACAGAACGCAGAAAAGCCTTCCGCCGGAAGAGTCCGGTAGGAAGGCTTACTGCGCACAGTTTATCAGCTCTGCGGTGCGGTCTGCCCGGCGACCCAGGTCATGTCGGCGTACCGGGTGCCGACCGGGGCCAACTTCGACAGTGCCTCAAGGTCGGCCGCGGAGAGCTCGACGTCGACGGCGGCCCAGTTCTCCTCGAGGTACTTGCGCCGCTTCGTCCCCGGGATCGGCGCCACGTCGTTGCCCTGCGCAAGCACCCAGGCGAGCGCGATCTGCCCCGGCGTCGCGTCGTACCGGGCCGCGACCGCGCGGATCTGTTCGACCAGCTTGAGGTTGGCGTCGAGGTTGTCCGCGGCGAACCGCGGCAGGGTACGGCGGAAGTCGTCGGCGGCGAGCTCCGTCGGCAGCGCGCCGGTGAGCATGCCCCGGCCCAGCGGCGAGTACGGAACCACCCCGATGCCGAGCTCCCGCAGTACCGGCCGCACCGTCTCCTCGATGTCCCGGCTGAACAGCGACCACTCCGACTGGACGGCGGTGATCGGGTGTACGGCGTGCGCCCGCCGGATCGTCTCCGCGGACGCCTCGGACAGCCCGAGGTACCGGACCTTCCCGGCCTGGACGAGTTCCGCCATCGCGCCGACGGTCTCCTCGACCGGTACGGCGGGGTCCATCCGGTGCTGGTAGTACAGGTCGACGTGGTCGACGCCCAGCCGCTGCAGGGACGCGTCGATCGCCGACCTGACGTACTCCGGCGAGCCGTTGATGCCGCGCACCGCGGGGTTCCGCGGGTCGCCGGTGATGCCGAACTTGGTGGCCAGGAACACCTCGTCGCGGCGGTCCGCGATCGCCTGGCCGACGAGTTCCTCGTTGGCGCCGAAGCCGTACATGTCGGCGGTGTCGAGGAACGTGACGCCGAGGTCGAGCGCGCGGTGCAGAGTGGCGATCGACTCGTTGTCGTCGGCGGCGCCGTACGCGAAGCTCATGCCCATACAGCCGAGTCCGAGCCGGCTGACCTCGGCGCCTTGGCTACCCAGTTTCATCTGTTTTCTCCCATCACAAGCCGGCCGAGCCGTGCGTGACGGTCGGCTGAATCCAGTTGGTGTTTACGGTGCGGCGGTGCCGCCGTACGCGGCGATCTTGTAGTCGGTGACCGCGAGGGCGAGCTGCAGGTCCTTGAGCTGCCGCTGGATGCGTTCGCGGTGTTCCTGCATCAGGACGAGCCGCTGCGGAGCGGTGTGGTCGCCCTCGACCACCAGCTCCAGGTAGTGGCCGATCGCGCCGATCGACATCCCGGAGGCGCGCAGCCGGCTGACGAACACGATCCGCGACATCGCCCGCCGGTCGTAGCTGCGGTACCCGGCGGCGTCCCGGCGTACGTCGACCAGACCGATGCGTTCGTAGTACCGCAACGTGTGGGCGGTCAGCCCGGTGAGCTCGGCGGCCTCGGCGATCGACAGGTCGTCGGGCAGATCGTCCGGCAGCTCCAGCAGGCAGAGCAGGTCGGGATCCACCGGCTCCAGCTCGGGTGCGTGCAGTTCGATCGTGGTCATGTCTCAGACCGTACGCCTTGGAGTGCACTCAAAGGCAAAGGTGACCTGCGTCACTTGCCGGCGCAGTCGGCGCAGGTGCCGAAGATCTCCAGGGTGTGGCTGATGTCGGTGTAGCCGTGTTCGGCGGCGACCTTGTCGGCCCAGCGTTCGACGGCCGGGCCCTCGACCTCGACCGTGCGGCCGCAGTTGCGGCAGACCAGGTGGTGGTGATGGCCCTTCGAGCAGCGCCGGTACGCCGTTTCGCCGTCGGCGGTACGCAGTACGTCGACCTCGCGGGAGTCCGCGAGCGCCTGCAGGGTGCGGTAGACGGTGGTCAGGCCGACGGCCTCACCGGCCGACCGGAGCTCCAGGTGGATCTCCTGGGCGGTCCGGAATTCGTCGATCTGGTCGAGCGCGTGCGCGACCGCCGCGCGCTGACGGGTCGAGCGTGTTCCGATAGCCACCGTTCCTCCTGTCATCTCCCTGTCGCCGGCAATTCTCTCAGAAGTCGGCAAATCAGTGCTCGTCCCAGTGATCACCGTGTGCCGCGTGCAGGTGACCGTCGTGGACGTAGTCGACATGGTCCCCGTGTTCGACCTTCTTGTGACCGCACTCCTGGTTGTGCGCGTGCGGATGCCCCGCGCTCACCACATGCGGCTCCGGTGCCGGTACGCCGACCTCAGGCTCCTCGTCCGCCAACGGCCGCGCCGACCGACGGCGGAGCAGCGTCCCGACCACAGCCGCCACCACGAAGCCGGCCAGCGCCAGTACGACGATGGTCGCGCCAGGTGCGACGTTCGCGTTGTACGACGTGACGATGCCGGCCAGGCACGCCAGTACGCCGATGATGCACGCGGTCACGAACGTACTGCGGAACGAGCGCGTGATCTGCTGCGCCGTCGCCACCGGGACCACCATGAGCGCGCTGACGAGCAGGAGCCCCACCGTGCGCATAGCCACCGTCACGGTGACCGCGGCCATCACGGCGATCACCAAGTTGAGCACCTGGACCCGGAGTCCCGTCGTACGGGCGAACTCCTCGTCCTGGCATACCGCGAACAGCTGTGGGCCTAGGCCGATCGCTACGACCAGCACGGCGATCGCCAGGCCTGCAACGACGTACAGGTCGCTCTGGGAGACCGTGGTGAGTGAGCCGAACAGGTAGGTGTTCAGTGTTGCGGCGCCCTGACCGGCCAGGCCGATCAGCAGGACACCTCCCGCGATACCGCCGTAGAACAGGAGTGCCAGCGCAACGTCGCCGGTGGCCTTGCCGCGGGCGCGGACCAGTTCGATGGCGGTCGCGCCGGCGATCGACACGATCACCGCGGTCAGCACCGGCGCCGTCCCGGTCAGCAGACCGAGTGCGACTCCGGTGATCGCGATGTGCCCGATCCCGTCACCCATCAACGACAGCCGCCGCTGCACCAGGTACGTCCCGATGGCCGGCGCGGACAGCCCGGTCAGCAACCCGGCGATCAGCGCGCGCTGCATGAACTCGAGTTCGAATATCGTCATGAGGGGAGCCACCCCGGTTCGTCGTCGGCGGTTTGTGAGTGGTGGACGTGGGCGTGGGTCTGCGAGGCGTGCGGCGGTCCGTCGTACACGATCCGGCCGCGGCGCATCACCACCGAGCGGTCGATCAGCGCGTCCATCGGGCCGAGGTCGTGGCTCACCATCACCACCGTCGTACCGCGCTCGACCCGCTCGCGGACCGCGTCGGCGAAGATCTGCTGGCTGGCCAGGTCCACGCCCGCGGTCGGCTCGTCGAGCACCAGCAGGTCCGGATCGGACACCAGCGCCCGGGCGATCAGCACCCGCTGCTGCTGCCCGCCGGACAGCTCGGCGACCGCGTCCTTGCGTCGGTCGGCCATGTCGACGACCTGCAGCGCGTCCTCGATCGCTTGCTTGCCGGCGGCACCGAGCGGCGAGAACAGCCGGCGCTTCGAGAGCAGCCCGGACGACACCACCTCGTACACCGTCGCCGGTACGCCGCCGGCCGCGGTGATCCGCTGCGGTACGTACCCGACCCGGCGCCACGCGCGGAAGCGGGGGACCGGCGTACCGAACAACCGGACCTGACCACGGGCCGCGGGCAACAGCCCGACGATCGTCTTGATCAAGGTCGACTTGCCGGACCCGTTGGTGCCGAGGACGGCCAGCACTTCACCCTGCTTGATCCGCAGATCGATCCCGCGCAGGATCAGCCGGCCGCCGAGATCCACCGACAGGTCGTCGACGCTCACCGCGTTGTCAGCCGTCACGAGCAGCCGTTCGCTTTCTCGAGTTCCTGCAGGTTGCGCCGCATGAGCGTCAGGTAGGTGTCCTTCGAGTTCGCGTCCGACAGGCCTTCGATCGGGCTCAGTACGGCGGTCTGGACGCCGACGTCGTTCGCGATCGTCTCGGCCACCTTCGGGCTGACGAGCTCCTCGTAGAAGATCGTGGTCACGTGCTGGGCCTTCACGATGTCCTGGACCTCCTTGATCCGGCTCGGCGTCGGCTCGGCGTCCGGCGTGAACCCGGCGATCCCGATCATCGTCAGACCGTACCGCTTCGCGAGGTAGGCGAACGCCTGGTGGCTGGTCACGAACGTCGTCAGCCTGCAGTGCGCGAGACCGGTCTTGTACGCCGTGTCCAGCGCGTCGATCTGGGCGAGCAGCGCCTTCGCCCGCTCGTGGTACCCGGCCGCGTTCGCGCTGTCGACGGTCGCGAGCTTCTCCTCGACGGCCTTGACGACAGCGGCGTACCGGACCGGGTCGAGCCAGAAGTGCGGGTCGAGCGCGTTGTCCTTGTGCGCGATCGGCGCGGCGCCGGTGTGCTGCTCGAAGTCCGCGCCGGTGTCCTCCAGCTGGGCGACCGGGGCGACGTCGAAGCCGGCGTCCTTGGCGTTCTGGTCGACGGCCTCGTCGACGGCCGGCTGCAGGTCCTTCTCGTAGACGACCAGCTTCGCTTCGGCGATCGAGGCGACCTGCTTCGGCGTCAGCTCGAGGTCGTGCGGCTCGACGCCTGGCGCGGTGAGAGTGGTCACGTGCACCGCGTCGCCGCCCACCGTACGGGCGATGAACTCGAGCGGGTAGAACGAGGTGACCACGCTGAGCTTGCCGTCGGCAGTACCGTCGGCGGTCGCGGCGCCGCACCCCGCGAGGGCGAGGACGGCCAGCGTCGCGGCACCGGCAATAATTGCGCGAAGACCAGATCTCATGACAATCATTTTCATTCTAGCTGGAACTGATTGTCAAAACAGGGAGTAGCCGATGGCCAGCCGCAACGTCGGGCGCCGGCGTGCCGACCGCAGAGGCAACCGCCGCAGATCTCACGGGCACGGACACGGTCATGGACACGGCCACGGGGATCATGTCGTCGATACCTGGGTGGTGAACTCGGACGCGGTGGTCGCCCGCCGGGTGCGGATCGTGGTCGCCGCCGTACTGGTCCCGCTGATCGTCGCCTCCGTGGTGCTGCTGATCGTGCTCTGGCCGGGCGGCGGGGTGAAGGTGCAGGGGTACCAGACGAGCACCGCGCGCGGCGAGGTGACCGCGCTGAAGGTGTGCCCGAACCCGCAGGACAAGTGCAATCTGGCGACGGTCAAGCTGAGCAACGGCCCGGACAAGGGCAGGGCCGTCCCGGTCCAGGTGCCGACTGCGGGCGGTACGGCGATCGCGGTCGAGACCGGCCAGGTGATCATGCTCGGCGTGCAGGACGGCGCGCCGCTGGACCAGAGGTACCAGTACGTCGACCACGACCGGACCAAGCCGCTGCTGGTCCTCGCGGTGATCTTCGCGATCGCGGTCGTCGCGCTGTCCCGGTGGCGTGGGTTCGCGGCGCTGATCGCGCTCGCGGTGACGGCGGTGATGCTGACGAAGTTCATCCTGCCGGCGATCCTGCGCGGCTCGAGTCCGTTGCTGGTCGCGGTGGTCGGCGGCGCGGTGATCATGACGATCGCGGTGTTCCTGACCCACGGGATCAACGCGGAGTCGGCGATCGCGCTGGCCGGTACGATCGCCGCGCTCGGGCTGACCGTGCTGCTCGGGTGGTTCTTCACGAAGTTCTCGCAGCTCAGCGGTCTTGCCGCGGACGGGGCTTCGACGGCGAAGGCGTTCGCACCGAACCTGGACATCAGCGGTCTGCTGGTGGCCGGGATGGTGATCGGCGCGCTCGGGGTGCTCGACGACGTCACGGTGACCCAGGCGGCCGCAGTGTGGGAGCTGTCCGCCGCGAACCCGGCCGCGAGCCGGCGCGAGCTGTTGTCCGCGGGCCTGCGGATCGGGCGTACGCATGTGGCTTCGGTGGTGAACACCCTGGTCCTCGCGTACGCCGGTGCCGCGATGCCGGTGCTGCTCGTGTTCGCGATCCAGGACCTGCCGATGCTGTCGGTGATCTCCACCGAGCCGGTCGCGATGGAGGTGGTCCGCGGCCTGGTCGGCAGCCTCGGCATCATCGCGGCCGTCCCGCTCACCACCGCGCTGGCCGCGATGGCCGTCGCGGACCGCTCCCGCGACCTAGTCGCGCGGCACCTCGTACGCTGCTAATAGGTCACGGAACGTCCGAAGGCACTCACTTTCCGTGGCTGTACGGGGGTGCTGATGAGGTTCAGGCATCGGGACGGTTCGACAGTTCATCTGGGGTACTGCGCGTCGGTGCATCCGGCCGCGGACCTGGACGAGCTCGTCGCGCGGCTCGACGGGTGCGCCGGGATTGTGCGGTCGACGCTCGACGCACCGGTGCTCGGGGTCGGGCTGTGGTTCCCGCATCGGCTGGCCGATCGACTGGCGAACTCGCCGGCGTCGCTGAGCAAACTCCGCCGCGCGCTGCACCGCAACCAGCTGGAAGTCGTGACCGTGAACGGTATCCCGCACACCGGCCGGTCCGCGGGCGTCGACCTGTACTGCCCGGACTGGACCGAGCCCGAGCGCCTTCGGTACACGCTCGACCTGGTCGACGTACTCGCGGAGCTGCTGCCGGACGATGCGTCGTACGGCTCGATCTCGACCGTGCCGCTCGCGTGGCGGGTGCCGTGGTCGCGGGCGCGCAACCGGGCCGCGCGGGAGGCGTTCGACCGCGTTGAGCAGCACCTGGCTCGTACGGAGGCCAGGACCGGTCGGCCGATCCGCATTGCGGTAGAAACCGAGCCTGGCTGCGTGCTGGAGATGATCGGGCAGGCCGCGGCGTGGCTGGACCGCTATTCGAGTCCGTACGGCGGTACGTCGCGGATCGGGCTGGGGCTCGACGTATGTCATCTGGCGGTGCAGTTCGAGGACCCTGCCGAGTCTTTCGGGCTCTTGTGGCGTGCGGGCGTCGATGTGGTGAAGGCGCAGCTGTCGGTTGCTCCGACGCTGGTTGACCCGTCTGACGCGTCCGGGCGGTACGTGCTCGGTCAGCTCGGCGTACCGAAGCACTTGCGGCAGGTGCGTGAGTGGGGTGGGCCAGGGGTGGACGACGTGGCGCAGTCGTCGCAGCTGTCGGGGCATGCGGCCTGGCGGATGCATGCGCACCTGGCCGCGCATTCTGCGCCACCACCTCCGCTAAGTACGACTACCGGCGTACTGGATGACTGTCTGGCGCGGTTGGTGGGTGGTGGGCATCCGTTGACGCACCACTTGGAGTCAGAGGTGTACGTGTGGTCGCGGGAGCCCAGAAACCAACAGGCATTGGCGAAACGGCTCAGCAAGGAGCTGTCGTGGCTACGGAACCGGCTGACCGCGCTCGGGCTTCAGGAGGTCTGAGTAGTCAGGCAGTGTGGTCGAGCTGAAGACCTTGCCTACAGCGTTCTGCGACCAGATGAGGCGCTGCAGCGACGTAGGGAGCTTGGCCAGCGTGGCTGCTGCTCCTGGCCTCAGCCGCACTGCGAGAGCATTGCTGGGGATGACCGTGCCCATGATCTTCGGGCTGAGCCTCCTGCTGCTGTCGACGAGCGGCCGGATCACCTGCTCGTAGTTGCGCAGCCCAGCGGGGCCGGCCGCAGCCAGCTCACCGGCCAGGACGTACGCCGCCACGACAGCCAGGCTCGTCCCACCGCCAACTGCCGGTCCGGGTGAGTAGCCCGCGTCTCCCACGAGTGCGACACGGCCCGCCACCCATGAGTCCAGGGTGATCTGGGCGATCGAGTCGAAGTAGAAGTCCTCGGCGTTCTCCAGGTGCTCCAGCAGCTGCGGCACCTTCCAGCCGTAGTCGCCGAACTCCTTCACCAGCTGGGCCTTCTGCTGGTCCTTGTCGCGGTGGTCATACGTCAGCTCGCCCCGGAACAGGAACCCCGCACGGACCTGCCCGGTCTGGCGTACGCCGTACACGCCGACGAGCTTGCCGACCGAGAAGTGCGCGAGTGTGTGGTTGCCGAGGCCGAACACGTCCGGCATCGAGAACACCGCGAGGTAGCCGCCGAGCGGGCGCTGCAGCTCTTCCTCGGAACCGAACGCGAGCCGTCGCACGTTCGAGTGCAGGCCGTCCGCGCCGATCACCAGGTCGAACCGGTGCCGCATCCCGGAGTCGAACGTGACGTCGACGCCTTCGCCGTCGTCGTGCAGGTCCGCGATCGAGTCGCCGAACACGTACTCCGTGCCGGGCGGCCGACGTGGTCCGCTGCATGGTCGCGCTCGGCGGCCTGTCCGACTGCGCGGTGATGATCGACCACGAGCCCGTCGAGGAGCTCCGCGAGGCCGCCGTCGAGGCTGCCTACGACAGCCTCGGACGGCCCTAACCGTTGGCGATGCGGGAGACCGCGAACAGCAGGATGAGCAGGATCGAGAAGATCCGCAGGAACTTCGGCCCGCCGGTCACGGCCGGCCAGGACAGGAACGCGAGCCAGCCGAGCAGCAACGCGAGCAGCACGAGCGCGGGCACCCCGACGACGACCGGCGCGAACACCCCGGCCAGCGCCAGCACCAGCGTGATGCCGGGCAGGGTCA
The DNA here is from genome assembly GCF_042730855.1 of Kribbella sp. NPDC059898. NCBI lineage: Bacteria > Bacillati > Actinomycetota > Actinomycetes > Propionibacteriales > Kribbellaceae > Kribbella > Kribbella sp. NPDC059898. The sequence goes on from NZ_JBHWKR010000008.1 coordinate 137,371, forward strand.
GCTTGGGCGCGGCGTGCAGCTTGGCGACGTACGGATAACTGACCTTCGTGATCCGCTGCCGCAACGGGCTGCTCGGGGTGCTCATGCCCCTATTGTTCCAGGTCCCGTCAGGGGGTCAGCCGGTAGAACCTCCAGAACGGGTGCTCGATCGGCAGTACGTCGACCTGACCGAAGCCGGCGTGCTGCGCCAGGTGCCGGAGCTGGTCCGGGCGCATGATCGCGCCGACGACGTCGGAGTCCTCGTCCACGAGGCCCTGCGGCGTACACCAGAGCGTGCTGGCCGCGGCCAGGAACCGCTGCACCTCGTCACCGGGCGCGGCGAGCACCTCGTCGGCGTGCTCGTCCATCACGATCACCGAACCGCCTGGGGCGAGCGCGGTACGCGCCGCGATCAGCGCTTCGACCGGATGGGCGAAGTCGTGCACGCACTCGAAGAACGTCACCAGGTCGTACTGCGTCCCGCCCGCGACCACGTCGGTGATGTCGCGGACCTCGAACGAGACCCGGCCGGAAACCCCTTGTTCGGCGGCGTTTCGCCGGGCCCGGCTGATCGAGTCCTCGTCGTTGTCGTACCCGTCCACGTGCACCGCCGGGTACGCCTTGGCCAGCTCGATCGCGGACCAGCCCGCACCGGTTCCGAGGTCCGCGACCCGCGCGCCCCTGGTCAGCAGGTCGTGCAGTCCGGGCACGCTCGGGATCCACTCGGCCGCCAGCGAGTTCACGTACGCCGGCCGGTTCAGCAGCTCCTGCGCCCGGACGGCCTCCTCGCCGTACGCCGTGTACGGGACGCCGGCGCCGGTCCGGAACGCCTCGACCAGCTGGGGCAGCGCCCGGCCGACCGCCGGCACGATCGCGGCCAGCCCGCCCGCGTACACCGGGTGCGTCGGCTCCAGCAGGGCCTCGCGGACCCCCGGGGCCAGAGCGAACCGGTCGGTCCACACGTCCGTACCGTCGATTGTCAACAATCCGCTGATCGACTGCGACTGCAGCCATTCGACCAGGTACCGGTGGTCGAGGCCGGTCCGCGCGGCCAGCTCGGCCGCCGTCGCCGGACCGCCCTCGTCGAGCGCCCGGTAGATCCCGTGCACGTCGCCGAGGTAGATCGTGAACAGTTCGGCCGCGCCGAGTGCCGCGCCGAACATCCGTCCCATCAGCGCCTCGGCAGCTTCCGCGGCCCGCTGGTCGGTCGTGGTGGTCATGTCGCCCTCCCTTGGATCGGTGTCACTCCGGAGGCGCCAGGTGCCGGCTGGCAATGCCAGGTGACGTCGTCCTCCGGCTCGTACACGCACTGGCGGCCGGTCCGGACCGATGCCCGCAGATGCCGGCCAAGCGCCGGATGCACCCGCTCGATCGCCTTCACCGCAACGCCGATCCGCATCGAGACGGCCTTCCGGCTGCGCTCCACCGGATCGCCCGCGGACCGCGCCCGCCCGCCGAGCCCGAGCGCACCGGCCAGCTCCCGCGCCAAGAAGTCCCGCTCGTCCCGGAGCCGTTCCGCCCGCACCGGGTCGGTCGCCTCGGCCAGTTCCTCCTCCAGATCGAGCAACCGCCGCCGGTACGCCGTCCGCGCCTGCTGGTCGAGCACCGGTCCGAGATCAGCGCCCCGCACCCGTCCCGGACCGGACAGATCGAGCACACTCACCGGATTCCGCGGCCGGACCAGCAACGCGGCCAGGTCCCGAATCCCTTTGGAATCAGGCACATGCGCGGTCACACCGCGCCACGTCGTCTCCCAGCTCGCCCCCAGACACCGCAGCTCGCCCACGTCGCCCACCGCACGAACAGGCGGCACGCCGACCTCGGCAAGCGCCTTCTCCGTCTCGGCGACAAGGGCCTCCGCCCCCGCCGTGCGATGCGCCTCGAGCGCGTCCTCCAACAGCCGCCGAGCCTCCGGCCGGCCGAGCTGCGCCGCCAATCGGCCGAGGAACAACGACACAGTGCCAAGACACGCGCCACCGATCCCGTCGATCACCCACAACCCGGCGTACGGCGTGAGCGCGTCGTACACGAGCCGCGCCGCCTCCGGCTCGCCGAGCACCCGGGCCGCCTCGCCGAGGAACGCCAGCGACTCCAGCCACTCGGCGTCCCGGGGGATCGCGTCCAGACCGTCGCGTACCCGGCGCCGGGCGATGCCGCGGGCCACCGCCCTCGAACCGCTCCGGGCGAAGTAGTACGCCGACGGACCGTCAACCATCGGATTGTTGACAAAAGGACGCATCACGGTCTCGACGTACGTGCGCAGCTCCTCGACCACGCCGGTGAGGTCGGCGTGCGCGGCGCGCAGTGCGAACACCATCAGCCGGGCGTTCGGGCTGTCCGCGTCGTCGGCGAGTTGCGTGGCCTGGGCGATGCAGCTCGCGGCCGTCTCCAGCCGGCCGGACATCAACGCCCGCATGCCGTGCCAGATCGGCACCAGCCAGCTGTACAGCGGAAGCCGCAACGGCAGGACGGCCCGGGCGTAGGCCGCGATCTGTACGTCGGCCTCGACGAACCGGCCCTGTTCGAGCAGGGCAACCACCAGCAGCCGCCGGGCAAGCAGCACCAACGCCAGGTCACCGGTTGCGATCGACAGCATCCGTTCCGCCGCGGCGATCCGCTCGGCGACGTGATCCGGTCCTGAGAACACGTCGCACCACGCCGCCAACGCAGCGACCTCCGCCCGGGGGTCACCCGCCGCCCGCGCCAGTCGTACCGACTCATCGGCCAGCTGCCGTGGGCCGTCCCCACGATCGGTCGGGATCCGAGCGAGAGCCAGCCGCGCCACGGCGGCAGCCTTCAACGCGTCGTCCGGCAACCGCGCTACGACGCGCTCCAGGAGAGAGGTCTGTTCCTCGTCGCCGAGGTCCACCTCGAACCCGCCCACCCCGCCGCCCATCGCCAGTACGGCCCGCGCGACCAGTTCGGGATCGTCCGTCGCCCGCGCCACCGCCCGCAGCGTCTCCCGCCCCGCCGCGAGTTCCCCGGCCAGCACCTGCGCCGCCCCCAACTCCAGCCGGACCACCGGATCGTCCAGGTCCGCCCACCGGTAGAACCGCACTGCCTGCTCGTACCCGGACTGCCGTTGCGCCTCCCGCGCCGCCACCAACGCGAACTCCCGCGACCGCTCGACCGCGCCCGCCTCCCGGCAGTGCGCCGCAACCTGCCCGGCGTCGTTCCGATCAGCCAGCAACTCGGCCGCCCGTAAGTGCAGCGCCGACCGCTGATGCACGCCAAGCCCCGCGTGAACCACCTCACGCACCAACGAGTGTGCGAACCGGACCCGCTCCGCATCCACCTCGGCCAACCGCGCCGCAACGGCATCACCTAGTACGACGAGCAGGTCCGCGCGGGGCATGTCGACGACCGCCGCGAGCAGGTCGAGCTCCACGTCCTCGCCCAGTACGGCGGCGGCCGCGAGTACGTCGTACGTGTGCTGCTCGAGCCGGGCGAGCCGCCGTTCCAGCACCTGGCGTACGCCGACGGGCGTCTCGGTGGACGTCGTACCGCGGGCCGCGTGCCAACGGGCGAGTTCCTGGACGAAGAACGGGTTACCGCCGGTGCGGGCATGCACGGCGTCGGTGTAGGCGGAGTCCGTACTGCCCAGCACCTGTGCGACCAGCTCACCCGTCGCGGCGCGGTCCAGGCCGGCGAGCGGCAGTCGTACGAACGACGGCGGCAGCGCCCGGAGCGCCTCGGCGGCCGGCTCCGGTACGTCGACCGCGTTGTCACGGCTGGTGACGAGGAGGAGGCACGGCAGCTCCGGGAGCAGGCCGACGACGAACCGGAGCAGTGCGAGCGCGGACCCGTCGGCGAGGTGGACGTCCTCCAGGATGATCACGGCCGGCTGCTCCGCGGTCGCAGACCCGAGCTGGTCCGCGACCGCGGCGTACATGCTGGTCCGGGCCAGGACGGTGTCCGCTTCGTCGGTCGGCGCGATCGGCAGGTCCAGAGCACGGAACGCCTGCCGCCACGGCCAGTACGGCAGCGTCTCGGTCTCCGGGCAGCGGCCCCACGCCACGGCGTACCTGCGGCCGCGCGCGACGTCCGCGAGGGCCGCGGCGACGGTCGACTTCCCGATCCCGGCGTCACCGATCAGGAGCGCGCCCTGGCCGCGGCCGCGCTCGACCTCGTCCAGCAGACCGGTCAGGGTGCTGAGCTCCCGGGTCCGGCCGACCACACGCTCGGGCATACCGACACTGTGCGGCGGCGGCCGTCGCTGCGGAAGGTCTGATCGCTTACCGTAAGGTGACTCGCGTGTTCGTGGTGATCAGGTTCCGGGTGGGGGAGTCCGAGCAGGCCGGGTTCGGAGAGCGGTTGCAGGCCGCCGTCGACGTGCTCGCGCGGCAGCAGGGGTTCGTCGCGGCCCGGACCGGGCGGAACGTGGACGACCCGGAGCTGCTGGCGCTCACCCTCGAGTTCGAGAACGTCGGGAGCTACCGGCGGGCGTTGTCGCCGTACGACGTGAAGCTCACCGCCGTGCCGCTGCTGTCGCAGGCGATCGACGAGCCGACGGCGTACGAAGATCTGTTGATGTAGCACGGATTCGATACGCGGCGCTCAGGACCGATAGCCTGGTTGCTTCCGTAGATCTGTCAGTACCCCGTTCTGGAGTTCAAAAGTGCCCGTGGAAACCGTCGATGCCGTCGTCAGCCTCAGCAAGCGGAGAGGCTTCGTGTACCCGTGCGGCGAGATCTACGGCGGTACCAAGTCGGCCTGGGACTACGGGCCGCTCGGCGTCGAGCTGAAGAACAACGTCCGCGGCCAGTGGTGGCGGACCATGGTCACCGGCCGCGACGACATCGTCGGGCTGGACTCCTCGGTGATCCTGCCGACCCAGGTGTGGGAGGCGTCCGGGCACCTGTCCGAGTTCGTCGACCCGCTGACCGAGTGCCAGTCCTGCCACAAGCGGTTCCGCGACGACCACCTCCGCGAGGACTACGCGCGCCGGAAGAACAAGGACGCCGACGAGGTCAAGCTCGCCGAGATCGCCTGCCCGAACTGCGGCAACAAGGGCACCTTCACCGAGCCGCGGATGTTCAACGGCCTGCTGAAGACGTACCTCGGCCCGGTCGAGTCCTCCGAGGGCCTGCACTACCTGCGCCCGGAGACCGCGCAGGGCATCTTCGTCAACTTCGCGAACGTGATGGGCACCGCCCGGAAGAAGCCGCCGTTCGGCATCGCCCAGGTCGGCAAGAGCTTCCGGAACGAGATCACCCCCGGCAACTTCATCTTCCGGACCCGCGAGTTCGAGCAGATGGAGATGGAGTTCTTCGTCGAGCCCGGCTCCGACGAGGACTGGCACGAGTACTGGCTGAAGGCGCGCTGGGACTGGTACACCGGCCTCGGGCTGAACCCGGACAACATGCGGTTCTACGAGCACCCGAAGGAGAAGCTCAGCCACTACTCGAAGCGCACCGTCGACATCGAGTACCGGTTCAACTTCGGCGGCAAGGAGTTCGACGAGCTCGAGGGCATCGCGAACCGCACCGACTTCGACCTGACCACGCACTCCAAGCACTCCGGCGCCGACCTGTCGTACTTCGACCAGGAGAAGGGCGAGCGCTGGACGCCGTACGTCATCGAGCCCGCGGCCGGCCTGACCCGGAACGTGCTCGCGTTCCTGCTCGACGCGTACACCGAGGACGAGGCGCCGAACGCCAAGGGCGGCGTCGACAAGCGGACCGTGCTGCGGTTCGACCCGCGGCTCGCGCCGGTCAAGGCCGCCGTACTGCCGCTGTCCCGAAACGCCGACCTGTCACCGAAGGCCCGCGACCTGGCCGCCGAGCTGCGGAAGAACTGGAACGTTGACTTCGACGACGCCGGCGCGATCGGCCGCCGGTACCGCCGCCAGGACGAGATCGGTACGCCGTACTGCATCACCGTCGACTTCGACACCCTCGAGGACCAGGCGGTGACGATCCGGGAACGCGACTCGATGAAGCAGGAGCGCGTCGCGCTCACCGAGGTCACCGGGTACCTCGCCCAGCACTTGGTGGGTTGCTGACGATGAAGGTCGCACGGGGGCTACTGGCGGTGCTCGCCGTACTGGCGCTGGCGTCGTGCTCTGACAGCAAGAAGGACGCCGGCGGCGCACCGTCGACTGCTCCTTCGGCTCCTTCCGCTACGCCGACCGTTGCCGAGTCCTCGTCGATTCCGACCGCGTCGACGCCCTCGCTGACCCCGCTGCCGACGCCTTCGAAGCCCTGGCCCACGCCGACCGTCACCGGTGCGCCGGCCGACGACGCGCCGCTGGCCGAGCGGATCACGTTCGCGATCGCGAAGAAGACGCAGCTCGCGGCGGGCAAGGCCGCGACGACGACAGTGAAGTGCCCCGGCATCGACAAGGTCGAGACCGCCGGGCAGCACAACCTCGACTGCACCGTGACGTACTCCGGGAAGCCGTTCACCGGGACCCTCACGGTCGACGCGAAGCAGTACAGCGCGTCGTACAAGTTCACGTCGCCGAAGATCGCGATCGCCCGCGCGAAGGTCGTCGACGCGGTGCTCCGGACCGCCGCCGGCGCGTCCAAGGTGACCTGCGACATGGACGAGATCGGCATCGTCGTCCACGACGGACCCGGGATCGGGTGCGACGTGACCACCACCGCGAACGCGGTCCAGCCGTACCGGGCGTCGATCACCGGCGACGGCGACGTCGTCGTGAAGCAGGCGTGACGTGCTGAAGCTGGGCAACCTCACGATCGACACGCCGGTGGTGCTGGCGCCGATGGCCGGCATCACGAACGCGGCGTACCGGCGGCTGTGCGCCGAACAGGGCGCCGGGCTGTACGTGTGCGAGATGATCACGTCGCGGGGCATCGTCGAGGGGGACCAGAAGTCGCTCGACATGCTGACGTTCGCCGAGAGCGAGACCGTGCGGTCCGTGCAGTTGTATGGCGTGGACCCTGTCTATGTCGGGCGGGCAGTGCAGATCCTTTGTGATTCCTATGGGGTCGCGCATGTGGACCTGAACTTCGGGTGCCCGGTGCCGAAGGTGACCCGCAAGGGCGGCGGCGCGGCACTGCCCTGGAAGCGGAACCTGCTCGGCGCGATCCTGCGGTCCGCGGTGCACGCGGCGACGCCGTACGGCGTACCGGTGACGATGAAGACCCGGATCGGGATCGACGCCTCGCACCAGACCTATCTGGACGCGGGGCGGATCGCCGAGGAGTCGGGGGCGGCGGCGATCGGGCTGCACGGGCGGACCGCGGCGCAGGCGTACTCCGGTCAGGCAGACTGGTCGACGATCGCCTCGCTTGTCTCGCACGTGTCGATTCCGGTGCTCGGGAACGGGGACATCTGGGAGGCCGGGGACGCCCTGCGGATGGTCGCGGAGACCGGGTGCGCCGGGGTGATCGTCGGGCGCGGGTGCCTCGGGCGGCCGTGGCTGTTCCGCGACCTGGCGGCGGCGTTCGCCGGCGACGAGGTGCTGGAGCTGCCGACGCTCGGCGAGGTCGCCTCGGTGATGCGGCGACACGGCGAACTGCTCGCCGAACTGATGGGGGAGCAGCGCGGCCTGCGCGACTTCCGCAAACACGTCTCCTGGTACCTGAAGGGCTTCCCCGCCGGCGGCGAACTCCGCGCCGCCCTGGGCATGGTCGACACCCTCGCCAACCTGGACGCCCTCCTCTCCCAACTGGACCCCACGGTCCCCTTCCCCGTCGCCGAACTAGGCGCCCCCCGAGGCCGCCAGGGAAGCCCCCGAGACCACATAACCCTCCCCGAAGGCTGGCTCAACGACACCGACGGCCTAACCACCGACCTAGCCGAAGCCGAACTAGGCATCTCCGGCGGCTGAACACCCGAACAACCACGCCGAGCAGCGACTGCCTGTTGGCCACCTCCGGCGGCATGCGACCGCCTAACCCGTGCCGCACCTACCTGTGCGTGCTGTTCTACCTTGATCAGGTCCGCGGAGGGCAGGACACCGCCTCCGGCGGCGTGCTACCGGGCCTCACCCGTGAGGCGCTCGCGCATGCGTGCTGTTCTACGTCCTGGGTGTGGCGACGTGCGGACACCGCCTGCGGCGGCTGGTTGCTGGCCGCCTCCGGCGCCGCCCCGCCCGTGAAGCGGCCCCGCGTACGCTTGCCGTTCTACCTCCTGGACCTCCGAAGCGGACAAGCGCCTGCGGCGATGCGTGTTGAGACCCTTCTCCGGCCCAGAGTCAGAGACTCCGTGAACCCGCGCTGCTCAGTCAGAAGTTTCCACAGCAGCCCGGGGCCGCAAACCGACAGTGACTCGAAATCTGTGGATAACTAATCTCCTTGAAAATAAGGGGATCCCAGGCTTTGAAAACTGTCGGAGGCGCCAGCTAGAGTCTGTTCATGGACATTCTCGGCGGACGCACAGTGGTTGCTATCGGCAACCACGAGGTGTTGCCTGCCCTGGACAAGGTCCGTGCCGAGATCGCCCGCCTGCGATCTGTCGAGTTGCAACTCATCGCCCGCTCCGAGACCGACGGCCTGGCCGAGGAAGTCGGTGCCCGCGACACCGTCGAACTCCTCACCGTCCGCCACCGCCGTGACCGTGCCGAGGTCTGGCGCGACGTCCGCGTGGCCCGCGCGCTGCCCAAGTACCAGGCCGTGAACGACGCCCTGACCGGCGGCATCGAGTCGGCCGACGGCACGGTCCATCAGATGCAGATCGGCCACGCGGCCGCGATCATCACCGAACTCGAACGCGTCCGTGACCGCGTCCCGGTCGAAACTCTCGACGTCACCGAGCAGCAACTGGTCGGCCTCGTCCCCACCCACACCCCCCAAGAACTCCGCACCGCCGCGAAGCACCTCTGCGACCGGATCGACGCCGACGGCCCCGAACCCGCAGAACACAAGGCCTATCAGCGCGAATCGTTGACGTTGACCACCGCCGAGAACGGCGTCAAGTTCCGCGGCTACCTGTCCAACGAGAACGCCGAACTCCTCCGCGCCGTCGTACACGCGGGTGCCCGCCCGCACAAGACCGTCGACGGCGAACACGACCCTCGCCCGCGGGACAAGCGTCAAGCCGACGCGCTGACCACCGCGTTGACGGTGGCCGCGAACGCGTGGGACACCGACACCGCCGGCCACGGCGCGAAGGCGAACATCACCGTCACCATCGACCTCGACGACCTGAAGTCAGCCACCGCCCACGCGACCGGCCAAACCGTCTACGGCGACGACCTGTCGGCCGCCACGATCCGGCGTCTGGCCTGCGACGCGAACGTCATCCCGCTGGTCCTGGGCTCGAACTCCGAACCCCTGGACGTCGGCCGTCGGGAACGCCTGGTCACCAGGCACATCCGCCACGCCCTGATCGCCCGCGACCGGGGCTGCGTGGTGTGTGCGGCGCCGCCGGTGATGTGTGACGCCCATCATCTGACGCACTGGGTCGACGGCGGAGCCACGGCCCTGACCAACATGGCGCTCTTGTGCCGACGGCACCACGTGGATCTGCACAACGACCGCTGGACGATCACCATCACCGATGGCAAGGTCCACGTAGCCCGCCCGGCCTGGGCCGACTCAACCTTTGTATGCGCTGCCCGGCCACCGGGCCCAGACCTCGCCCAACCGGCTGCGGGCTCAACCCAACCGGCCACCGCAGACAGGCGACCCGCCGGTGCCGGTGCCGGTGCCGCCCGACCGGCGGTTGCGGTCGCCGTGCGAGCTGATCAACCGTCGGGTGGCGTCCGGCTCGCGCCTGAGCCGCTGGATGTCGTGCCTGCCTGGCCTGAGCACCCCGACAGCAGACCCAGACCGGCCGAACCCAACGAGCCGGCAGGCGACCCCTGCGGCGATACAGCGGTGCCTGCTGCGCGGACCAGTCGGTGGAAGGCTGACGACGCGACGCTGACTGCTGCGGCTCGTTTCGCGGTGTGGGGTGAGCGCGTAGCCACCGGGCCCGCGACCGGGCCGCCGTCCTTCGTCACCATCTGAGTTGGGCTCCGGCTGACGGCGGACTGGTATGTCCGTGGTTCGTGTGCTGATCGCGAGGGCGCCAGCACCCGGGTCTTCCCCGACCCCGCACCGGCACCGCGCCGGACGGCTCGGCGACCTGCCAGGTGTTGTCGCGGAGACCGAGGGTGCTGGGGCGTGCCGATCGCATCCGCCGCGCCCGGCTTGCTGGATCGCGTCGACGAGCTTGTCGTAGGAGCGTGGGGCTCGGGCCTTCGTTGTGGTGACGAGCTGGCGTCGGGTCGCGGTGGTGAGTCCTTGGGGTCCGCCGAATCGGGTCAAGAGCTCGAGGACGGCGGGGTGCTGGATCTTGGGGCCGAGCACGCGTTCCAGGGCGGGATGGACCTGGGTGAGCAAGCCGCGGATCCGGTTGGTGACCCGGGTGACCTCGCCGGCCAGGTCGTCGTCGTAGCCGACGATGACTTCCAGGTCGGCCAGTGGTTCGTCGCCGGTGTCGACCCGGCACAGCGCGTGCGGGATCGAGCGGGCGGCCTCGGCGATGAGGTAAGCGTCGCGGGCGTCGGTCTTGGCGTTACCCGGGTGCAGGTCCGCGATCCTCCGCATCGCCAGCCCGGGCAGGAGCTCGCATCCGGCCGGTTCGATCATCACGCTCGGCCGAACTCTGACCAAAACACACCGCGCACACACTCGCCGACTTCCGAGTCGGCCGATGATCGCCGGCTCCTGGGGTTATGTGTCGGTCAGCGCACAGCGGCCGTCGGTCGACGGCTCGGTCCTGACGGCCATGTTCCGGCGAACTCGCGTTGAGGCGGCAGACGTTGAGCAGGCACGGCAGGTCAGACGTGGACGGTGTGGGTGAAGGCCGACAGATTCGGGTGAGCGCGCCGGGCAGGGCGCCGGGGGATCGCCGCTGTTTGTCGGCCGCCTTCGGCTCGGGCTCACGCCGCCTTCGGCACGGGCTCACGCCGCCTTCGGCTCGGGCTCACGCCGCCTTCGGCTCGGGCTCACGCCACCTTCGGCACGGGCTCACGCCACCTGCGGCACGGGCTCACGCCACCTGCGGCGCCTTCCTATGGTCCGGCAGGTCTGTGTGTGTGTACCGAAGGACGGTTAGTGGTGGGGGTTTCGGGGGTGGTGGGGAGTTGGTGGGTACTACCCGTTCTTCGGTACGTGGGGTAGCAGTTGGTCGGGGGACAGGGCGCCTTCGTCTGGCTCGGGGGGTTCGAAGTTGGACAGGTGGTGGTCCAGGACGGTGTCGGTGACGTCTCGGCGGTGGGGTGAGAGGCGGTTGTGGTGCCGGCGGGCGCGGACGGTTGCCTCATTCGCCTCGACGTACACCAGCCGGAACTCGACCCCGGCCCCAACAGCCAGCGCCCGCCACCCGTCCCGCAGGAACCGCGGCGAGCTCGTGTCGTCCACCACCACCGTGTCCCCGGCCGACAGCAACTCCAGCACCTCGGCCTGCGCTACCTGGTGCGTCCGGGCCCACTCCTCGATCGGGATCCCGTCCCCGCCCCACAGGCCGCGCCGTTCGTTGATCTCGTCGAGGCTCACGACCCGCGCCGGCAGCCGCCGGGCCAACTCCCGCGCGACCGTGCTCTTCCCCGAGAACGAGGTACCGCACAACAAAACCAGCACCCCTGCATCCAACCACCAAAGGCCGGCGGATCCTCAGCCCATACCGACCTTCTGGTGGTCCGGTTCTACGACGAGGACGACCCTTTCCTGGTCGCGCGGGTACTCGAGGTCGATGTACTTCGCAACCAGCCGGTCGATGATTTCCCACGCCGCGTCGCCCTCGATCCACTCCACGACCCGCCCGCGAATCGTCACCGGTTCGAACGGGTTGCCGACCGGGACGATCGACAGCGCCAGGCGCGGGTCGCGGCGCAGGTTGCGGGCTTTGCGCATCCCCGGCCCGGTGAAGAAGACGACCTGGTCTCCGTGCGCGCCGACGTACACCGGAGTGTTGTGCGGAGACCCGTCCGGCAGCAGGGTGGCGAGGTGACCGTACGACGCGGTCTCGAGGACGGCGCGGACAGCGGGTTCGAGCATGGCGTACTCCTTCAGCGGTTGTTGTCCGCGCGCCAGGCGGCGTAGTCGGCGACGGCGGCGGCGATGTCGTAGCCGGGTGTGAACCCGGTGTCCCGGGTGAGCCGGGAGATGTCGAGGTACGGGTCCTGCCCCGGCCCGAGCCGGCGTCCGGGGAGCAGGCTGAGCGGTAGGTCCGGGCGGAACTGCCGCACGGCCTCGACGAACTCGCCGTTGGTGACGGGGCGCCCGCTGGACACGTTGTAGACGGTGTGCGGCAGGCTCTCCGCGACGGTCAGCAGCGCGATCGCGCGGCCGGCGTCGGGTCCGTAGCAGCAGTCGCCGCCGTCGTCGGCGTACAGGGCTTGCGGCGTCTCCCCGCGCAGTACGGCGCTGATGTACGGCGGCATCGGGTTGAACGGGGATTCCGGGTCCATCAACGGTCCCCAGGTACTGCCGATCCGCAGCAGGACCGGTTGTACGCCGGTGTCCTGGAGGCTGTGCGTGGTGAGCGGTTCGACGGCCTTCTTGAACGCGATGATCAGCAGCGGCAGGTCCGCGGTCGGAAGCGCCAGGTCCTCGTGCCACGGGATCTCCGGCCGGCCGATGTAGTTGCCGATGCTGCTGGCGACGGCGAACCGCCGGACCCGCCAGGCGCGGGCGGCGTCGAGCGCGTTGAGCAGACCGGCGAGGTCGGCCCGGAAGTACGCGACCGGGTCGTCGCCGGGAATGCTGCCGGCCAGGTGCACGACGTCGGTGAACTCGTACTGCTTGCCCAGGGCAAGAAATGCGTCCCGGTCGGTGACGTCGAGGGACTCCACCGTCACCCTGCCCCGCAGGAACGAGGGCACGTCGGCGGCGCGGTGCGAGGTGACCACGACGTCGCGGCCGAGGTCGGTGAGTGCGCGGGCGGTGTGGGCGCCGATCATCCCGAGGCCTCCGGTTACCAGAATCATGCCGCCGACCCTAGGAACCCGCCGCCGCCCACGTCTTGAACAAATCCCGCAAACCCTTGACCCGCAGGGCGATCCGGGAGAACTTGGACGGCAATGCACTTACGAGTCACTTCCGAACATGGTTCGTAAAGGGGTGTCCATGGACATCGTGATCGGCGTCGTCACGCACGTGACGCATCACGAGCTCTTCCACGACGCCGCGCGCACCCTGCGCGGTGTGGACCTGAAATGGGTCACGTACGACCACGAGGACGAGATCCGCGACCGGGTCGCCGAGTTCCTGAGTACGACGCACCTCGACGGCTTCCTGGCCGGACCGGTGCCGTACACCGCGAGCCAGGAACTCCTGCCGCCCGGCCTCCCGGTCGGCGTGATCCGGTCGTCGGCGCTCGACCTGACGCTCGCGCTCCACCGTGCACAGGAACGCGGCTGGGGGCGTACGCCGGTCAGCATCGACACGTTCCCGGCCGAGGCGGTCGAAGCGGTGGCCACCGCACTGGACCTCGACCAGGACCAGATCGACTGCTTGCCCTACGCACCGACCCAGACCGTCGACGAGATCGCGGCGTTCCACCGGGACGCGTTCGATCGGTTCGGGGAGCGCAGCTACGTGATCAGCGTGCGCGCCGCCGTACGCGAGCAACTGGCCGGGCAGATCCCGATCATCAGCGGGATGCCGGTGCCGGCCACGATCCGGACCGAGCTGCACGAGCTCGCGCTGCGGATCGAGTCGGAGCGGGCCAGCGCGCAACGGTTCGCGGCCGGGGTGTTCCAGATCTCGGACGCGCCGGACGAGGAGCGGGCCCGGATCGGGCTGATGAACCACCTGCACAACACCCCGGAGTTCGCCGGCGCCTGGATCGAGAACCGCGGGCGCCGCGGCGTGGTCGTGTTCGCGCACAAGGCGCTGTTCGAGCGGATCACCCGCAACTGGGTCGCCGTACCGGCGCTCGCCGAGGCCGCGGCGGCGCTCGGTGCGCGGATCTCGGCCGGGTTCGGGGTCGGCGTCTCGGCCCGGAACTGTGTGCTGCTCGCCGAGCAGGCCGCGGTGCGGGCCGAGCTCGCCGCCGAACCGTGCGCGTACCTGTTCGAGGACAGCGGTGTCGTGATCGGCCCGATGGGACCGGCCGGCGAGGCGTTGCGGTACTCGTACCGGTCGCACGGCGACGACGTCGAACGCCTCGCGAAGTACGTCGGTCTGAGCGCTGCCACCGTCTCCCGGCTGGCCGCGCTGGACCAGGAACTGCAAGGCCGCACGCTGTCGCCTGGGGAGCTTGCCGGTCATCTCGGAATCACGGACCAGAGCGGGCGCCGCCTGATCCGGACTCTCGACGCCGGCGGCCTGGTGAGCGTCGAGGGGACCGCCCAGCACCACCCCAAAGGACGCCCGACGCGACTGTACCGACTGCGCATCGCCCAAGCGTTGGAGGCACAACCATGGAGCTCACCCGCCGCCACATCCTCGAGCTGACCGGTCTCGGACTGGTCCCGCCCGCGCTCGAGGCGCTGACGATGTCGCACCGGCTGCACCTGTTCGACGCGGCCCGTCAGGCTCCCCAGTGAAAGGAACGCTCTTGAGAGACCCCGAGAACGCGACCGTCGAGGTCGACCTCCCGGAAGACTTCGACGCCTTCTGGGCAGCCGGCCTCGCGGACTGCGCGTCGTACCCGCTCGACCCGGTACTCACCGAGAGGCCCGACCTCTCCACCAGCACGGTGATTGTCAACGATCTACGTTTCACCAGCTACGGCGGACTCCGGATCGCCGGCTGGTACGCCGTACCGCGCGACCGCCCCGGCCCGCTGCCCGGGCTGGTCACGATCCCCGGGTACATCTCGGAGCCGACCGTCCCGAAGGAATGGGCCGAGCTCGGCTACGCCACCCTCGCGATCGCCCCACGCGGCAAACTCCGCTCGAACGACGTGTTCGACCCGGGCTACCCGGGGCTGCTGACGCACAACATCGTCGACCCCAGCACCTACGGGTACCGCGGGTTCTACCTCGACGTGGTCCGGGCGGTCGAGGTACTGCTGGATCGTCCTGATGTCGACAATCTGCGGATCGGTCTCCAGGGCTCGAGCCAGGGCGGCGGGCTCGGGATCTCCACGGCCGCGCTGATGCCCGGCGTGATCCGCTGCGTCGCGGCCGGGGCGCCGTACCTCTGCGGGATCATGACCGCGCCGACGCTGACCCGGTCGTACCCGTACGAGGAGATCAACGAGTACCTGCGGGTCCATCCGAAGGATGTCGATCGCGTACGGGAGACGGTCGCGTACTACGACGGGCTGAACTTCGCGCCGAAGGTGCAGGCGCCGACGTTGCTGTACCTCGGGCTCGAGGACGACGTCTGCCCGCCGGAGACCGGGTTCGCGCTGCACCGGGCGCTGACGTGCGAGAAGACCTTGCACACGTACCCGCACTGCGCGCACCACGCCGGGCTGCCGGACGTGATGCGGATCGTGGAGGACTTCCTTGCCGAGCACCTCACCCCGGGACGGTGACCTGATGACCTTCGACAGCTACTGGGCCGCGGTCGACGAAGAGCTTGCGGCGATCCCCGGCCGGCCGGTCCTGGACGTCGTACCGGCGCGAACCACCGACGAGGCGACGTTCTACGCGCTGCGGATCACCAGCACCGGGCCGTACCGCGTGTACGGCAACCTCAGCATCCCGCGCGGTGACGGGCCGTTTCCGGGGTTGCTGATCACCCCGCGGTACGGGAGCGTCAACAACATCCCGCATCCGAACGACCGGAGCCGGTACGTCGTGCTCAGCCTGATGCACCGCGGTCAGCGGCTCGCCGACGAGGGGTTCGCGGCGGCGTACCCAGGACTGTTGACGATGGGGATCGACGATCCGTCGACGTACGTGTATCGCGGGATCGCGGCGGACTGTCTGCGGGCGGCCGAGTTCCTGATGGGGCTGGCGGAGGTGGATCCGGCGCGGGTCGCGGTGAGCGGGGACGACCTGGCCGTGCTGACGGCGGCGCGGCGGCCCGGGTTCAGCTCGGTGCGGGTGACGGACCTGCTGTTCTACCGGGCGATGGAGGCGCGGTCGACGTCGTGCCTGTATCCGCTGGAGGAGTTGAACGATCAGCTGAGGAGTGGATCGTCGACAGGAGGATTGTCGACAACCCTCTCGTACTTCGATCCGGTGCGGCATGCTCCGGCGGTGGCCGGCCGGGCGTTGGTGTCTGTCGAGGACGACGACTGGTGCCGGTCGTTGGTGGAGGCGCTGCCGGACCCGGAGGTCTACAAGGTCACACATCTTGACGGGACGGACAACGACTTCCTCGACGCGTGGCTGGCCGGGCGATCCGGCGTACCGGCGATGTCGAAGTTCGTCGCATGAATCCGCTGGGGGTGCGGCCCGTCATCAACGCCAACGCAACCGTCACCGTTCTGGGCGGCTCGTTGATGCCACCACCGGTGCTGCAGGCGATGGTCGACGCGGCGGCACAGTTCGTCGACCTGCCCGAGCTGAACCAACGCGTCGGGGAGCGCCTGGCCGAGCTGACCCACAACGAGGCCGCCTACGTAACCTCCGGCGCCGCCGCCGCAATCACCCTCGCAGTCGCCGCCAGCATCACCACCGACTCCCAGGCCTTCCCAGTAGCTGCTGAGGTGGTGATGTTTGCCAGTCAGCGCAATGGCTATGACTACTCGGCCCGGTTGCTGGGGGTGCGGGTTGTCGAGGTGGGGGCGTCGGAGGAGGAGTTGCGGGCGGCGGTTGGGCGGGGACCGGCGTGTGTGTTGTGGTTTGCGGGGGCGCACTACGCGCGCGGCGCGCTACCGATCGAGGACGTGGTGCGGGTTGCCGGGGAGTACGGCGTACCGGTGCTCGTTGACGCGGCAGCGCAGATCCCGCCGGTGGCGAGTCTGTGGCGGTTTACGCGGGATGTCGGGGCGGACGCGGTGATTGTCAGCGGCGGGAAAGGGCTCCGCGGACCGCAGGCCAGCGGGTTGGTGCTGGGGAAGGGGTGGCTGGTGGACCGGGTACGCGCGCACACCTCACCGCTGCACGAGATCGGCCGCGGGATGAAGGTCGGCAAGGAAGAGCTGATGGGCCTGCTCGCCGCGGTCGAGTGGACGCTGCAGCAGGACGAGGGGGAGTTGCTGGCCGGGTACGAGCGGATTGTCGACAACTGGATTGTCGGCTTGCAGGGTCTCCCGGGCGTACTGGTGGAGCGCGGGTACCCGAGCGAGGCGGGTCAGCCGCACAGCCGCGCCGTACTCCGCCTCGCCAGGGACCGCGACACGGTCGTGCAGCTGCTGTTCGACGGCGACCCGCGAATCTCCGTCGGAACCTACGGGCTGCCCGACGACGCGATCGCCCTCAATCCGCAAACGCTGGAGCCCGGTGAGGAGAAGGTGGTTCTCGATGCCCTCGTTCGCCTTCTAAGCTCTGGGGATGGCGAGTAAGCCGGATGAAGTGCGGGACGGGGTCGACCTGACCAACCTGGATCAGCCGTTGTTCGACGGAGCGGAGGCGACCAAGCGAGACCTGGTCGACTACCTGGACGCGGTGCACGGGCGGATCCTGCCCGAGCTGCGGGAGCGGCCGCTCTCGGTGGTGCGGATCCGTCCGGGACAGCCGAAGTTCATGCAGAAGAACGTTCCGAAGTACACACCTGACTGGGTGAAGACCGTGCAGGTGTGGGCGGAGGCGTCCAAGCGGGAGGTATCGTACGCGTTGTGCGACGACCGGCGGACGTTGCTGTGGTTCGCCAACCAGCGCGCGGTCGAGTACCACCCGACGCTGATGCGCGCCGACCGCTGGGACCGCGTCACGCATCTCGTACTGGACCTCGACCCGCCGCAGGGCGAGACGTTCACGATGGCTGTCCAGGCGGCGCTGCTCGTCCGGCAGGCGTTGACCGACTCCGGGCTGTCGGGGGCGGTGAAGACGAGCGGCGCGAAGGGCGTGCACGTGATCGTGCCGATCGTCGACACGGTGACGATCGAGGACGCCGCGGCGGCCACCCGGGCGATCGCGGCCCGCGCGGAGAAGCTCGATCCGGCTGTTGCGACGACGGCGTACATCAAGGAGGACCGGCACGGGAAGGTGTTCGTCGACTCGACCCGGTCCGGCGGGGCGACGATCGTGGCGGCGTACAGTCCCCGAGTGCGGCCCGGTACGACGGTGTCGTTCCCGGTGAGCTGGGACGAGCTGGAGAACGTGTCGCCGCGGGACTTCACCGTGCGTACGGCGCCCGCGCTGCTCGGGGACCGCGATCCGTGGGCGGACGCACTGCCGGCGCCACAGGACATCCCCGAGGACATACTCGCGGAGGGGCGCGCGATCCCGGTCGCCCGGGTCGTCGCCATGCACGAGGGCAAACGCCGCAAACGCGCCCGCGAGGCAGAGGCAAAAGCCGAAGCAGAACCGACGGGCGACGCGGGGAGCTAGCGCTCAGCGACAAGCCCATGGCGAGGCGGACCCCTGTCGGTGGCCGTTCGGTTGCCTACTCGGCCGCGGTGGTGATGTCCAGCGCGGCGCGGCGGATGGACGGCGTGGCGTGGTTGCGGAGGGCAACTAATATCGCGCGCCAGCTGGGAGGCCAGCCGGCGCGCGGGGCGGCGGCGGTCAGGAGGGCTTGGGCCAGCAGGGCGGACGCTGGATCGCCTGCGTGGGCGAGGGATTCGGCCAGCGGGAGCAGGTCGGCGGGGGACCACAGGGGTTCGGTTGCATGGAGGCGCGCGCGGAGGAGATCGGCCGCTGCGGATGCCGCCAGGATGTCGTCGGCGACAGCGTCGCGAAGGGCGGGTACGGCGTCCGCGGCGGTAGGTGCTGCCACCAGGAGCAACCGCAAACGTGACGTGAGGTAGTCAGGTGCGGTGAGCTCGTCCGCCACCTGCGAGAGGTGACCGCGGGCGGAGGCCGAGCGACCCGCCAGCTGGCCGGTGAGTTGATCAACGAGCTGCGTCAACCGCCGGCGAGCTGGATGGTCCCGGTCGGCGGTGGCGTTCGGGAGGGCGGGATCCTCCTCGAGCCGGACCAGTAGGCGGACGGCGTCGACAAGTTCCCGCAGACCGTCGGGCGGGTTCGCCGCCACGATCGACACGAGCGCGGTGATCGCGTCCGACCACACCCGGCTACGCAGCGACAGGTCCGTGACGAAGTCGGCGCAAACCCCCGCAGCAGCAGGGTTGTAGCGTGCCCACCCGCGCAACGCGAGCAGCGTCGGACCGACCACGTCCGGTTCCGGGCGGGTCGTCACCGCGATCAACAGGTCGGCGTACCGCGACCGATAGGCAAGCGGTACGTCGTACGCCGACCGCGTGCCGAGCACCACCGCGGTCGCCGGCGAGTCGTGCACCGCTTGCTCCAGCACAGCCCACGCAGGAGCGTCGTACAGCAAGTACTGCGACACAGTCCGAGCGATTGTCGCCCGTACGTCCCGATGCGCCCCGGCCCACGTCTCCGTCAGCACCGCACCCGCGCCCGGCGCCCGCAGCTCGCCCAGCAGTCGTACCGCCTCCTTGCGCGCCGTCACCTTCACGCCCTCGCGCGACAACACGGGCTGCAACAATCCAGGCAACAAGCTCGGCCGCACGAACCGCGCAGCCCGAGCCGCCGCATAGACAGCAACCCGCGCCCGATCGTCTCCCGCGTGCGACAGCAACAGCGGCAGCGCCTGATCGGGCCGGTCCGTCCACGCGAGCGCCGCGAGCGCAGCCTCCTGCAGCAGCACCTCGTCACTCGCCAAGAACTCGTCCAAAGCGGCCCGTGCGGTCGGCACCCGACCGAGCGTCTTCACTGCCGCGGCCCGGTACCACTCGGGCATCCCGTGATCACGCGCAACGCCGGCCAGCAACGACGCGTACCGGGCCTGCTGCCGCGGCAGCCACAACCGCAGCGCGTAGTCCGGAACCTCCCACGACGGACTGTTCCGATCGAACCGCCGGATGCTGTCCGCCGCCTCGAACACCGGATCCAGCAGATCGGTCCGTACCTCGGTCACCAGCCACCACACCGGATGCCACCGCGCGAGCCGCACGTCCCGGCGAACGATCCGCTCCACCCGAGCGGACCGGGTCGCGGGCGCGTCCAGCCAGTACCGGCAGGCGCGCTCGACCGTGTGTTCCTGGTTCGACCACACGGCCTGTTCGAGCACGTCCTGCAGGTGATCCAGCGACCACGCCCGCCGCCCGAAGGCTTCCGCCACCGCGAACGCGAGCGCGAACTCGTTCCGCCGCGCGGCCGCCTCGATCGCCGGTCGCAGTACGTCGTACACCGCGCCCTCACGC
This sequence comes from Kribbella sp. NPDC059898, assembly GCF_042730855.1. Taxonomy (NCBI): domain Bacteria; kingdom Bacillati; phylum Actinomycetota; class Actinomycetes; order Propionibacteriales; family Kribbellaceae; genus Kribbella; species Kribbella sp. NPDC059898. The sequence continues at coordinate 157,486 of NZ_JBHWKR010000008.1, forward strand.
CCGCGCGGTAGATTGTCAACAATCCGACCGAGTGCGATCTCGCCGATGTTCTCCGACAACCGCGCGTGCGCCCGCAGCCCCCAGTCGAGCAGGCCCGACTCGTTGCCCAGGGCACCATGCACGACCGTGCGCTCGGCGATCCGCCCGAGGGCGTGCCGGGTCGCCCACGACGTGTCGCGCGCGTTCAACGCATCCTCGAGCAAGGTCTCGAGCGGAAGCGTCAACGCCTCGGTCAGCAGTGTCGGCGACACGTCCGCGATCGCGTGCAGTACGGCGAGCCGCACCAGATCCTGGTCGTTCCGTACCCGATCCGCGGCCCACGCCACCGCCGCCACGACCTGCTCAGCCCGCGTCGCCGACCGGACAACCGCCTGGTAGACCGACGACCGCACCCCAGCATCGGGATCCCGGAGCTCGCCCGACAGCAGAGCGAGCGCATCGTCGTACGGCAGGTGAGCGGTCACCCGCCGCCGTCGCGCACCGTCCTCCGCGACCGCCGGCAGCGTCAGCATGCGCCGCGCCTGCGCCACCCGAACCGCATGCGGCAGCACCCGCAACAGATCCTCGCGAAGCTGCGCCTGCCCGAGGTCGACGTCCTTCGTCACCGCCTCGAACAGCCGTCCACGCCGCGCCGGCGCCAGCTCACGCAGTACGTCGGTCAGCTCCGGCCAGAGGATCCGCCCGAGCTCCACCAGCTCGTCGTCGGAGTACCGGTACAACCGGCGCCGCAGGGCCGGCGTCAACGCCTTGGGTACGGCACTCCGCCGGTCGGGCGCGAGCAGCAACGCCAGCACACCGGCCGGGTCCCGATCGGTCAGCGGCCCGATCACGTCGATCACCGCCGCCGGCAGGTCGTGCGCCGGCAGCGCCTCCTTGATCAACTCGACGTCGAGCGCAGCGGCAACGCCGTGTCCGACACCCCGCCACCACTCGTCGCGGTCGTCACCCGCCGGCAAGGTGTCACGCGCGTACGTGAGCACCTCCGACGGATGATGCCGAGCGAGCCGCCGCCAGTTTCCCGGCGTCACGCAGTACGCCAGCTCCGGCAGCAGCCGCGCCACGGTCGCGCCGTCGACCGCGTCGAGCAGACCGGTCGCCGCGACGTCACCCCAGCGCGCGCGGTGCTCGTCGATCAGCCGTACGGCGAGATGCTCCCGCCGCTGCCGCCGTACCAGCGCCACCAGCTTGGACCGGAGTGCCGCAGGCGCGTCGTCGTACAGGATCCGCAGGTCGTCGTCCGTGACCGGTACGCCGCGACCGACCGCGGCCAATGCCCGCGCCTGGACCGCCGGGTCGAGGTCGCGGAGCATCCGGGAGACGTACGCGGCGTCCCGCGTGACCTCCGCGATCTGCAGGCCGAGGACGCGCTCGAACGCACTGCCGCGAGCCAGCTCACCGAGCAGCCCGGCGAGCTCCGGCGCCCGGTCCGCGAGCAGTCGTACGCGTTGCCCGTACGAGAGTCCGTCGATCGATCGCAGCAGCTCCGGCAAACGCATAGGCCCATCCTGCCGAACGACGGTGCCACCCGCCCCACGACTCCATCACGCCATTCCCTGGCGGCTCCCGCGCCGACCCGGCGAGTCGCCTCGCGGAGTCACCTGCGCATGCCAGCCGCCAAGTCGGCCGCCAGGTCGGCCGCAGGGGTGAGCTGCCCGGGCCGGCGCGCGGGGGCGGCGCGGGTGAACTGCTGGGGTCGGTTCGTCGGGTCCGCTGCCGGGGCCAGGTGCCGGGGTGGGTCGCTGGTCAGGTGTCTGGGGTGAGCTGCCGGGGCCGGCTCGCGGGGGAGGCGCGGGTGGACTGCCGGGGTCGGCTCGTTGGGGGGTTCCTGGGTTGGGGTATGGGGCAGGTGGTGGGGTCGCCTGCGGGGGTAGTTGTGGGGTCAGCTGGGGAGGGATGCGTTGAGGATCATCGTCGCGGCCTCTCGCGCGCGGACGGCGGGGTCGGCGGTGCCTGAGATCGCGGAGCGGGTGATGGCGCCCTCGCTGAGCAGGATGAGGTGGTCGGCGAGCGCCTCCGGGTCGCGGGCGCCGGCCGCGGTGGCCAGTTCGCCGAGCGCGCGGCGGAAGCCTTCCTTGTGCTCGAGCGCCAGCTCGGCGACCCGCGGCGACACGGTGCCGAGCTCGCCGAACGAGTTGATGAACGCGCAGCCCCGGTAGTCCCGCTGCTGGAACCACTCGTACAGGAAGTCGAACACCGCGAGCAGCCGCGACCGCGGGTCGGCCGCCGCGTCGACGTGCTCGGCGAGCATCGACTTCCAGAGCGCGTCCCGGCGGTCCAGGTATGCCTCGATCAGCGTCTCCTTGGACGGGAACAGCTGGTACAGCCGCTTCAGCGAGACCCCGGACGCGGACCGGATCGCGTCCATCCCGACCGCCTGCACGCCGCGCTCGTAGAACAGCGCGTCGGCCGCGTCCAGCACCTGCCGCTGCGCCGTCGCCGTGTCCAGCACCATCGAAACCTCCAGCGTGACCCGCGCCACCTTGCGCGGAGAACCAACGTTCTCCTACAGTAGCAAACGCCAGCGGAGAACGAACGTTCTCACAGTCCATGGGAGGAAGAAATGACATTGCTCGAGCCCGCCGCCCAGGCCTTCGCCGATGCCACCGCGAAGCCGCCGTTCCTGTTCCAGCTGTCCCCGGAGGAGGGCCGCAAGGCCGTCGACGAGGTGCAGACCACCGACTACCCGAAGCTCCCGGTCGACGAGGAGTGGGTGACGGCCGCGGACGGCACCAGGGCGCGGATCGTGAAGCCGCAGGGCGCGACCGGCGTGCTGCCGGTGATCCTCTACATCCACGGCGCCGGCTGGGTGTTCGGCAACGCGCACACCCACGACCGGCTGGTCCGCGAGCTCGCCGTCGGCGCGGGCGCCGCGGTGGTGTTCCCGGAGTACGACCTCTCGCCCGAGGTCCGGTACCCGCACGCGCTCGAGCAGAACTACGCCGTCGCCCGCTGGATCATTGCCTCGGGCAAAGATCACGGTCTGGACGCGGAGCGGCTGGCGATCGCGGGCGACTCGGTCGGCGGGAACATGACGGCCGCCGTCACGCTGCTCGCGAAGGAGGGCGGCGACGTGAAGTTCGTCCAGCAGGTGCTGTTCTACCCGGTGACGGACGCGTCGTTCGACACGGCGTCGTACCGGGAGTTCGCCGAGGGGTACTTCCTGCAGCTGGACGGGATGAAGTGGTTCTGGGACCAGTACACGACCGACGAGAGCGAGCGGAACCAGATCACCGCCTCACCGCTGCGCGCGACGACCGAGCAGCTGCAGGGCCTGCCGCCGGCGCTGGTCATCACCGGTCAGGCCGACGTACTGCGGGACGAGGGCGAGGCGTACGCCGCCAAGCTGCTGGCGGCCGGCGTACCGACGACGGCGGTGCGGTTCGCGGCGATCATCCACGACTTCGTGATGCTGGACGCGCTCCGCGACACGCACGCCGCGAACGCCGCGATCGAGCTGGCGATCTCGACGCTGCGCAAGGCGCTCAACTGACCTGAGCCAGCTCCGCGAACGCCGCGGTGAGCTTCGGCAACGTGTAGTGGGCATTCAGGCCGCTCGGATTCGGCAGCACCCAGACGCGGGTGGCGCCGATGGTCCGGTCCTGCTTGCCCACTGCCGCCGTACGGTCGCCGAAAGCGTCCCGGTACGCCGTGACGCCGAGCACGGCGAGCCACTCGGGCTGTACGTCGAGCACCTTCTTCACCAGGTTCTCCCCGCCGGCGAGGAACTCCGCGCGGGACAACTCGGCGGCCTTCGCCGACGGCCGGTCGACGACGTTCGTGATGCCGAGCCGGTAGCTCAACAGCTCCTGCTGCTCGGCGGGTTTCAGCTGCCGCGGGGTGAATCCGCTCAAATGCACCGCCGGCCAGAACCGGTTCCCCGGCCGCGCGAAGTGATGCCCGGTCGCGGCCGACATCAGCCCCGGGTTGATCCCACAGAACAGCACCCTCAGTCCGCTGTCGATGACGTCCGGAATGCCTTGCACAGGGGAGACGGTACCTAACGACAGGAGGTGTCCCTCCCGGCCGCCACCGCTCACGCCTGACTGGACTGCCGGTGCGCCCGAAACGACGGACACCTCCTGTCGTTAGGTACCCCACCCCCGATGTCAACCTAGGGTTGACGGGGTGATGTTTGTCAACCTAGGGTTGACGTATGACTCCTGGACCGGATCTGCAGCAGCTCATCACCACGATCAAGGCCGACGCCGGCAGCGAGGACGAGCTTCAGCAGCTCGCCGTCGCGGCGGCGACGGTCAGCGAACTGACGACGACCAGTGACCAGGCGCTCGGGTTCTTCGTGGACCGGGCGCGGGGTGCGGGCAAGTCCTGGGTGGAGATCAGCGCCGTCCTCGGCGTCACCAAACAGGCCGCCCACAAACGCTTCGCCGACTCCTGGACCGCCACACCCACGCTCAACCGGTACACCAAGCGGACGAAAGCCGTGGTGGCGGCCGCGAAGGACGTCGCGCGCGGCCGGAATCATTCCTTCATCGGCACCGAGCACCTGCTGCTCGCGTTGTTCACCCAGCCCGAGGCCCTGGCGACCAAGGTGCTTCTCGCCCACGGCATCACCGAGGAGTCGGTGCGGACTGCGATGGACGTGAAGAGTCCGGCCGGTCCGGCGTCCGACACGAAAGCGGCCGACAAGGCACTCGACGCGGAGAACCCGCCGTACACCCGCCGGACCGCGCATGTCCTGCAGGGAGCGGTCGGCGAGGCGCTGACGCTCGGGCACAACTACGTCGGCACCGAACACCTGCTGCTCGCGTTCTACCGGGACTCGCTCGGGGTCGCGACGCAGATCCTGGTCGAGCAGGGCCTCGACGAGAAGGCCGCGTGGGCGGGCCTGCGTGCATTGCTTGAGGAGGCAGCAAAGTAGGTTGGTCCGTATGGCTGACTGGGCTCGGCGGTTGGACGAGTTGGCGGTGGCGGCGGACGTCACCGGGGCAGTGCTCGCGATCTGGCACGACGGCGAGACGACGATCGTGCCGTACGGCGTCCTGAACTCCACGACCGGCGTGCGGACCACCGCCGACTCGCTGTTCCAGCTCGGCTCGATCAGCAAGGCGTGGACGGCGTCGATGATCGTCCAGCTGGCCGTCGAGGAGCGGCTCCGGCCGGCCGACCCGATCGTCAAACTGTTGCCAGAGGCACCTGTCGACCCGCGGATCACCGTCGGGCACCTGCTCATCCACACGAGCGGCATCGACGGCGACCTGTTCACCGACACCGGCCGCGGCGACGACTGCCTGCAGCGGTACGTCGAGCTGCTCGCCGACGTCGACCAGCTCTTCGAACCCGGTACGGCGTACTCGTACTGCAACGCCGGCTTCGTCCTGCTCGGCCGCCTCATCGAAGTACTCGACGACCGCACCTGGGACGAGTCGCTCAAGGCCCGCCTGATCGAGCCGCTCGGCCTGACCCACACCGTCACGCTTCCCGAGGAGGCGATCCTGCACAACGCCGCGGTCGGCCACCTCGCCACCGACGGTTCCCGCGTGAAGACGTGGCAACTCCCGCGCAGCATCGGCCCGGCGGGCACGATCACCGCGAGCGCCTCGGACCTGCTGGAGTTCGCCAAACTGCACCTGACCGACGAGCGGTACGCCGTGATGCAGGAGCCGCAGGTACCGTTCGCGGCCGGCATCGGCGGGTTCGTCGATCTCGGCCTGACCTGGCGGATCTTCGACTGGGGCGGCCGGCGGCTGTTCGGGCACGACGGGACGACGATCTCGCAGCTCGCGTTCCTCCGGATCGACCCGGAGGCGCGGCTGATCATGTGCCTGCTGACGAACTCCGGCAACGGCACCCGCCTGTTCGAACCGCTCGCGTCCGAGGTGTTCACGCAGTACGCCGGGGTGGCGCACCCGGAGGCGCCGCAGCCGATCGACGGACCGGTCGACGACCGGCACGTCGGGCGGTACGAACGCGCCGGCGTCCGGGTCGACGTGGACCGGCGGGGCGATGAGCTGGTGCTGACCTACCAGGCCACGGGGGATCGGCTGGCGTTCGCCGAGGACCCGGTGCACGAGTACGAACTGCGCCCGACCGAGCCCGCCGACGGCAACCATTTCGTCACCCGCGAGGCGCCCGGGCACCCGTGGGTACCGATCACCTTCACACCGACGCACGTCTTCACCTCCGGACGAGTGACGCCCAGGCGGTGAGATAAAGCTCCCACCTGTTGGGAGGAGCGAGCTAACGTCGTCAAGGTGACTAGTGCACCTGCTGAACTCCCTCGTAAGGCTGGTGACCTCCGGGCCGCCGGACATCTTCCCCGGTCGATCAAGGCCGAGATCCGTGACAACCTGCTGAAAGAACTCCGGGCCGGACGTGATCCGTGGCCCGGCATCGTCGGATTCACCCGGACGGTGATTCCGCAACTCGAACGAGCCCTGCTGGCCGGCCACGACGTCGTACTGCTGGGCGAGCGCGGCCAGGGCAAGACCCGGCTGCTGCGCACGCTGGTCGGCCTGCTCGACGAGTGGACCCCCGTCATCGAGGGCGCGGAGCTCCCCGAGCATCCGCTCGACCCCATCACCCCAGCCTCGCGCCGGCGTGCCGCCGAGCTCGGTGACGACCTGCCGGTCGCCTGGCTGCACCGCGATCTGCGGTACGCCGAGAAGCTGGCGACGCCCGACACGAGCGTCGGCGACCTGATCGGCGACGTGGACCCGGTGAAGGTCGCCGAGGGCCGCAGCCTCGGCGACCCGGAGACCATCCACTTCGGGCTGGTACCGCGCGCGCACCGCGGCATCGTCGCGATCAACGAGCTGCCGGACCTGGCCGAACGGATCCAGGTCGCGTTGCTGAACGTGATGGAGGAGCGCGACATCCAGGTCCGCGGGTACACGCTCCGGCTGCCGCTCGACGTGTTGCTGGTGGCAACGGCCAACCCCGAGGACTACACCAACCGCGGCCGGATCATCACGCCGCTGAAGGACCGGTTCGGCGCCGAGGTCCGGACCCACTACCCGCTCGACATCGACGCCGAGGTGGACGTGATCCGGCAGGAGGCCGAGTTCACCGCCGAGGTCGGCGAGCCGCTGCTGGAGGTGCTGGCCCGGTTCGTCCGGCACCTGCGCGAGTCGACGGCGATCGACCAGCGGTCCGGGGTTTCGGCCCGGTTCGCGGTCGCCGCGGCCGAGACGATCGCCGCCGCCGCGTTGCGCCGTTCGGCGATCACCGGCGAGGAGCCGGCCGTCGCCCGGCCGGTCGATCTGGAGGCGGTGCCCGCCGTACTGCGGGGCAAGCTCGAGTTCGAGCCGGGTGAGGAAGGGCGCGAGATCGAACTGCTCGAGTACCTGCTGCGCCGGTCGGTGGCCGACACCGCCCGGGAGCGGTTCGCCGGGCTGGACCTGACCCCGCTGGCCCACGCTGTTGCCGACGGCAACCTTGTGACGACCGGCGAACGGGTGCCCGGGCGCGAGGTGCTGGCCGCGCTGCCCGAGCTGCCGGTGCTGCACGACGTCGCCGCCCGCGCCGGCGTGGACACCGACGACTCACCCGGCCGGATCGCGGCCGCCGTCGAACTCGCGCTCGAGATGCTCTACCTGTCGAAACGGGTGGCGAAGGATGCCGACGACGACACAACGGTCTACGGAGCCTGACCATGTCTATGCAGATGCCACGACTCCGTCGCGGCGGGTCATGGGGCTGTTGCTCCCGGTCTTCCCTCGTCGCTCTGGTCGCTTCGCTCCCGCCGCTCCTCGGTCCAGACCGGGAGGCCCAATGACCGGTCTCCCTGAAGGCTGGTCCTACGGGCCGTGGCACGACGGGCCGGATCCGTTGCAGGCGCCGGTGGACCTGCGGGACGCGCTGGACGAGATCGGCCGGGACGTGATGAACGGGTCGTCGCCGCGGTCCGCGCTGGAGGAGATGCTCCGGCGCGGCACCCGGAACACCCAGGGCCTGGACGACCTGACCCGCCGGTTGTGGGAGCGCCGTCGCGAGATCCAGCGGCGGCACAACCTCGACGGCACGCTCCAGGACGTGCAGCGCCTGCTCAACGAGGCGCTGGAGGCCGAACGGCGCGAGCTGTTCCCGAACCCGTCCGACGACGCCCGCTTCAAGGAGGCCGAGCTCGACGCGCTGCCTTCCGGTACGGCGGCCGCCGTCCGCGAGTTGGCCAACTACCAGTGGGAGTCGTCGGAGGCCCGGCAGAAGTACGAGGAGATCCGCGAACTGCTCGGGCGCGAGCTGCTCGGGTCGCGGTTCGAGGGCATGAAGGAGGCGCTGCAGCAGACCACGCCCGAGGACGTCGAGCGGATCAACGAGATGCTCACCGACCTCAACGCGCTGCTCGCGGCGCATGCCGCGAACAGGCCCGACGTACCGCAGCTGTTCGCCGAGTTCATGGCCAAGCACGGCGAGTTCTTCCCGGAGAACCCGCGGAACGTCGAGGAGCTCATCGACGCGCTCGCCCAACGGGCGGCCGCGGCGCAACGAATGCTGAACTCGATGACACCCGAGCAGCGTGCCGAGCTGATGGAGCTGTCGCAGCAGGCGTTCGGCAACGCGCAGTTGTCCCAGCAGCTGTCCCAGCTCGACGCGCAGCTGCAGTCGCTGCGGCCGGGGGAGGACTGGTACTCCTCGGAGCGGATGAGCGGTGACGATCCGCTCGGCCTCGCCGAGGGCGCGCAGGCGATGTCCGACCTGGCCGAGCTGGATGCGCTGGCCGAGCAGCTCGCGCAGTCGTATCCGGGCGCGCGGCTGGAGGACATCGACCTCGACGCGCTGACCAGGCAGCTGGGCGACGAGGCGACGGTCGACGCTCGTCGGCTGTCCGAACTGGAGCGGCAACTGCGCGACCAGGGGCTGATCGAGCGGGCGCCGGACGGTTCGCTGCAGTTGTCGCCGAAGGCACTCCGGCAGCTCGGTCAGACGGCGTTGGCCGACGTACTGCGGACCGCGCGCGGATCGGGTGAACGGGACGCCGCGAACGCCGGTGCGGCCGGTGAGCTGAGCGGGTCGACCCGACCGTGGGAGTTCGGGGACACCCAGCCGTGGGACGTCCCGCGGACGGTGCGGAACGCCGTACTGCGGACCGCTTCACGCTCAGGCTCCGTGAAGCTCGACGTGGCGGATGTGGAGATCGCGGAGACCGAGCACCGGGCCCGGGCCGCGGTCGCACTGCTGGTCGACACGTCCTGGTCGATGGTGCAGGAGGGCCGCTGGCTGCCGATGAAGCGGACAGCGCTCGCGCTGCACCAGCTCATCTCGACGCGGTACCGCAACGACGCGCTGCAGCTGATCACGTTCGGGCGGTACGCCGGGGTCGTGGAGCTGCCGCAGCTGATCGGGATGGAGGGCACCTGGGAGCAGGGCACCAACGCGCACCACGCGCTCCTGCTCGCGGGCCGGCACCTCCGGCGGCACCCGGACGCGCAACCCGTCGTACTGATGGTCACCGACGGCGAGCCGACCGCGCACCTGGAGCCGGACGGTACGGCGGAGTTCTCGTACCCGCCGGAGCCGGCCACGCTCCGCAAGACGATCTTCGAGGTCGACCGGCTCGCCAAGCTCGGCGCCTCGCTGACCGTCTTCCGCCTCGGCGACGATCCACGCCTGAACGCCTTCGTCGACCTGCTCGCCCGCCGCAGCGGCGGGCGGGTGCTGGCGCCGGACGCGGACGGTCTCGGAGCCGCCGTCGTGGGCGACTACCTACGCACCAGGCGGAAGCTGTAGCAGTCTGAGAAGGAGGGTGTTACCCGTCGAAAAGGCGGGTAACACCCTCCTTCTGTGTTGCTGCCGATTGTCTCGCGTTGTCAACGCTGTAAGGGTTTTCCGGCCAACGCCTTGTGGGCAGGGTCACGTCGGCATCGTGAGACCAGTGTTCAACTGGACTGGTTTTCTGGCTTACCCTGAAAGCACGCCCCCGCCGCCGTTGCCGACGGGCCAGCGGCCTACTTTGCCGCGCCGAAAACACCCGCCTGCAACCCAGGGAGTGACCGTGCCGAAACTCGTCTACGACTTCGCCGAAGGCAACAAGGACATGAAGCAGCTCCTCGGCGGCAAGGGGGCGAACCTGGCCGAGATGACCAACCTCGGCCTGCCGGTACCACCCGGATTCACCATCACCGCCGACGCGTGCCGCGCGTACCTGGAGACCGGGGCGGTGCCGGCCGACCTCGCCGACGAGATCGACCACCACGTCCACCTGCTCGAGCGGAAGATGGGCAAGAAGCTCGGCCAGGCCGACGACCCGCTGCTGGTCTCGGTCCGCTCCGGCGCCGCGGTGTCGATGCCCGGCATGATGGAGACGGTGCTGAACGTCGGCCTGAACGACGACTCGGTGAACGGGCTCGCGCACCACTCGGGCAACCCGCGGTTCGCCTGGGACGCGTACCGCCGGCTGATCCAGATGTTCGGCAAGACCGTGCTCGGCATGGAAGGCGACGTCTTCGAGGACGCGATCGAGGCGTTGAAGGCGGCCCGCGGCACCCGCAACGACCTCGACCTGGACGCGGGCGATCTCCAGGCCCTGGTCGGCACCTTCAAGCAGGCAGTGCACGAGCGCACCGGCCGCGAGTTCCCGCAGGACCCGCGGACCCAGATGGACCTCGCGATCGAGGCCGTCTTCGGCTCCTGGAACTCGGACCGCGCGATCCTCTATCGCCGCCAGGAGCGGATCGCGAAGGACCTCGGCACCGCGGTGAACATCTGCTCGATGGTGTTCGGCAACCTCGGCATGGACTCCGGGACCGGCGTCGCCTTCACCCGCGATCCGTCGACCGGGCAGCCCGGCGTGTACGGCGACTACCTGCAGAACGCGCAGGGCGAGGACGTCGTCGCGGGCATCCGGAACACGGTCCCGCTGGCCGACCTCGAGCAGCTCGACAAGACGTCGTACGACGACCTGATGCACATCATGGCGACGCTCGAGGGGCACTACCGCGACCTGTGCGACATCGAGTTCACGGTCGAACGCGGGAAGCTGTGGATGCTGCAGACCCGGGTCGGCAAGCGGACCGCGGCGGCGGCGTTCCGGATCGCGACCAGCCTGATCGACGAGGGCGTGATCGACACCGACGAGGCGCTTCGGCGCGTCAAGGGTGCGCAGTTGGCGCAGCTGATGTTCCCGCGGTTCGACGCCGCGGCCGCGAAGGACCTTGTGACGAAGGCGATCGGGGCGTCGCCGGGTGCTGCTTCGGGCAAGGTCGTCTTCACATCGGCGGCCGCGGTCGACGCAGCCGAGCGGGGCGAGAAGGTGATCCTGGTACGGCGCGAGACCAACCCGGACGACCTGCACGGGATGATCGCGGCGCAGGGCATCCTGACCAGCCGCGGCGGCAAGACCTCGCACGCCGCCGTGGTCGCGCGCGGCATGGGCAAGACCTGCGTCTGCGGCGCGGAGGAGCTCGACGTGAACGTTGCCCAGGGCACCATTACGGTCCGCGGGACGGTGCTGCGGGCGGGTGAGCTGATCTCGATCGACGGCACCACGGGCGAGGTGTTCCGCGGCGAGGTACCGGTCGTGCCGTCGCCGGTCGTGCAGTACTTCGAGGGCACGCTGGCGCCGACGGACGGGGACGAGCTGGTCGCGTCGGTGCACCGGTTGATCACGCACGCGGACGACGTACGGCGGCTCGGCGTACGGACGAACGCCGACACCGCCGACGACGCGGCGCGGGCGCGGCGGTTCGGGGCCGAGGGGATCGGGCTGTGCCGGACCGAGCACATGTTCCTCGGCGAACGCCGGGAGTCCGTCGAGCGGCTGATCCTCGCGGACAACGACGCGGATCGCGAGGCGGCGCTGGCCGAGCTGGAACCGTTGCAGCGCGGAGACTTCCTCGAGCTGCTGGACGCGATGGACGGGCTGCCGGTGACGATCCGGCTGATCGACCCGCCGCTGCACGAGTTCCTGCCGTCGATGGAGGAGCTCGCGGTGCAGGTCGCGATCGCGCGCGAGCGGGGTACGGCGTCGGCCCACGACGAGAAGCTGCTCGCGGCGGTCGAGCGGCTGCACGAGCAGAACCCGATGCTCGGGCTGCGCGGCGTACGGCTCGGGCTGGTGATCCCCGGGCTGTTCGCGATGCAGGTACGGGCGATCGCGTCGGCGACGGTCGAGCTGCGTCAGCGCGGGAAGGACCCGCGGCCGGAGATCATGATCCCGCTGGTCGGCGCCGTCCAGGAACTGCAGCTCGCGCGTGACGAGGTGTCACGCGTGCTGGCCGAGGTCGGAGTCGAGGTTCCGATCGGCACGATGATCGAGCTGCCGCGGGCCGCGGTGATCGCGGACCAGATCGCGGAGGCGGCCGACTTCTTCTCGTTCGGGACGAACGACCTCACGCAGACCACGTGGGGGTTCAGCCGGGACGATGTCGAGGGCGCGTTCTTCTCGCGGTATCTGGAGAAGGGGATCTTCGCGGTGTCGCCGTTCGAGTCGATCGACCGGGAGGGGGTCGGCGCGCTCGTCCGGACCGGCGTCGAGCGCGGCCGGGCGACCAAACCGGAGCTCAAGCTGGGCGTCTGCGGAGAGCACGGCGGCGACCCGGACAGCATCCACTTCTTCCACGAGGTGGGCCTGGACTATGTCTCATGCTCACCGTTCCGCATTCCGGTCGCCCGCCTGGAGTCCGGCCGCGCAGCATTGGACGGGTGAGCAGGCAGACTCTCCGGCAGACCTTCGGTGAGGACGCGGAGTTGTACGACCGCGTCCGTCCGACCTACCCGCGCGAGCTCTTCGACGACCTCGCTCGGCAGGTCGGCCCGCACCCGCGGGTGCTCGAAATCGGCCCCGGCACCGGCCAGGCAACCGCCGCCATGCTGGCCCGGGGCTGGACCATCACCGCCGTTGAACTCAGTCCTGGGCTCGCGGAGGTATTGCGGCGGAAGTTCCCAACGATCGAGGTGATCGTCGCGGACTTCGACACGTGGGAGCTGCGAACGGGGGAGTACGACCTCGTCCTCTCCGCCACCGCCTTCCACTGGCTCGATCCGGCAACCCGCGTCGAACGATGTGTCGAGCTGCTCCGACCCGGCGGTGCGCTGGCGGTGGTCTCCACCCACCACGTGGCCGGCGGTTCCGAGCAGTTCTTCGCCGACGTGCAGACCTGCTACGACAGGTTCACCGACGACCCGGCGGCCGGCCCGCTACCCGCCTCGGACGACGTACCGGAAGATCCCGCGGGCCTGGCGGACACCGGTCTGTTCAAGTCCGTGGAGTCCCGCAAATACGCCTGGGACGCGACCTACCCGAGGGCCGAATATCTCGAACTTCTGTCGTCGTACTCGGGGCATCGGGCCTTGACAACCGACCGGCGTGACCGTCTGTACGACTGCATCGGCGGCCTGATCGACGCCGCCGGCGGTTCGATCACGAAGCGTTACCTCAACCAACTGATTGTAGGAATTTGTCTTCACCAAACCCTTGCATAGCGGTGCACCGGCTGGTCAGAATATCCGGGCGGGAAGGGAGCTCACTCGTCGACTTTCGGGTCTGACCTGAACCAGCCGCTGTGGCGGCTCGTGACTCCCTTACCCGCACCAAATCTCTTTGTTCTATGGGCGATGTAGGCTTCTGGCCATGGCCCAATTTGTCGTGCAGTTGCGCTTCGACGTGTCCGAGACCGACCGCCGCCTGGAGGTCCGCCCCGCCCACCGCGACTACCTCGCGTCCCTCCGCGAAGCGGGCAAACTGGTCGCCGCCGGCCCGTTCCCCGACGGCACCGGCGCGCTGCTCGTGTACGACGTCGCCGACGAGGCCGAGGTCCGCGACATCCTCGCGAAGGACCCGTACACCCCGGCCGACGTCTACGAGATCGCCACCCTCGCGGAATGGCAGCCCCTGTTCCCGTTCAGCTAGAGCGCCGCGAGCAGCGCGAGCGTCTTTGTCCAGCCCTGGAGTAGGGCGGACTCGTTGGCTGGGCGGGTGCCGCCGAGGGTGAAGTGGCCGACGATGGGGTGGTTGAAGACGGTGCCGTGCGGAAGGTACGGCGCACCGCCGATCCCGTGACCGGCGCCGTCGACGATCACGGCCTCGTGCGGGACCTTGTCGCGCGCCGCGTCGAGCTTCTGCATGATCAGTTCCGCGGACGACTTCGACCCCCAGGTCGCGTCGGCGGAGCCGGCGACCGCGAGGACGGGACCGTCGACACCGTCGACAGGGATCGGATCGTCGGGCGGCAACGAGGTGCCCCGGTACGTCCAGGCCGCGCCACCTGGATGCGGGAACGACCCCGTCACGTACGAGCCCGGCGCATACAAGACGGTCGCGGCGACGAGCTCCGGGAAGTGATCGGCCAGCAGCAAGGCCGGCTCGGAGCCGTACGACGTACCCATCACGACCAGGTGCGCCGGGTCCACCCCGGGCTGCCGCGCGAGCCAGCGGGCCGCCGACGCGAAGTACTCGAGTGGGACGTCACGCAGGTCCGCCGGTACTCCCGGCGCGTGAAAGTACGCCAGCGCCAGCACCGGATACCCGTGCGACGCGAGCAACGCGGGGCTCGACAGCGGCGGTACGCCGCCTTCCGATCCACCGAGGAACAGTACGGCGGGGTGCTTCGAACCGTCCGGTTTCGGCGCGACGTACATGCCGGTGAACTTGTCCTTGGCCGAGGTGACCGCCGTCAACGTCACGCCGGCGGACGCCCAGCGCCGTGTGAGCGTCGTACTCGCGAGCCGCTTGCCGTTGCGGCGCACGCTCACGTCGAGGCGTTCGACGGCTCTCCCGCTCTCCGTCGGCGGGATGTACGACTGGGTGTCGGGGTCGCCGTCCGGCGGGTTCATCGACCAGAACAGCCCCATCCCGTCGGGGTCCTGATAACTCCCACTCGACGGCTTGGCGCTGTCGAGGTCGACCGTCCCGCGGGCGTCCGCGGTGAACGTCGCCTCGCTGTGCCACTTCCTGCCATCGCGGTCCACAGCCTCGGCGCCGACCTGGACCGGCTTGCCGGCCGGTAGCCCGGTCACCTTCAGATGGACGGCCTGGTCGGCGAGCGTCGCCGCCTGGTCGACAGTCACGCCCGGTTGGCCGGCCGACGAGCAGCCGGCGAGCACCAGGCAGCCCGCCGCGACGAGTGGTATGGACCGTTTCACCGGTCCAGGATGGCACTGCGGGGTCTCACTTGGAGAGGGTGCGAAGCCTCAGGCGTCGGCGAGGTTCAGGTGGTCGACGTACGCCCAGAGCCAGACGAGGGGGGCCAGGACGAGTTCGGGTTCGTCGTCCTCGTCGGCGATGAAGAGCATCGAGCCCTCGCCGTTCGTGATGTCCTCGCAGACCGCCTCGCACATCTCCAGCGCGATCTCGAACGGGAGCAGGCGCGGGCCGTTCTCCCAGCGAGGCTCGGGGAGGGGGAGGACGGGGGCCTCGTCGGTGCCGTCGAGTTCGACGGAGACCTTCTGCAGCTCCTCATACAGGTCGAACGAGATCAGCCCGGCGAGCGGCCGGCCGTCCAGGCCGATCAGGTACGGGTCGTCGGCGCCGTCGCGGAACGCGTCCCGGATGTCCGGCAGCGCCGCCTTCAGATCGGTGGCCTCGAGGTACGGCGCTTCGTCCGGCTCCGCGTCCGCGTCCGCCTGGACCAGCCCGCTGCGCATCTGGTCGAACTGGTGCAGCAGGTCGTTCAGTTCGTCGTACGCGCCGCCGCCCGGCGTCTTCTGCGCGCGCGCCTCCAGGTCGCGCAGGTGCTCGACCAGGTTGTCCTCGAAGTGCAGCTCGTACCGCGGCAGGCCGGGCTCGCGGCCCGCGTTCAGCTGCGCGACGATCTGCGTCGACACCGGCCCGATCCGCTCCGCGAGGACCTCGAGCGGAGTGGTCGGCTTCTCCTCGTCGTCGTGCGCGCAGGAGTCGTCGTCGTACTTCCCGTCGCCCTCCATCGCGATCAGCACCTGGAACGCCTGGAACGACAGCAGCGCCGCGGTCGCCATCGTCCCGTCGCCGATCAGCATCAGCGGGTTCCCGCCGGCCTCGGTCCGGCGGACGTGGTCCTGCATCAGCGTTGCGGCCTGCTCGACGTTCACCTGGCTGGCCAGCGACGAGAGCCCGTGGTCGGCGTCGACGCCGAGCAGCTCGACCAGGCGCTCGGAGCTGATGTCGAAGTTCGAGCGCAGGTAGTACCGCAGCCAGCCGGCGTCGACCGGGTTGCCGAGCAGCTCCGCGATCCGGGCCCGGAAGTCGGCCAGGTCGGCGATCGCCAGCACCACGAGCACCGGCTGGTCGCCGTCGCCGATCACCAGCGGCCGGGTGTCGCCGTTGTGGAACCCCTCGATCACCTGGTGCAGGCTGTCCGCGGCTGCTTCCAGCGGCCACGACTCCGCCTCGAACTCGTTGACCACCGCGGCGGAGGTGTCGTCGGGCATCTGCTGGATCCTCTCCGGGTGGCGGCGGGAGTGTGGGGCAACTCTAGGCTGCGGGCGTTTCACCAGGTCAGGCGGGTCCTCGAAGGCACCGCGGTGATGTTCGCTACGCTGGTACCGGCGGGTCGGCGCAGCGGTATCTCACATGTGAGATATGGTCCCGGGTATGACCGACGACTACCTGAGCCGGATCGGAAACCTGATCCGGGACGCGCGCAAGCACCGCGGCTGGACACAGACGCAACTGGCCGAAGTACTGAACACCAGCCAGAGTGCCGTGAACAGGATCGAGAAGGGTCATCAGAACCTCACCCTCGAGATGCTCGCCCGGATCGGCGAGGCGCTCGACTCCGAAATTGTCTCTCTCGGTGGCGGCCCGGTCCACCTCCGAGTAGCCGGCGGCCGCCAGTTGTCCGGCTCGATCGACGTCAAGTCCAGCAAGAACGCCGGTGTCGCGCTGCTCTGCGCCTCGCTGCTGAACAAGGGCCGTACGACGCTGCGCAAGGTCGCCCGGATCGAAGAGGTCAACCGGCTGCTCGAGGTACTGAACTCGATCGGCGTTCGCACGACCTGGCTGAACGACGCGGGTGACCTGGAGATCGTCCCGCCGGCGCAGCTCGACCTGGAGTCGATGGACGCCGACGCGGCCCGCCGTACCCGCTCGATCATCATGTTCCTCGGTCCGCTGCTGCACCGCGAGGACGCGTTCGAGCTGCCGTACGCCGGTGGCTGCGACCTCGGCACCCGGACCGTCGAGCCGCACATGACCGCGCTCCGCCCGTTCGGCCTCGAGGTGAAGGCGACCGGCGGGCAGTACCACGCGCTGGTGAACCGGGCGATCGCACCGGGCAAGCCGATCGTGCTGACCGAGCGCGGTGACACGGTGACCGAGAACGCGATCATGGCCGCGGCCCGGTTCGACGGCGTCACGGTGATCCGGAACGCGAGCCCGAACTACATGGTCCAGGACCTGTGCTTCTACCTCGACCTGCTCGGCGTGACGATCGACGGCATCGGTACCACGACGCTGACCGTGCACGGCAAGGCGGACATCGACCTCGACGTGGACTACGCGCCGTCCGAGGACCCGATCGAGGCGATGAGCCTGCTCACCGCGGCGATCGTCACGAAGTCCGAGATCACCATCCGCCGGGCGCCGGTCGAGTTCCTGGAGATCGAGCTCGCGCTGCTCGAGGAGATGGGGCTCGACTACGACCGCAGTACGGAGTACCTGGCCGAGAACGGCCGGACCCGGCTGGTGGACCTGACCACCCGGCCGTCGAAGCTGCACGCGCCGATCGACAAGATCCACCCGATGCCGTTCCCCGGGCTGAACATCGACAACCTGCCGTTCTTCGCGGTGATCGCCGCGACGGCGACCGGGCAGACGCTGATCCACGACTGGGTGTACGAGAACCGTGCGATCTACCTGGCCGACCTGAACAAGCTCGGCGGCCGGGTGAAGCTGCTCGACCCGCACCGGGTGATGGTCGAGGGGCCGACGCACTTCTCCGGCGCCGAGATGATGTGCCCGCCGGCGCTCCGCCCGGCCGTGGTCGCACTGATCGCGATGCTGGCCGCGAAGGGTACGTCGGTGTTGCGCAGCATCTACGTGATCAACCGCGGGTACGAGGACCTGGCGACCCGGCTGAACTCGCTAGGCGCTCAGATCGAGACCTTCCGGGACATCTGAGTCCTGCAGGAAGGCAACAGCTTCGGCGATCACCGCTGGGTCCGAGAGGATCCGGCGGTGGCCGAGGCCGGTGGTCGGCAGGAAATGGGCGTGCGGGCCGTAGTTCCGGAGCAGGACCTGGGCCTGGGCGGGGTCGACCACGTCGTCCTCGTCGTTGTGGATCACTAGTAGCTCGGCCTTGCCGGTGGTGACCGAGAAGCGGGTCCAGATGTCGTGGTCGCCGTCGAAGTACCCGCGTTCGATGCAGCGGCGCAGTTCGCGGTTGAGCGTCGGGCCGAGGCCGAGCTCGGCGCAGAACGCGTCGGCGAGGTAGCCGAAGTCCGCGACCCCGCTGATCATCACCATTCGCTTCGCGGCGACGCCCTCGCGGACGGCGTACAGCGCGAACGGTACGCCGAGGGAGTGCGCGATCACGCCCTCGAACGGGCCGTGCCGTTCCTCCAGCGCGCGGATGATCCGCTGGTGCCCGAGGATCGACGTCACCTCGCCGTCGGAGTCGCCGTGTGCCGGGGCGTCGTACGAGACCGGGCTGTACCCGAGCTCGAGCAGTCGCGTCACGAACGCGGCGTACCGCGAGGCCCGCGAGCGCCAGCCGTGCACGAGCAGCACGGGCTGCTTGCCGTCGCCCCACGCGTACGTCCGGACCTCCGCGCCGGCCTCGTCCAGGCTTTCGACCTTCGCGGCAGTGTGGACACTCTCCTCGTCGGCACGGACCCGGCCGCGGGCGAGAGGCCGCCGCCACAGGCTGAACGCGATCCGGCCGCCGAGCCGCGGCGACAACAATCCGATTGTCTGCAATCCGACACTGACCAGCTTCTGCATCCCGAACCCCTCCACCAAACTATACGAACGGTCGTATTATTAGTTTCGATCAGCGTAGCAGTCAATGCACTTAGGATCGGGATCGTGGAGAAGGTCGACGGACGGCTGGCGCGGGGTGATCAGACCCGGCGCGCCGTGCTGCGGCGTGCCGTCGACATCGCGTCGGTCGACGGCCTCGAAGGACTGTCGATCGGGCGGCTGGCGACCGAGCTCGGGATCAGCAAGAGCGGGCTGTTCGCGCACTTCGGCTCCAAGGAGGAGCTCCAGCTCGCCACGGTCCGTGCCGCGCGCCGGATCTACGCCGACAACGTGGTCATCCCGGCGTACGAGATCGAGCCCGGCCTCGGTCGTGTGTGGGCGCTGAGCAGGCACTGGCTCGACTACTCGCGGAGCCGCGTGTTCCCGGGTGGTTGTTTCTTCCAGAAGGTCTCGCACGAGTACTCCGCCCGCGACGGAGCCGTCCACGAGTACCTCGCCGCCGTACACAGCGAATGGATGGACCTGATCGAGACCGCGATCACCGAGGCCGTCGACCGCGGCGAACTCACGGCGGACCCGGCTCAGCTCGCCTTCGACCTGAACGCGTACTACGAGGCCGCGAACCTCGCGTCGATCCTGCACAACGACGAGACCGGCTACAACCGCGCCCGCCGCGCCGTCCAGGAGCGCCTCGCCGCTGCCGTCGTACCGGGGACTCCGCTGCCCTGGTGATCCCGCCCGCGGATGCGGGTGCCGTTGAGAGCCGCGAATAGAAGCAGTACGGCGGCGATCGCGACGGCTCCACCGATCTGCCGGTAGGTGTTGCACACGGCGCCGGCAGCGCCCGCCCGTTCGCCCGGAACGCTACGGAGTCTGTGACCGGATTTGTCGGTGGGGGTCCCTAGATTGGGGGATATGCGGCCTCATGTGGTGGCTCAGCTGGCGGTTTCGCTGGACGGGGCGACGTCGGGATTCGACGTCGACCTCGCCCGGTTCTATGCGCTGGCGACGCTGTGGCAGGAGGACGTGACGCTGATCGACGCGGAGACGATCGTTGCCCAGGAGAACGAAGTACGGGCGGCCCCGCGCCGCGGCTCGCGTGCCGACGGGCCGTTGCTGGCGGTGGTGGACGACCGGGCCCGCGTCCACACGTGGGACTCGTTGCGCGAGCTTGGCTACTGGTCCGGCGTACTGGCCCTCTATGCCGACCTCACGCCGCCGCGCCCGCCGGACGCGACCACCCGCGAACTCGTCACGGGCTACGAGGAGGCGGACCTGCTAGAAATCCTCACCGTTCTGGGCCGGCGGGGCGTACAGACCGTGCGTGTGGACTCGCCCGCACTCACCAGGACCTGCCTGGACCAAGGATTGGTGGATGAGCTCGCGCTGCTCATCCACCCAGTGCTGTCGGGCGGCGAGTCGTGGTACGACACTCCCCGCCTGCACCTGCAACACGCCGGGACCGAGGTCTTCCGGGACGGCGTCATCTGGATCCGTTACTGCGTAGCCATCTGAAGGTCGCGAAACTGAGTTCCTAAGGAATGTCAAGCCACCTGGGTAGCTTCTATGCTGGTGTTGGCGGGCCGGGATGTTGGAGCGCTTAGCGACTCCTGTGACTCCCGGCTCGTCCTGTGTTTGCGGCGTTGGGACTGGCGGGTGTTGGCGGCTTTGGTCCGGGTCTGCTTGTCGACCTGGTGCTTGGTCTTGACGATCTGGCGGCCTTCTTCGGGGGTGATGACGCGGCCGTCGGTGTCGTGCAGGGTGTAGTGCTGGCCGGTGCGCCAGCAGGTCGCGATCCGAGTGAGCAGGGTGGTGGCGATGTGGCAGATCGCGGAGTCGTGGTGCCGCTGGGTGGACATCAGCCGGGCGTATTTCGCCGCGAGTTGTGGGTCGGTCTTGCGGGCGGCGTCGGCCGCGGTGAACAGGGCTTCGCGCAGCAGTGGGTCGCCGGCCTTGGTGAGGCCGTGCTGGTGGAGGGACTGCCCGGACTGGGCCATCTTCGGGACCAGGCCGGAGTAGGCGCGGATCGCGGCCAGGCTGGTGAACCGGTGCGGGTCACCGATCCGGCCGGTGATGATCGCGGACGTGACCGGCCCGACGCCGGGCGCGGAGGCGATGATGCCGGTGGGGTCGGCCTCGGCGTAGAGGTTCGCGCAGCGTTCATCGAGGTCCTCGATCTGCTCGGTCAGCACCTGGGCCTGTTCGGCTTCGACCGCGATGTCGGCGGCCAGTTCCGCGAAGTCGATCCCGTCGGTTCCCCAGAGCTCGATCGATTGTTTCGCCGCGGTGAGTAGTGCCCGGGCGTGGTCGTCGCGCCAGGCGCCGCGCGAATGCCGGATCAGGAACCGGGTCAGCCGGGCCTGCCCGAGCCGCACCAGCGCGTGGGGGTCGGCGTAGCGGGTCAGCACCGCCAGCGCGGCCTTGCCGTAGTTCGAGCCGAGCGCGTCGTACCAGGCCGGGCCGAGCAACTCCAGGTGGGCGTCGAGCCGGGAGAAGATCGCGGTGCGGCGTTTCACGATGGACGCCCTGATCTTCACCGCGCGGCGCAGCGGTTCGGCTGGCCCGTCGCCGGTGTGCTCGCGCAGCCCTTCGGGGTGTAGCAGCGGCAGCCGGGCCAGCAGCTTGGAGTCCAGATGGTCGTTCTTGGTGTGCTTGGAGTAGTACGCCCGCAGGTCGGCCGACTGGGTGGTGGGCACCATCGAGACCTTCGCGCGCCGGCGGCGGAACCATGACGCCACCGGCGCCCAGGCGTTGCGGGTCGGTTCCATCACCACCGTGAGCGTGTCGGCCTCGGTGAGACCGATCGCGGCCCACAACGCCTCTAGTTCAGCCGGCCGGGTGAAGAAACTTCCTCCCCGTCCACACGAACGTCCCATCACGACGGGCCAGCGAGGCCTGGTGCGCGGCCCGGCACGCCAGGTCGATACCCAAGGTCAGCTCCACGAAGATCCTTCCACCACAACGAACACGGTCACTCGGCCCAGTCCGACAACGGCACAGCCCAGACATTCCACAAGCAGAAGTCCACCCCCAGCGAGGCGGCTCCAAGTTCCCGAACAGGCCCAGCGGCCGAACACAAGACCGGCCCCGCGGACGACCACTCAGTCTTCAGGAATCGCCAGGCGTTCCGGTCCGTGGTCCGGCCGCCCGCGGGGCACGCACTTAATCTAAATGTCCGTGGTCGCCGTTAGTGTGGGTGGTGATGAGGAAGCAGCATGAGGGGTACGACGAGCACGACGCGGAGCGGTGGGTCGCGGAGCCGGTGAAGCGGCCGGGGCGGACAGCGTTCGCGCGTGATCGGGCGCGGGTGCTGCACAGCGCGGCGTTGCGGCGGCTGGCGGCGAAGACGCAGGTGGTGCTGGCCGGGAGCGACGACTTCGTGCGGAACCGGTTGACGCACAGCCTCGAGGTCGCGCAGATCGGGCGGGAGCTGGCGGCGACGCTCGGCTGCGATCCGGACATCGTGGACGCCGCGTGTCTGGCGCATGATCTCGGGCATCCGCCGTTCGGGCACAACGGGGAGCGGGCGCTCGACCAGGTCGCGGCGGACATCGGCGGGTTCGAGGGGAACGCGCAGACCTTGCGGCTGCTGACCCGGCTGGAGTCCAAGACGTTCGACGCGGACGGGCGCAGCGTCGGGCTCAACCTGAGCCGCGCGACCCTCGACGCCGCGACGAAGTACCCGTGGGCGCGACGTCCTGGCGAGCGGAAGTTCGGGGTGTACGACGACGATCTCGCGGTGTTCACGTGGTTGCGGCCGGGGGTGGGGGAGCGGCGTTGCCTGGAGGCGCAGGTGATGGACTTCGCCGACGACGTGGCGTACTCGGTGCACGACGTCGAGGACGGGATCGTTGCCCATCACATCGACCTGGCCGCGGTCGACACG
This sequence comes from Kribbella sp. NPDC059898, assembly GCF_042730855.1. NCBI lineage: Bacteria > Bacillati > Actinomycetota > Actinomycetes > Propionibacteriales > Kribbellaceae > Kribbella > Kribbella sp. NPDC059898. The sequence continues at coordinate 180,165 of NZ_JBHWKR010000008.1, forward strand.
GTGCGGGAGCCGTACTGGGAGACGGTCCGGCAGATGTACTTGCCGGAGGCAAGCGACGCCGAGCTGGACGAGGGGTGGGCGCGGCTGAAGGCGCTGCGGTACTGGCCGGCGTCGACGTTCGACGACAGCCGGCGGGCGCTCGGTGGGCTGAAGGACCTGACGAGCGAGCTGATCGGGCGGTTCGCGACGGCGGCCGAGCAGGCGACGCACGCGGTGTTCGGCGGGTCGCGGCTGATCCGGTACGAGGCGGACCTGGTGGTGCCGCCCGGAATCCGCACCGAGATCGGGCTGCTGAAGGGCGTCGGCATGTACCACGTCCTCAAGTCCCCGGAACGCCAGGCCCGCCGAGCCACCCAACGCGAACTCCTCACCGAACTGGTCGAAGCACTGTGGAAAACCGCCCCACGACACCTCGACATCCCCTTCCAGTCCGACTTCACCACCGCCACCGACGACCACTCCCGCCTCCGCGTCATAGTCGACCAGGTAGCCAGCCTCACCGACCCCTCAGCCCTCGCTTGGCACAGTCAGCTGGTAGCCCGCACCAGCTGACAGGCTTCAGTGGATGGCGGTGAAGGGGAGGTCCAGGCCTAGGCGGTTGTTGTTGGGCTTGTTGGTGAGGCGGATCTGGGTCAGTTCTTCGTCGGAGAGCGCCCGGCGGTAGACGCGGACCTCGTCCAGCGAACCCTGGAAGCGGTTGGCGCCGTCGACCCGCTGGCCGATGTGGATGCCCTGGACGCCGAACTCCTTCCCCGCGGTGACCGACCCGGCGGGAGCCGCCGTGGAGCCGGCCTCGACGCCGTCGACCACCAGCCGCAGCTTCCCGTTCGCACGCTGGAGTACGATGTGATGCCACTGGTTGTCGTTGTACGCCGACGTCGACTGCACCGTCACGTTGAACCGGTCGACCGACAGCAGCGCGCGGATCCGCTGGCTCTCCGGCTCCGCCCGCAACCACACCTGCGGCGTACTCCCCGACCCCGTCCGATAGGCCCAGAGGATCGCGTGCGACCCGGTCGTCGACCCGTACTTGATCCACGTCATCATCGTGAAGTCGTCCGCCCCGAGGTCGATCGACCGGTCGAACGGCACCTCGACGTAGTCGTCCACCCCGTCCAGCGCGAGCCCGTTCCCGAACTTGCCCTCGGCAACAGTCGCCTCACCGCGCACGTACGCCGGATTGTGCGCCGGCCCGACGTCAGGCGTCAGCGGCCCCGGCGCCGGCGGGCCGGGGATGCCCGGCGGCGTCCCGTTCGGCACCGACAGGTACGCCTCGTTGAACCGCGCCCACCGGATCGACTCGTACGGGCTCGCCACCCCCGCCTCGTACAGCAACCCCGCCTGGTCCCCGTCCAGCCGGACCATGTCGGAGTACGCCGACGGCCCCCACCAGAACACCTTGCCCTGCTGCCACGTGCCGAATGACCGAGCCTCGTCGTACGACGACCGCACCGTCAGCACCTCTCGCGCGGCCGGATGCGCGGGCGCCGAGAACAGGATCCGGTGCGAGTCGAACCGCAGCAGCGACCCCTGCACGTCCGGCATCACCAGCTGCGGGATCGTCCGGAACGGCTTGTCGAACGTCTCCCCGCCGTCGCTGCTGATCGCGTACGCGCGGTTGCCCGGATCCGTCCCGCGTTCCCGGGCGAGCGCGTAGATCCGGCCGTCGTTCAGCTCGACGACGGTCACCTCCTGCGCGATCACCTTCCCGTCCTCCCGGGACGTCGTCGCCCCGATGTGCCAGGTCTCGCCGGAGTCGTCGGAGTACAGCAGGTGCGTGCCGTAGACATGCGGCCCGACCCCGTCGTACGTCTCGAAGTTCGCGCCGACGATGAGCCGGCCGGCGTGTGGGCCGTGCTGGAGCTGGATGCCGTGCATCGGGCCGGTGGCGTACCAGAAGTTCCAGCTCGGCAGCTTCGCGTCGGTGAGTTCGCGGGGCGCGGTCCAGGTGGCGCCGTTGTCGTCGCTGGTCTGCACGTACGGGTCGCGGTCGCAGCCGTTCGTGCAGGGCTCCGGGCCGTTGTGGGTCGTCACCAGGACGACCCGGCCTGTCCGATTGTCAACAATCGGCACAGGATTGCCGTGGGTACTCCCGTTGCCGTCGGAGACCACCTGCAGCGGCCCCCAGGTCTGGCCGCCGTCGGTGGAGCGGCGCAGCACGATGTCGATGTCGCCGTCGTCGCCGCAGTCCGCGACGCGACCCTCCGCGAAGGCGAGTACGTCGCCGTTGGCGGCATGCACGACGGCCGGGATCCGGAAGCAGGAGTAGCCGTCGGTCTTCTGCTGGAACAGCACGCTGTCGTCGACGAACGGGGCGGGCGGCCCGGACGCGCGGGCCGGCGAGGTGAGGGTGACGAACACCAGGAGGGCGGCGGCCGCGAGGCGGCCTGGTCGGGGTACGCGCATGACTCTCCTCAGCAAGACATAGGACGTATTATGTCCTGCGACAACGTAGTCATCGAGACCGCCTGCGACAAGGGTTCAGCGAGGACTAAGGTTCGTTCATGGCTGATGAACAGATCGTGATCGTCGGTGCGAGTCTCGCGGGTGCGACCGCGGCCGAGACCCTTCGGGAGGACGGCTGGAGCGGGCGGATCGTCCTGATCGGCAGCGAGAAGTCCTTGCCGTACGAGCGACCTCCGCTGTCCAAGGACGTCCTGCTCGGCAAGGCCGACACCGGTGCCGCGCAGTTGCACGACCAGCAGTGGTACGACGACCACTCGATCGATCTCCGGCTCGGTACGACGGCGACCGCGATCGACCCGGCCGCGCACACGGTGACGCTCGACGACGGCACGCAGGTCCCGTACGCGAAGCTCCTGATCGCGACCGGCAGCCGGGTCCGCGAACTCGACGTACCGGGGGCCGAGCTCCCGGGCGTGCACTACCTGCGGACGGCGGAGGAGTCGCAGGCGCTGACCGAGGCGTACGCCGCGAAGCCGCGGGTGGTCGTCGTCGGCGCCGGGTGGATCGGGCTCGAGGCCGCGGCGGCCGCGCGCGAGCGGGGCTGCGAGGTGACGGTCGTCGAGCCTCAGTCGACCGCGCTCGCCGCGGTCCTCGGGGAAGAGGTCGGCGGGCTGTTCGCCGACCTGCACCGCGCGCACGGCGTGCAGTTCCGCTTCGGTACCGGCGTCGAAGGTTTCGAGGGCACCGACAAGGTCACCGGCGTCAAGGTGACCGGCGGCGAGGTGATCCCGGCGGACCTGGTGATCGTCGGCGTCGGCGTCCGGCCGAACACCGAGCTCGCCGCGGCGGCCGGCATCGAGGTCGCGACGCCGGAGAACGGCTCCGGCATCGTCACCGGCCCGGACCTGCAGACGAAGGTCGCGGACGTGTACGCCGCCGGCGACGTGGTTCGCTGGGACCACCCGCTGCTCGGCCGCTCGGTCCGCGTCGAGCACTGGCAGAACGCGAAGGACACCGGCGCCGCGGCCGCGAAGGCGATGCTCGGCGAGGACGTGTCGCACGATGCGATCCCGTACTTCTTCACCGACCAGTTCGACCTGGGCATGGAGTACGCGGGCGAGGTGCCGCGCGGTACGTCGTACCACGTGGTGCTGCGTGGCGACCCGAAGTCCGGCGCCTACCTGGCGTTCTGGCTGGACGACGAGAACCACGTCCTCGCCGGTATGCACGTGAACACGTGGGACACGATCGACGCGGTCAGCGCGCTGATCCGCTCCGGCAAGCAGGTCGACCCGGCCCGCCTCGCGGACACCTCCGTCGAGCTGGCGGACGTCTAGAGCGGGTAGGTGACGTACGCGAACGACGAGCTGTCCGGTGACCAGCTGGGCACATTCATCGTGCCCTGGCCGCCGAACAGGCTCGTCAGTTCGCGGATCTCGCCGTCGCGGGTGAGGAGCCGCAGCCGGACGTCGTCGATGTCGACCGGATGCCCTTCGGTGCCGGTCGGGAAGCTCACGTAGGCGATCGCCGACCCGTCCGGCGCGGGGTGCGGGAACCAGTTGACCCGCTCGTCGTCGGTCAGCTGCTGGGCCGTGCCGTCCTTGATCCGGAACAGCTGCGCCTGTCCCGCGCGTTCGGAGTTGAAGTAGATCCACTCGCCGTCCGGCCCGTACTCCGACCCGTCGTCAGCGAACTCGTCGTCGGTCACCTGGACGTCCGCGCCGCCCGCGGCCGGGATCGTCCACACGTTGGTGATCCGCCGCTCGCCGACCCACTCCAGCCCGATGTACGCGAGCGTCGTACCGTCCGGGGACACACCGTGCAGGTAGTGGTGGAACCCGGCCCCGCGGTCGTTGGTGACCCGGCGGCCCGCGCCGCCCTCGATCGGTACGGCGTAGATGTGCCCGTCCCCGGCCGACACGTACACCGTCCGCCCGTCCGGGCTGACCACGTGGTCGTTGTTGATCGCGGGCACCCCGCCGAGCTCGATCTCCTCGAGCCCGTCGGCCACCCGGTACAGCAGCCCGTTGCCGTTGACAATCAACGTACCGTCGGCGAGCCAGTTCGGCGCCTCGAACAGCACCTCGTCCGAACTGAACACCAGCCGGTGCTCGTTACGGGCGACATCGACGACGTACAGCTCGGACCGCTGACCTTGGCGAAGGGTACGTGGCATACCCGTCAACCTACGTGATCGGCCCGGCTAGACTCGCGGGGTGGCAGGCCGGATCAAGGAAGAGGACATCGCGCTGGTGCGCGAGCGGGCCCGCATCGACGACGTCGTGGGTTCGTACGTGACCTTGAAGAACGCCGGCGGTGGCAACCTGAAGGGCCTCTGCCCGTTCCACGACGAGAAGTCGCCCTCGTTCAACGTCACCCCGGCCCGCGGCTTCTTCTACTGCTTCGGCTGCCAAGAGGGCGGCGACGTCATCGACTTCATCCAGAAGGTCGACCAGATCACCTTCTCGGAGGCGGTCGAGACGCTGGCCTCGAAGGTCGGCATCCAGCTGCGGTACGAGGACTCCGGCGCGCCGGTGCCGCGCGGCCCGGGGAACCAGCGGCCGCGGCTGGTCGAGGCTCACCGGGTGGCCGCCGAGTTCTACGTCGACCAGCTGTTCGGCGCGCCCGAGGCGTCGCTCGGCCGCCAATTCCTGGACAAGCGCGGGTTCGACAAGGACGCCGCGGTCCAGTTCGGGGTCGGGTTCTCGCCGCGCGGCGGCGAGGCGCTGGTGAGCCATCTGCGCGGTCGCGGCTTCACGAACGCCGAGCTGGTCGCCTCCGGCGTGGCCGCCGACGGTCAGCGCGGGCTGTACGACCGGTTCCGCGGTCGGCTGATGTGGCCGATCCGGGACGCGTCGTCGGACGTGATCGGGTTCGGCGCCCGCCGGTTGTTCGACGACGACCGGATCGAGGCGAAGTACCTGAACACGCCCGAGACGCCGATCTACAAGAAGTCCAAGGTGCTGTACGGCGTGGACCTGGCCCGGCGGGAGATCGCGAAGGGCCGGCAGGCCGTCGTGGTCGAGGGCTACACCGACGTGATGGCGTGTCACCTGGCCGGCGTCCAGACCGCGGTCGCGACCTGCGGTACGGCGTTCGGCGACGACCACGCGCGGGTGCTGCGGCAACTGCTGCTCGACAACGACCAGTTCCGCGGCGAGGTGATCTTCACCTTCGACGGCGACGAGGCGGGTCAGCGGGCGGCGCTCAAGGCGTTCGCGGGCGACCAGGCGTTCGCGGCGCAGACGTACGTCGCGGTCGAGCCGGACGGGCTGGACCCGTGCGACCTGCGGCTGCAGAAGGGCGACGCCGCGGTCCGCGAGCTGATCGGGCGGCGCGTCCCGCTGTACCGGTTCGTGCTCGGGAACGTGCTGACGAAGTACGACCTGGACCGGGCGGACACCCGGATCGACGCGCTCCGCGAGGCGGCCAAGCTGGTGATCAGCATCCGGGACCGGTCGAAGGTGGACGGGTTCACCCGTGAGCTGGCCGGGCAGCTGGGCATGGAGGTCGACCAGGTCCGGTCGGAGGTCTACCGCGCGGCGTCCCGAGGTGTGGCACCGCAGCAGCAACAGCACCACCAGCAGCAGGCCGCGGCCGCTGCCGCCGAGGCCCGGCCGGTGCAGCGGACCGACATCCCGTCACCGCGGGACCAGCGGTTCGTGATCGAGTGGGACGTGCTGAAGGTCGCGATGCAGTTCCCGGCGCTGGTCGGGACCGCGTTCGACGAGCTCGACGACCACGACTTCACGCATCCGTGGCTGGCCGCGGTCCGGGCCGCGATGGCGAAGGTCGGCGGCCCGGCCGTCGCCGCGCCCGGCGAGGCCTGGGTGGTCGCGGTCCGCGATGCCATCGGTAACGACCCGGCCGCCGCGGTGGTCGGCGCACTGGCCGTCGACCCGCTCCGGCTCGGCCGTGACCCCGACGAGCAGTACGCGCACGCGCTCCTCGCGCGTCTCCAGGAGCTGACTTGCGCCCGCCGCATCGCCGACCTGAAGTCGAAGCTCCAACGCACCAACCCGATCGACCGCGCCGACGAGTACAACCGCATGTTCGGCGAACTCATCGCCCTCGAGGCCTACCGCGCCGAACTCCGCAACCGCGCCATTTAGTCTTTGAGATGCGACACCAAGCGGGCGACCTCTTCGGCGTACTTCGTGGTGAAGTCTTCGTCGTCCGGGTCGAGGCCGAGGGCACGGGCGATCTGGGGGAAGACGACCGGGGCGGAGGCCAGGCCGAAGAGGGCCAGGCCCGTGTACGCCGGGTCCAGGTCGTCGGCGAGCTCGCCGTCGGACTGGCGGCGGCGGAAGTCGTCGACCATGCCCTGGAAACGGGCGCGTTGCCCCTCCGCGTCGTTGCTGCTGGTGTCGCGGTCGACGGCCTCGCGAACGAGTAGCCGCAGCAGGTCGGGCCGCGCGATCGACGTCCGGGCATAGGCGCCGACCATCTCGCCGAGCGACTCGGCGCCCTCGGTGATGGCCGGCTCGGAGGCCCGCCAGCGCTCCGCGACCGCGCGGTAGAGCCCTTCCTTGCCGCCGAAGTAGTACGAGATCAGTTGCTTGTTCACGCCCGCCCGGGCCGCGATCTCGCCGACCCGCGCGCCGCTGAACCCGTGCGCGCCGAACTCGACCTCCGCCGCGTCCAGCAGCTGCTGCTTGCTGCGCTCGGGGTCGCGCTGCCGCTCCTCGGGTCCGGGTGATCTGCGCACGAAATCATCCTAGCGGACCGCCATCCGACGTGCTAACTTAATCAACCAGACGGATGATAGAGTTTGCCTCACGGATGATTGGAGTCGGAGATGAAGGTCGCGATCATGGGTGCCGGCATCGGCGGACTGGCGCTCGCACAAGGACTGCGGAAGGCGGGCAAGGAGGTCGTGGTGTACGAGCGCGATCCCTCCCCGCAGTACCGCAAACAGGGGTACCGGATCCACATCAGCCCGGTCGGGGAGGAGGCGCTGGCCGCGATGCTGCCGGACGCCGTCCGACGGCGTGTGATCGCGACCGCCACCCATCCGGGCGACCTGGTGGCGGGGTTCGACGCGCAGCTGAACGAGCAGTTCCAGCAGGTGTTCCCGGTCGCCGGACCGGACTCCGTGACGTCGGTCGATCGGTACGCGTTCCGCCGGGCGCTGATGACCGGGCTCGACGACGTACTGCGGTTCGGCAAGCAGTTCACGTCGTACGCCGAGACGGCCGACGGTGTCGAGATCTCGTTCGCGGACGGGACGTCCGTGACGGCCGACCTGCTCGTCGGGGCGGACGGCGTGGGGTCCGGCGTCCGCCGGCAGTTGGTGCCGGAGCTCGACGTGACCGACATCGGGGTGCGCTGCATCTACGGGAAGGTGCCGTTGACGGACGCGGTGCGGGCGGCAGCGCCGGAGGCGTTCCTGCGCGGGTTCTGTTTTGCGAGCGACGGTGCCGGTCTTGGTACGGCGTTCGGGCCGGTGATGTTCCGGGAGCCTCCGGCGGAGTACGGCGACTACCTGATGGCGGTGCTGACCGGGACGAACGCGGTGCTCGGAGCGTCGGACGAGGAGCTGTTCGCGATGCGGCCCGCCGACCTGTGGGCGATCGTGACGCGGTCGGTGGCGGACTGGCATCCGGCGATCCGCGCGCTGATCGCGGCGGGGGAGCCCGAGGCGGCGTTCCCGATCACGCTCCGGACCTGCGTCACGGTGCCGACCTGGTGGTCGGAGCGCGTGACGATGCTCGGCGACGCCGTCCACCCGATGACCCCGGCGGCAGGCGCCGGCGCGAACACCGCGCTCTGGGACGCGGCTCGGCTGACACGAGCGCTGACGTCGGGGGAGGACCTCGCGACGTACCAGCAGGACGTGGTCACCAACGGGCAGGAGATCGTCACGGAGTCCCTGCACAACGCGGAGCGCCTCTTCAACGTGTCGATCCCAGTTTGAGATGGTCCTGCACCTCTGGCAGTCGGTCGAGCATCGTCAGGGCGGCCTGGTGGCGGGCTCGGGCGTACAGCTCGAGGGAGGCGGGGACGGGTGCGGGCTCCGACAGTGGGTAGGTGGAGCCCAGGGTGTGGGCGCAGCCGGCGGCGACCACGGACCGGAGGTCGTCCGGACGTGCGGCGGGATGCTCGGACCGGTAGGCGTCCAGCAGTACGGCGAGGCCGTCGATCCACTGGTCGCCGAGGATCACCGTCCGCGGGTCGCAGCCGATGCGGGCGATCTCCCAGGCGACGAAGCCCGGCCGCGGTGGCTGGAAGTCGATCACCGCGGCGACGTGGTCGCCCCGCAGCATCAGGTTGGGTGAGGCGAGGTCCCCGTGCAGGACGTGGGTGGTCAGCGCGGGCAGACCGGCGAGGATCGCGCCGGCCCGTCCGAGCAACGCCCGGCGTTCCCGCGCCGCTTCGCAGGCCCACGCTTCGAAGGAGGTGAGCTCGTGACGTGCCTGGAGACGTGCGATCAGTTCGTCGAAGTTCCTTTCGGCGCACGCGACATCGCGGAGCCCGGCCGCCGGACGGAGCGTCGGCCTGGCACCTGGGTGCTCGGACAGGAGGCGGTGCAGCCGGCCAAGCATGGTCCCGACCGCGGGCCAGCGCGCGCCGGTGATCCCGCCCTCGGCCGTCTCGCCGTCGACGAACTCCCACAACGACATCGGCAACGGCGCCGCGATCAGCTCGCCGTCGAGGGTCCGCCGTACCGCGGGCACCGGCACCGCGCGGCCGGCGTACGCGGTCAGCTCGATGGCGTCCCGTTCGCTGTCGAGGTTGCCGTTGTAGAGCTTGGCGAACCACGAGCGGCCGGTGTCGTCGACGACCTGGTAGTTGACGGTGTTCGTCCCGGCATGGATCCGGTGCAGCTCGACCGCCTGCACGCCGTACGACGTCTGCAGCGCCTCCGTCAGCTCATTCAGGGTCGTTACCCCGTACGCCGTCCACGGCTTCACGCAGTACGTCGGCGTGGCCGGTGTGCTTCAGGTACTCCTCCAGCAGGTCGAACGCGATCCGCCGGCGGTTCGTCGCCCACGCCGGATCGGGGTCCTCCACGATCGCGTCCAGACCGCCGTCCGCGCTCAGCTCCTGCCAGGTCGCGCGGGAGCGGGCGGCCGCGGCGTACCAGAGGGCGTACAGCTCCTCCGGGTCGTCGGCGACGGCGGACTCCCAGCCCCAGCGGTCGTTCTCGACCCAGCTGCGGGTGTCCCACGGCGCGGCGAGCGGGCGGTCGGCTGCCCGCGAGGTGAAGCCGTCCTCGACGAACGACATGTGCTTGATCAGACCGGCCAGCGTCATCGTCGACGGCGGATGCGTCTGCCGGAGTTGCCCGGCGGTCAGACCGCCGGTCTTCCAGGCGAACTGCTGCCGCACCCGGTCGAGGGCGAACTGCAGCGTCTCCACCTCGTTGCCGCGCGGGCCCGCGTCCAGCGGGAGGTTTCTCCAGTTCATGCCAGCTCCTTCGTGAGCCACCAAGGATGACAGTCCTGTCATGTGTCGTGCCAGATCTTCAGTCCGCGCCTCTCCAGGCGTATCAACGGCATGTACATAGCGTCAGGGGAGGGAGAAGAGGATGAGGCCAGGACAAGCACGACGTCGAGGCTGGGGACTCGCGATGGCCGCGGCGGCCGCTGTGGCTGTCACCGGGGCCTTGACGCCGGTCGCTTCGAGCGCCACCGGGACGGCCGACGCCAACCCGACGGCCTGCGCCAACCGGGTCAACAACACCCCGCAGAAGCTCGTCGACTGTGTCACCCAGACGGATCTCTGGGCCCACATGGTCAAGTTCCAGCAGATCGCGGACGCCAATCCGGGCGCCGACGGCCACCCGTCGCGGAACTCGGGGGAGCCCGGCTACAAGGCGTCGGCCGACTACGTGGCCAGTGTGATGAAGGCCGCGGGGTACGACGTCACCCTGCAGGAGTACAAGTTCCACTACACGAGCTTCGTCGGTACGCCGGTGATGCATGAGGACTCGCCAACGCCGCACTCGTTCGCCCTGGTCACGGACTTCAATCCGGCGTCAGTAGCCGGTTCGGCCAGCGCGAAGGTGCAGCCCGCGGCCGGCATCGTCGTCCCCGCGACGCCCACGCCGAGCTCGGCCAGCGGGTGCGCGGCGTCCGACTTCGCCGGGTTCGTGGCGGGCAATATCGCGCTGATCCAGCGCGGCACCTGCACGTTCGCGCAGAAGGTCGCGAACGCCCAGGCGGCCGGCGCGTCCGCGGCCGTCATCTTCAACGAGGGCAACCCCGGACGGACGAACGCCTTCTCCGGCAGCCTTGCCGGTACGGAGCACATCCCCGTGCTGTTCACGTCGTACGCCGTCGGCACCCAACTGCTGTCGCAGTACGTCCCGGGTTCCGGCCCGACGCTGACCGTCAACGTCCAGGTGATCGACGACCCGAACCGCTCCGACTGGAACGTGATCGCCGACTCCAAGGGCGGCGACCCGAACAACATCCTCGTCGTCGACGCCCACCTGGACGCGATCTTCGGCGCCGGGATGCTCGACAACGCGTCGGGCTCGGCCACGATCCTCGACATCGCCCAGCAGCTGAAGAACACCAGCCCCCGCAACAAGCTGCGCTTCATCTGGTTCGGCGGCGAGGAGCTCGGGCTGCTCGGCTCGCGGTTCTACGTGAACACGCTGCCGGCGGCCGAGCTCGCCAAGATCAAGTTCGACCTGGACGCCGATGTGACCGCGACACCGAACTACGTGGCCGGCGTACTCGACCCGAAGGACGGCGTGACCCTGTTCGGGCGCGGCCCGGGGACCCCGATGCCGTCGAGCATCTGGGCGCCGTCCGCGATCGGCCGTGACTTCGGGATCGACTACCTGAACTCGATCGGGAAGAACCACATCCTGTTCTCGGCCGACGGGACGGACGCGTTCAGTTTCCAGCAGGCGGGCGTCCCGGCCAGCGGTGTCCTCACCGGCCAGGACTGCTGCAAGCTCGCGTCGGACGTCGCGCTGTTCGGCGGGTCCGAGGGCAACTTCGAGGGCACCGTGCCGGGCGACGACGGCGGCTGCGTGGACAACCCGTTCCGCTGGTGCGACAACCTCAGCAACAACGACCCCACGGTCCTGACCTGGATGTCCAAGACCTTCGCGAACATGGTCGGCCACATGGCGTTCGACACGCAGGTGTTCAACGCCCCCAAGCCGGGCACCGGTCATGCCAAGAAGGCGCCACAGGGTCCCAAGAATGCACTGACCAGCTAAGCGGTGCAGCATGAGCCTCGGTCCTGCCCGGGACCGAGGCTCATGCCCTCAGCTCACCGCCGGGCGTGCGTGACGGCGCCCGGAAGGACCCGCGTGCCCTCGACCTGGACGGCCCGCAGGCTGTGCGGGTCGAGCCCGAGCAGAGACAGGATCGTCGGCGCGACCTGGGTGGTCTCGACGGGGGTACGCACGACCTGCGCGCGGACGCCCGCGCCGCTGACCAGCATCAGGACGTGACGGTCGCCGGAGTTCATGCCACCGTGCTCGGCGAGCTTGGACGGCTTCGCGTAGACGACGCCCTCCTGGACCTTGCCGAAGACGTCGGGATAGCGCCCATTGCTGACCGGTACGCCGAAGAATCGCGCGGCCTGGGCGCCCGCCCAGATGTGGGTCAGACCCGAGTGCGGAACCGTGACGGACTTCTTGTTCACGTCGAAGCCCTGCGCCGTGTGGTTCCACAGGTAGCTCTTGACGAAGTTGCTCGCGGCCTGCGAGTTGTCCGACAGGTAGGACTGCCACAGGTCGTCGTTCGTACCCGCGACGATCAGCGTCTTGCCCGGGTGCGTCTTGGCCCACTCGGCGTTGATCGCGTCGACGATCGGACCGTCCTGCACCGTGACGAGCTTGGTGGGATCCTGCGGCGACTGGCCGTGCTTCGCGGTGACGATGATCGTCGTCGAGTCCGTCAGGTGCTGCTTCGCGAGCTCGGCAACCATCCGGCCGAGCTGGGCGTCGACGGAGGCGAAGGCGCTCGACAGCACCGGGCCGGGGACCAGCTTCCCGTTGCCCCACTGGTACCCGCCGGGCTGCGGTGCGCTGGTGGTGTACCCGCCGTGGCCGTCCGAGATCAGGTCCGCCGAGGTCGACGGGATCTTCTGCGCGACCGAGACGGTCTGGAAGTTCATGCCGAAGACCGCCGGCGTACCGACGTGGCTCTTGCCCGAGTGGTCGAGACCGTCGATCTCGTTCAGCATCGCCTGGACCTTGTAGCCGTCGTACTGCTTGGTGGCGGCGTCGATGTGCGCCCAGTCGTCGTCCTGCGGGTACGGCTTGCCGTTCGGCATCACGGCCTGCGAGTCGATCTCGGGCCCGAAGAAGTCGTCGATGCTCTTGCCCTGTGAGCCCGGGCCGTTGAACGACAGGTAGATCGCGTGCTTGTCCGACCACGCCGTCCGCAGGCCGGCGGCGTGGACCACCTGGAAGATCGAGTTGTCGCCCAGGTAGTCCCACGGCATCACGTTCTTGCAGGTCGCCGGGTCGATCGGGAACGTCGACTTGTCGAACGACGACGCGTCGTTCTTCAGGTTCATGATCAGCGTGGGGTTGCGGTCGGCGCCGTCCGGCCCGTAGATCGACCCGTTCTCGTCGAACGACGGGAACGCGTGCGCCGCACCGGTCGCCAGGTCCGGGACGCCCGGAAGCGCGTCGTCGGGCGAGTCGTAGACCACGTCGCCGCCGGTGGCCGGGTGACCCGGCGTACAGGCCGCGCCCGGCTCGTCGACCTTGTGGCTGTACTCGACGTCGTAGTAGACACCGGTCGACCTCGGGTTGCCCCCGGTCATCAGCGCCGTACCGCCCGGGTCGGAGTCCGACGGGTTCGACGTCAACGCGTGCGTGTACTCGCTGCCGCCGTGCGCCAGCCCGGCGAGCGCCGACTTCGGATGCGTCGCGACGTACCAGTCGAGGTCGCTCTGATGCATGCCGTCGACCGAGATCAGCAGGACATGCTTGGTGTGGTGGGACGCGTTCGCCGCCTGGGCGCTCGTACCGATGAGGGGTACGGCACACAGCGCGGCGATCGCCGCCGCCGCGAGTCCGGCCGCGACCGGACGGGAGTATTTCGCCATAACGCCATGCCTATGCATCGCGTACAGCGTCCGCATGACGCGCAGGTGTCCAACACCCTGCACTTCGGCAACCACAACGCGGGGAAACTGTGGACACACTCAGTTTCCCCGCGTTCCGGTCAGCTCAAGTTGACGGAGGTGTCGTCGATGACGAAGGACGTTTGCTTCGTGTAGTCCTCCACGCCGGTGAGCTTGAGCGTGATGTTTTGCCCGGCGTAGCTGGACAGGTTGAACGAGTGCAGGCTGTAGCCGGTGTTCGCGTTGAGGTTCGAGTAGGTGTACAGCGTCGACAGGACGGTGCCCGAGCTGTTCAGGACCTGCAGCTTGAGGGTGTCGTACTTCGACGTCGTGGTTGTCTCCGCGGTATCGACGTGCATGTAGAAGTTGAACTTGTAGTTCGTGCATCCCGTGGGCAGCGCCACCGGCTGCGACAACGTGTCCGTGTGGGTCGCGCCGTACCCGTCCATCCACGCCTTCCAGCTGCCGGTGCGGGCAGGCTCGCTGGTGTTGTTGCTGACCACGCTGGAGCTGGCCGACCACGGTGCCGCCGTACCGGTTTCGAAGCCGGGGTTGCCGAGCAGTTGCTGCGCCGCGCATGAGCTGGATGTCGGCGTCGCGGTCGCTTCGGTGGACTGCGCTCCCTCGCCGATCGAGTTCACCGCGCTGACCTTGTAGTAGTACGCCTGCCCGTTGGTCAGGCCGGTGTCGGTGCAGGTCAGTACGACGCCCAGGCCGCTGCAGCCGCCGCTGGTCACTGGCGTTTCCGAGCCGCTGCTCGTGCCGCGGTACACCTTGTAGGCGGTGATCGCGACGCCGCCGTTGTTCGCGGGCGCTGTCCACTTCAGGGAGGCCTGGGCGTTGCCGGCGGTTGCGGTCAGCCCGGTCGGGGCGTCTGGCGGTGTACCGGCGATCGGCGATGCGGTGACGCTGACCGTTGCAGTCGCTGTCTTCGAAGAGCTATCGGTGACCGTCAATGTCGCCGTGTAGGTGCCGGCTGTGGTGTAGGTGTGGCTCGGGTTCTGCGTCGAGCTGGCCGCGGAGCCGTCGCCGAAGTTCCAGCTGTAGCTGTACGACGGAGTACCGCCGGTGGCCGTACCGCTGAAGTTCGTTGTCAGCGGCACCTGTCCGGACGTGGGGTTGCCGGACGCGGTGGCCGTGAGCGGGCTGCCGACCGCGCCCACGGTGGTCGTGACCGTCGAGGTCGCTGTCTTCGAAGAGCTGTCGGTGACCGTCAACGTGGCCGTGTAGGTACCGGCGGTGGTGTAGGTGTGGCTCGGGTTCTGCGCGGTGCTCACGGCCGAGCCGTCCCCGAAGTTCCAGGAGTAGGAGTACGGCGCGGTGCCGCCGGTGGCCGAGCCGCCGAACGACACGGTCAGCGGCGCGTTTCCGGTCGACGGCGTACCGGACGCGGACGCGGTCAGCGGGGTCGAACCCTGGAGCCACAGGTCCTCGAGCGGGTCACCCAGGGCAGCCTGATCGGCGGCGGTCATCGGGTACGTGCCGAGCCCCAGGTTCCCATTCGGGTCGATGATGCCCGCGTGCACGTTCTCCATCGTCCGTTCCATCGCCGCGAGGACGTTGTTCGTCGTGTAGGCGACGTGGCTGACGTAGCCCTGCTTCATGTACTTCGGTGATGCCACGATGACCGTCGGCACCCGGTACGTGTTGGACACGTGGTCAGGCCCGTTCGAGCCGTTCTGGGTGTCGTCCTCGGTCACCACGATCACCGTGTTGTCCTTGTACGAGGCGTTGCCCATGATCGAGTCGACGACCTGCTTCGTGACCGCGTCGTTCTTCGGGATGTCCTGGTAGGTGCCCGGGTGGTCGTTGAAGAGTTCGACGTACGAGTATGCGGGCAGGCCGTTCGCGGAGACGAAGTTCAGGAAGCCGGTTCCGATCGTCTGGTCGTCGTCGTTCTGACCCTTGCAGGTGTAGTTGTTGTAGGTCAGCTCCTCCGGGACGCTCGTTCCCGGGCGGTTCACGGGCAGCACCTCCGGATTGCCTGTGCCCGGGTTCCGCCAGTACCCGCTGCCGGTGCTTTGCATCCAGTAGAAGTCACCGTTCATGACGAACGTGTACGGACTGCTGCCGCCGGCTGCGCCGGTCTGGGTGGCACATGGGTCACTGCCCTCGCCCGCCGGCCCGGTGACGCCCTTCAGTTGGCGGTCGAAGAACGTGCCGTGCGTGGCGGGGTACGGCTGCTGCTGGCTGCTCGACGCCGACTGCGCGGAGAACAGCCACCAGTGGTTCGGGCCGCTGGGCGGCTGGGTGCCGGTGCTGTACGCGTCCAGCAGGGAGTAGGTCTTCGCCAGCGTGTGCAGATTGGGCACCGAACTGATGTGGTTGGTGCTCTGCACCTGGCCGTTGCACCCGGTCTGAACCGTCGTGGCGCAGTCGCCCAGGTAGTCGTCGAAGGTGTGATTCTCGCGGTAGAGCACGACGAAGTGCGTGAACGGCGGGAAGTACGGGGCCAGGGGGTTGCTCGCGGCAACTGCCTGCTTCGTCGCGGAGCCTGCCTGCTGGGCCGCGGCCGGTGTGAACGTCCTGGGCTGCGGGAACTTCGTGAACTCCGAACCATTGCTCGCGTACTTGGCTCCCGTGCAGTCGTAGTCGTCGGGTTTGTAGGACTGCGGCCGCGAACCCTGTGGCAGATCTTTGGCATCGTCGGGGTCCGCGCTCGGATCCCAGCCCTTCAGCGTGCAGGATCCGGGACCGGACGTGGGCCGACCGCTGCCTTGGGCCGGACTCGAGATTCCTACGATCGTCACGGCGACTACCGCGACGACGGACAGCCCTGACTTCCAACCGATCATCGGAGCTCCTCCACCAGACTGATTCCGGGCGGTGCCTGGTTGGCTACCGAACGGAATGATCCGCGCGGACGAGTCCCTGAGCAAGACCTCGGCAACTTGTTCACAGGTTGTTCCGTGACCTGAGAATTGCCTTAGTTTATTGGGACTCCGGCACGACGCCCGGATTCCAGCTCCGACCGACGGAAGAGGAGCCCATGCGCCTGACTTGGCCCAACTGTCTCAACGTCCGCGACCTCGGCGGCCTCCCCACCGGTGACGGACGCCGGATTGCCGCTGGGGCACTGATCCGTTCCGACAATCTCAGCCGGCTGACCGACGCCGGGGTAGCGGCGGTGCGGGAGGCATCCGTGAGCCGGATCATCGACGTACGGACGCCACCGGAGTGCGACGGCGACCCGTCGCCGTTCGCGACGGACCCGCTCTGCCGCAACATGCCTCTCTATCACCCCGACGATCCCTACGACCCGACCCTGAGCCTCGAACAGACCTACATGGCGATGCTCGACCTCCACCCCGCACTGTTCGCCGCCGCGGTCGGTGCGATCGCGGACGCGCCGGCCGGCGCAGTCGTCGTCCACTGTCATGCCGGTAAGGACCGCTCCGGGAACGTGATCGCACTGGCCTTGAGCGTCGCCGGAGTACCGGCCCAATCAGTCGCCGCCGACTACGCCGTCCTGGACGACCGCATGCGCGACCACTTCACCGAACAGCTCGCCCTCATCGACGACCCCGACGAACGCAGCCAACTGGCCGAGTCCTTCACCGCACGCCCAGAAACAATGCTCGCCGTAATCCAGCACCTCGAAGACCAATACGGCGGCACCGAGGCGTACCTCCGTCACGGCGGCCTGAGCGACAACCAGCTCTCCACGCTGAGAGCCCGCCTCGTCGCCTAACGACGCCGGGTGCTCCAGCGCGACCCGCAGATCACGCCAAATGTCGCCGTGACCTGCGGAAACACAGAGTAGGGCGGACGGGACTCGAACCCGTGACCGAGGGATTATGAGTCCTAGGTGATCCCCCGAGAGCAGTGGGTGCCCACGGCAACCAACGGGACGTTTTCCACCACGCCAGCTTGGCGTTTGCCGCCGACTATTGTCCCGCTGATCCCGTTGGGTACCAGGCGTTCGGGGATAAGATTGGGGCTACTACAGGGGCTAGGATAGGGGCTATAGGCAACATCCCAATCACCAGAGGAGCGAACCTCATGAGCGACACCGCACCACGTCGGCGCAAAGGCGAAGGCAGCATCAGCCGGATGCATGACCACCCCACCTGCCCACCAGTCGGGCGGGACGGGAATCGTCCGGAGCACGAGTGCCGGGGCCGGTTCCGGGCTCGGATGTGGGTCACGACGATGATCGGCGAGCGGACCCGGCCGACTCTGTATGGCAAGACCGAGCGAGAGGTCATCAACAAGCTGAAAGAGCTGACCGCGAAGGAGGTCACTAACGCTGTCACGACCGGCTCGCTGACCATTGAGGACTGGTTCCGGACGGACGCAGCCGATCTGGAGCTTGTGAACCACTGGACCAGCTTGGCGCCCACCCTGAGGGAGAACACTCGCAAGGGCTACATCTCGAAGATCAACCGATACATCATCCCGCACCTGGGGAAGTACCGGCTGGACAGCAAGCAGCTCCCGGACCGCGTGGAGGCGATGTGGATCGCGATGCGGGCGGCCGGTCTGGAAGAGGCGACACTCCGCGGGACGCATGCCATCCTGACCAAGGGCTTCAAGGTCGCGGTACGGCGCGGCAGGATGAGCCGCAACCCCTGCGACCTGATCGACGCGCCGGGCACGAAGGTCAACCCCCGACGGCCCTTGACGGTCGAGGAGGCATGGCAGGTGCTAAAGCTGGCCGGGGACAACCCCCGGTTCTGGCTCGCACTCCTGGCCGGACTACGGCAGGGTGAGGCGCTGGCCCTGCGCTGGAAGTACATCAAGCTCGACGAGCCGGACGTGCCGATGCCGTACCTGATCGTCCACGAGTCGCTGGCCTGGGGCGACGATGGGCCGGTCTTCGGCCCACCGAAGTCCGAGACCTCCACCGACCGGCCGGTGCCGCTGATTCCGCCGGTTGCCGACCGGCTCCGCAAGCTGCGGAAGGTACGGTTCGCGGCCGGGGCCACCGAGGATGATCTCGTCTTCCCGAACCCCCGGACCGGCAGGCCGATGGACAACAAGCGCGACTGGACCGCCTGGACCCTGCTGCTGGAGTTGGCGGGCGTCGAACACACGGCGCTGCACGCCGCTCGCAACACCACGTCCCAGTTGCTGGAGAACGCCGGGGTGCCGCCCCGGGTCGTGGCTGAGATCCTCGGTCACGCGGACGTGAAGGTCACCTTCAACTACCAGGCGGACAACCTGCCTGCTGCCTTCAAGGCCATGCAGGACCTGGACACGTACTGGCAGGAAGCTGCGTAGCCGGCACTCGACGGCAGTCTCCGTCAACAACAAGGGCCCGGCGTGGGTAATCCCCACGCCGGGCCCTTCTGCTTGCCCGAGAGTGCCCCTCAGCACCGACCCCAGCACGTTGGGAAGTCCCCCCATACATGGGGCTTCTACAGGGTCAGAGGAGCGAACCTTCAGACCCCCTGGAGGCCACCGAACTGCATGGGGGGACTTCAGCCAGCCACTATAGCGGTGCCCTGTCATGACAGGTCGAATACGGTGGGTGATCTGTGCCACGGCACACTCGTGCCAGTCCCCGCCTGAAGTGGTCCAGGGCGGTACAGGCTGTATTCACTTGTCAAGAGTTCATGGTCTCTGCGTGCTCCACCATCAGCCGCACCGCTTCATGGGTGCAGCCAGCAACTCCTATCGGCTCGCCGGGGCAGTCCAGACACCGGACCAGCACCTTCATACGGATACCGAAGCTGGCTGGGTCTGGCCCGATCTCGAAGTGCCCCAACGTATGCGGGGGAATCGGGTCGCACGGGTCCGGCGGCATGTCGTCCATGCCCGTCACTCAGTCCGCCTCCTTCCCGACGACTCGCAGCAGTCGCCTCCGTGCACGCCCGCGTATCCCGGTGAGCTCGTCGGAGATCTGCAATTGGTGCACCTCGACTCCGGGGTCGGCAAAGTCCGGGTACCGCGAGCGGAACCCGGACCCGCTGGTCCACTCCGTCGCCATCTCAGTCGCCGCTGTGAGAGAGGCTTCGCTTTCGGGTCCGAACACGTCGAGTACACGCCGTTGCGCCTCTGTTGGGTCGAAGGCATCCACGACCACGACGTACAGGTCGGCGCGGCCTGGTGTGGCGTCGCCCCCGGAGGTCATGGCAGCAGGCCTTCCACGACGTTCGCTCCAGCTCCGCGCCGGTGTGCGTACACCCCGTGCGGGTCATGGTTGTCACGCGCCCAGATGAACGCAGCGGTGACCGACTCGAACTCAGGATGCTCCTTGGCAACGTGTTGCGTCAGGGCCCCGTGTCCCGACGTCCCACACCGAGGGCAGGTTGAGCCGAGCGCGTCCTTCAGGCCGGTGAAGCCGTGCTTTTTCACGTGTCCGCCCAAGCCGCTGTCGGTGTAGTCCATTGGGCACCACAGGCAGTACTGCGTCCGTTTGCCGACTGGGGGCCGCCCGTACCGCTGGCCCGACACCGCGTGCTTCGCCACCGAGGCAGCCGCGGAGTTCTTCACCGAGACCTTCTTCGAGTTGCCGGCCTCGAACACGACACCGAACTCCTCCAGGGCGTAGCGCATCTCCGCTGCTGTCTGGTGCTGGTCGCACGCGTCGCAGAAGTCGATCTTCTTCGGCCTACCGCCCAGCGTGTACGGGCCGCGCTCCTCTGCGGGAGCAGGCGGATCGTGGCGCGGCACGAACTCGCCTTCAAGGTCCTCCTTCACGCCGTCGCACCAGCGCTTGAGGATCAGCTCGGTCGCCATCAGTCTGTCTCCTCTACGAACGTGAGGGACTGACCCAGGTATAGGTCGGCGTTCAGTTCCTCGAAGTCACCGTCATCCAGCCGTGCCGAACCCTTGTCGAGCAGGTAGGGCACGCCGTCCTTGCTCTCGAAGTACTTGGGGTACCACTTCGTCACTTGCCGCAGCCCGCGCGGTGAGCGCACAAAGTCGGCCTCCACCTCGACACACCGGCAGATCCGGCACCGCTTGATGATTGTCATGCGTGTGCCGACCTTGTCCGGGTCTTGGCCGTACACGTAGACCCGACGCGTCTTGTACTTGTGCCGCTTCTCGCCCCGACACACCTTCTGGCCTTCGTCCCACTCGCTCAGGCGCTTGGTGGTCTGGTCGTGGTCGCCTACGGCCTGCTCTGGTTCGGTGAATGTCACGAGAGCTAACCCTGTCCTCGCCATATGGTGATGCGCTCCTCTGTTGGTCTGGGTTGGTGCTGCGCGGGCCCCGCAGGGTTGAGGGGAGACCCCACGGGGCCCGCAATGTGGGTCCGGGACCTTACCCCGTCAGGCCCAGGGAACGGCACTCGTTGTCAGTGAGCGTGTTCGCGCCGTTCGCACCGCAGGCCATGCAGAGCACGACCCCCGGCACTGGGACGAAACGTTGCCCACGGCGACGAAACGCCGTCATCACCACCTCGCTGGACGTGTCCTTGCCACAGCGAAGGCAGTAGTTCACGGACGGGCACTCGCATGTCCCGTCCACCTTGTAGTGATCCGGCAACAACGACTTGATCGGGCAGCGTGCGATGTCGCCAGACCGTACGGTCTTCTGCTTCACCCGCGCCACCTCCCCAGGCCAATGCGGCATCGGGAGCAGATCGTGTCCCCGGTGTACCGCTTGTCTGGATCGTGGCCGACTACCCGGCAGACCACCTTCACCAGCCTGTCCGCCCAGCGCTCGCGCCGGGTGGCAAGCAGGTCAGGGCTTGCCCGGTGTCTGCCACGGCGCATCACCGTTCACCTCCCGGATCTTGTAGTAGATCCGGTCGGCCGCGACGAGCAGCGCTTCCCCATCCCGTCGGGTTTGAAGGTTGCCACTGGTCTTGAAGGTGTTGCCGGTGTTTCGGCAGTACTCCATGATCACCGTGGCCGCCGCGACCGTCGTGGCGATCTCGTACGTCTTGCCCCGGCCGCGTACGCCGACGTCGGCATAGTGGAGCGCTTCGCACGCCTCCTTGGCGTCCTCGTCGCCCCGGGCATATAGATCCGGTTCCTTGTACAGCGCAGAGCCTTCGATGACCTTCCACGCGAGTCCGTTGATGTTGAACGTGACGCTCGGTTTCACTCGCTGCCCTGGCACGCCTCGTCCTCCTTCGCGGCTCGCGTCTGGACCTGTCCGTTGGCCCAGTGGATGACGGTTGCGCCGTCGTGACCGTGCACGGCGAAGATCCCCTCCAGGGTGTCCCAGATCGTCGTGGAGGGGTGCTTGCCGAGCCAGCCAAGCACGAACTTGCCGTTGCCGAGCTTGACCACCTGCGCGACGACTCCGGTTCCGCTGACGCCGGACACGTCTCTGTGCCGGACGACCTCGCCGGTCAGGCACTCCAGTTGCTCGTCGGTCACAGGTCCACCACCCGGTCGACGGGGACCAGCGGGCCCGTGATGTGTTTCCGCAGCTCGCGGTACAGCCTGTAGGTGTTGGTGTGCCGCTCCTCGGGCATGAGGTTGCCGCTGTGCACGTGGGGCCAGCAGTCCCGGACGCGCTTGATGAGTTTCGGCCAGGCATTGGCACGGATCAGCTCCGCGCACTCCGTGCAGGCTCCCCAGTCGCCCGCGTTGCCGTGACGTTCGTCGGACTCGATGCCGACTGTCCCGAACAGGTTGATCCGGGCAACCGGTGCCTCGAAGTTCGAGGCCGGCAACACCCATTCGGTGTGGTCCGCGAAGCAGAAGTCGCACCGCACGTCGACCGCAACGTCGGTGTCCAACA
Organism: Kribbella sp. NPDC059898; assembly: GCF_042730855.1. Classification (NCBI taxonomy): domain Bacteria; kingdom Bacillati; phylum Actinomycetota; class Actinomycetes; order Propionibacteriales; family Kribbellaceae; genus Kribbella; species Kribbella sp. NPDC059898. The sequence continues at coordinate 202,263 of NZ_JBHWKR010000008.1, forward strand.
CTGGCACGGCCGGATGGTCGGCCAGGCTGGGATCAGCGAGGGGATGCGCGTATCCCCGTCCCTCGTGGTGTAGCAGGACTCGTCCGCACGCAGCGCAGATGCGCCGCCATGGCACGTGCAGACCTCTACCTTCCTTGGTTCCGTTCACTGTTCGCTCCTCTGATTCCGTTGTCCGGCTTCATGTTCCGCCGGTGGTCTGGCAAGACGTGGGTTCCACCCACATAAGCCGCCAGTAACCGCCGGATAATACGGGACACGCTGCCGTCACCGCGCTTCCGCACGGTCTCTTGCGCCGACTGCCACAGCTCGTCTGACGCCCGGAAGTGCCTCATCGGCTCCCGGTTGTCCAAGGGGCTTCATACCTCCTTCAGGACGGGGCCTTTCGTGAGGTACGGCCCCGACCAACAGGGGGGCCCGCGCGCATCAGGACCCCAGTCGAGAGAGTCGTTCGCTCGACTCCCTACAGAAGTCCGGGGTCGGTCAGGTTGAGACCTGGACCGAGCCCCGTGCTCCCAGATCTTGGGAACCTTAGCCGTAACTGAGTGAGTTAAACCAGCATTTTGCGCACATACGGTAGTGACCGAATCTTGAACCCGCCGTGATCGACTGACTAACGTGCGGTACATCCCCACCGCCTGAACGGGACGGAAGCCCGGGACCACCTACCCCCCAGGCAGGTCAGGTTTCCGAGGCGGTGGGGGCCATAAGCAACTGAATCTGCCTGAGCAACTGCGACTGTCCGAGCAACTGAATCTGCCACTGCATCTGCAACTGCCTGTCCACCTGAAACCCCCTTCAGACACAGGGAAGTGTGATGCTCCATGCCTCGTGCAACAACTCTGTCCGAGCGTGAACCGTCCGACCAGTCCGACGCGGTTCTCGTGTCCACCAAGGAAACCGCCCGACTGCTCGGGCTATCCCGCAACCACGTATACGAGCTTCTGGACCAGGGAGCTATCGACTCCAGGTATATCGGCCGCCGCCGCCTCGTCGTCATGACCTCGCTGCGGGAGTTCATCTCTGGCCTGCCCGCCGAGCGTGGCGCGTGAGCGCCGACTACGTGGATGCCTTGTTCTACGCGCAGGTTGAGCCGATCTGGGCGTACAACAACGGCCTCGCGAAGTCCTTGCGTGGAGCAAGGGTCGCGCGGCTGACACAGTCGCATCCACAGAGCCCTATCGGCGGCACAGTGATCGTCAAGCTGGCGCTGCGAATCCCTGCGAGCGCATTCCTTCCGCTGCGGCCGGCACCGGTCGTCGTACCGCATGACGACGCGCAGCCAGTGCTGCTGGAGATGGCGCAATGAACGTCGCAGTGCTTGTCGCAACCCCTGACCCGGAGCCGCCTCCGTGCTCCTGCCGTTTCGCCAACGTGCGCACCAAGAACGGCTACCAGTGGGTGTTTCGACGCGACCGCGCATGCCCCTCGCACGGCACACCGCGCCGCCCGGTGTAACAACCGCGCGGCAAATCAGTGAGCACCGACATCGGTGTAACGACTACGTCTGAAGCCCTGCAGTAGCAGGACATCGGGCGTCCACTACTCGTACCCCCACGAGGTGAACGTCATGGCCCAGTACCACCGGGGCCGCGACTTCGAGCACGCCGTAAGGCGCGAGCTCGTTGCCGACGGCTACGACGTGATCCGGTCCGCCGGAAGCAAGACCAAGATCGACCTGGTTGCCTTCAAGGCCAGGCAAATCCTCCTCATTCAATGCAAGCTCGACGCTAACGCTTCACCGGCCGAGCGTGCCGACCTACTCCGTGTGACTGCGCTCCTACCCAACTACGCGGTACCGCTGATCGCGTGGAAGCGGCCCCGCGTGTCGCAGATTCATTACAGCCGTCTCACCGGGACGCAACATAACCAGCGGGAACCGTGGACGCCTGACGCGGTGGCGGCGGTGGCGTCGTGATCGACCCCTCTCACATTTTCGCACGCGCCACCTTCGACCTGCTCATGGTCATCCACGACCGGCAGTTGCCTCCGCCGCTGTCCATCAACTGGTCGACCTACAGCAACGAGCTCGGCGTGCAGGTGCCGCCCGGCGACTTCCTCCGCTGGCTGGACAGCCTGACCGACGCGCAGCGCTCCATGTCCGCGTACGACGGCCGGTGCCACCACCACGCCACCGGCATCCTGCGTGGCGCGCCAGAGACCCATCTCCGACTGACCTCCGTTGCGCTCCAACGCCAGGCGGTGGCCTGATGGTCCAGACAGTTGCCCCCAGCCCGGAGATCCGGCGAGACCGCTGGGGAAGGCCGCTGGTGGTCCCGCCAGGCGGCGGCAAGCCGACCGCGTACACCCGCTGCACGACGTACGTCGGCACGATCGAGGACACCTACAACCTCAGCAAGTGGCAGCAGCGCATGGTGGCGCTGGGGCTCTCGGATCGGCGTGACCTCCAGCTGGCAGTGGCTGCCCACCGCGAGGACAAGTCCAAGCTGAACGCCGTCTGCGAGTCCGCCATCGAGGCAGCCAAGGGCAGCGCCGCCGCGACCACCGGGACCGCGCTGCACGCGATCACCGAGACCCACGACCGTGGGCAGGAGGTCGGCACCCTGCCGGACGACGCGCAGGCCGACCTGAACGCCTACATCGCGGCGACGAAGGACTTCAAACCGATCCACATCGAGCAGTTCATGGTGCTGGACAGTCTCAAGATCGGCGGCACCCCGGACCGCATCAGCCGGTACGGAGGTAAGCGGTACGTCACCGACCTCAAGACCGGGTCGCTGGACTACGGCTTCCTGAAGATCGCCGCGCAGCTTGCGGTGTACGCCCGGTCGCTGCCGTACGACGTGGAGACCGGGAAGCGTCTGGAGCCGCACGGGGCCGAGCTGGACCGGGGCGTGATCGTCCACCTCCCTGCCGGGTCCGCCACCTGCACCCTCTACTGGATCGACCTGTTGGTCGGGTGGGACGTGGTGACGCTGTCCCGCCGGGTCCGCGAGAAGCGAGCCCTTCCGCAACGCGCTCTCCTATCACCGATCGGTGGCCCGAACGCGAACACGACGCCGGTGCCGGCCGCGAACGAAATCCCCACGCTCGCAGAGCAGATCAATTCCGCGGTGACCCCGGACGACGTCCGGGCCTTGTGGCGCGAGCACGCCAGCCAGTGGACCGACGAGCTGACGCAGCTCGCCCGGACCCACATCGAGCAACTCACAAACTGAAGGAGCAACCGCATGAGCAACCAGTTCGCTGACCCGGCCGAGATGACCGGCATCAAGTGGGACGACCTCGAAGGGGCCTTGCTGCTCATCAAGCCGTACGGCTTGGAGCAGGGGGTAGTGACCAACTTCGGGACCACCGACGCCGTACGCGCCGACGTGACGGTCCTGGACGGATCGAACAAGGGTGAGGAGTACCCGGACGCACTGGTGTTCCCGCGCGTCCTTCAGGGCCAGCTCAAGCCCCGTACGGGCCAGCTCGTGGTCGGCCGCCTTGGCAAGGGTGCCGCCAAGCCCGGCCAGTCCGCCCCGTGGAAGCTCGACAAGGCATCCAAGGCCGATATCGAGGTCGCGGAGAAGCACCTGGCCAACAAGCCCAGCTCCGTGGGCGAAGAGCCCCCGTTCTGATGGACGACGCCGCACCGGACTACGACAACAACCTGGTCGCGGCCGGTGGGGTCCTGATGCTGCTCCTGCTCGCGCAGGGGCAGGTCAGGACCCTCACCTCACTGGAGCTGGTGACCGATGCCGAAGGCAACGCAACCAACCAGCTCGACATCACCCTCAGCTTCCTGCGGTCGCCGTACCGGCTGACCGTCACCCGGATCACCGAGGAGCACTGATGACGAACGACTTCAACGACGCGCTGACCATCGCGGAGCAACGCCGACGCCACTCCGTCCGGACAGCCGTCATGTTCATCGTCCAGGACCAGCCGCACTGCGCGCTGGCAGAGCTGCTGGACTCCGTACACCGCTGCGCCCACCTGGACCACCGGCCCCTGGACCCGGTGCGGGTACTGGCCCGCGCCAACAACCTCCTAGCCGAGTGGGGCAACCCGCGTCCCTGCCTGGAGCTGGTCGCATGACCGGCACGCGGAAGGACGGCTCCGCGCCGGTCCACCGGTGGGTCAAGTTCCCCAACCCGTACATGCGGTGCAGCCGCTGCGGCCAGCCCGTGCGGCACTGGCACGACGAGCAGCAGTGCGGCACCCCGGCCGAACCGTGCGACGTGGACTGGTACCTGGCTCCCTGCGGGCATCAGGCCGAGGCCCAGTCGGCCTGCAAGACCTGGAGCCCGTTGGAAGGCTGCCAATGCTTCGAAACCTTCGGGAACGTGCCCCACGAGAACGGGGCGGTGGTCGAGTGACCACCGCCCCGGCGCTTCACCGCCCGGCTACCCGACCTTTATCGCCGGACCGGGCCATCGCCATACCAACCCAACCGGAAGGATACCAAGTGATCGACATGAAGATTCCCTCGCCAGGGCAGGTGATTCCGGTCCCCACCCGGGGACTGCCGGACGTCGAACCGTCCGCCGAAGTCTTCAACGTCACCCCGGAGCTGGCCGCCGAGTTCCTGCGCTGCCACGTCCGCAACCGGCCGGTCAAGGATCGGGTCGTGGCCGCGTACATGCGCGACATGCTCGCGGGCCGCTGGCAGCTCACCGGCGAGCCGGTCAAGTTCAACACCAAGGGGGAGCTGGACGACGGACAGCACCGGCTCAAGGCCGTTGTACGGTCCGGCTGCACCGTCCGCATGCTCGTGGTATGGAACGTGCCGGTCGGCGCGCAGGAGGTGATGGACTCCGGCATCAAGCGGTCCGTCAACGACCAGCTCGCCATGCGCGGCACCAAGAACGCCTCCGTGGTCAGTGCAGCCGTCCGGCTCGCGCTGTCCGAGCCCGGCGCTGGCTTCGTCACCACCGATGAGCGGATCGCCAACCCGACCAACAGCGAGATCGCTGCATGGATCGACACGCATCCAAACATTCACCGCTGCGCCGAGATCGGGAAGGCGTACTACAAGCAGATCCACCTCCAGCCGTCCGTGGCCGCACTCGCGTGGATGCGGCTGTCCGCGATCGACATGGACGCGTGTTCGCTGTTCTTCCATTCGCTGGCCGAGATGACCACAGACGGCCCCGGCGACCCGCGCCTGGCGCTGGCGCGCCGGTTGCAGTACCTCAGCCAGGAGAAGACCCGCCAGAACGGCGTGATGCTCATCGGCCTGGTGTACCGCGCCTGGAACGCGTGGCGTCGCGGCAAGACGCTCACCAAGATGCCCATGACCGCAAGCATCCCGGAACGGCTCTACTGATGTGCTGGGTCGCCCACGAGGCCAAGGCGTCCGTGCGGCTCGACGGCGAGACCCACGTGCTCTGCGGTGACTGGCACACGAAGTACGAGGAGGCCGATGCCGGCCGCGACGAGCACGAGCGAACGCTCAACGAGCTGTACGGACTCACCCCGGCCCAGGTCCACCTGTACGACCGCGTGATCAACATCGTCGACGAAGCCCTGGAGCAGTTCGACAAGGGCTACGCGGTGTGCGTCGAGGAGCAGACCGCAGACCTCGCCAAGGAGCTGTGCCCATGAGCAGGTCACGAGCCATCGCCACCTGCCGGTTCTGCGCCGAGCCGATCATCTACCGCCACTGGAACGGCCACCGGGCGTGGACACACCGCGCCACCGGCAACAGCCACTGCGAGGCGTACAGCACCGTCGCCGCCCCACGCGAGCCGGGCAAGTTCGCGACCGGGGAGGAGCCGTGAGGAGCTACATCACCATCAGCGCCAACGCCCGCGACCGTGCGCCGTTCAGCAACTCCACCGAGGGAGACGCCTGGATCGCGAACTGGTGCGACAAGTGCGCCCACGACAAGGGTGCGCCGGACAACGGCTGCCCGATTCTGCTCGTGGGCCTGATGGGCAAGACGCCGACCGAGTGGCAGCCGGGGGACCGGCTGCTACTCGGGGCCACGTACCGCTGCACCGAGTTCCGTCTCCGGCGTGAGCAGCCACCGGCCCAGGTCCCTGGTCAGCTCGCGCTGTTCATTGCCGAGGAGCGCAACGAGTGACCGGCACGTTGTCGGTGGCGGTCGGTATGCTGCGCGACCACATGGCCGCCGAGCCCGACCGGGACGCCTACCCGTACGACGACGGCCACGCCCAGGCCGCCTACTGGGCCGCTTACGACGAGTGGGCCCAGGCCAGCTTCGGCCTGCGGATGATGGTCGGCGGGATGCTGATCCGTGAGGCCCTGAACGACCTGTAGCACCGCAACTGCAACTGCCTGAGCAACTGTCACTGCACCTGCACCTGCAACTGCACCAGCGCGCCCTGATCGCCGACCGCTGGAGGTGCCTCCCGTGCATGACCTGGATGACCTGACCCGCGCCGAAGCCCTGCTCCGCCAGGAGCTCGACGCGCAGAACGTGGACGGCATCATGTCCGCCGCTGCCGAGCTGGATCGGCTCGAACCACCACCCAAGCGGGCCAGCATCGTCGGTGCCGCCCTGTGGTACGCCGCACGGGGCCTGCCCGTGTTCCCGATCCAGCCCGGCAGCAAGAAGCCCTACCTCGGCAGCCACGGCCTGGACGACGGCACCACCGGTCCCGACGCTGTACGGGCCATGTTCGCGGACCGGCCCGGCTGCAACCTGGCAATCGCCACCGGTCACCGCGTGGACGTGATCGACTTCGACGGCCCAGATTCCCACGCCGAGTGGGGTCGGAAGTACCCGACGTGGGACGCGGCCGGCATCGACGTACTCGGGATCGTGTCCACGCCCCGACCGGGAGGGCTGCACGTGTACGTGGCCGCGACCGGCGCAGGCAACTACGCCGGAATGCTGCCCGGCGTGGATTATCGCGGTCGCGGCGGGTACGTCGTCGTTCCGCCGTCCGTCACCGCGGCTGGAAGCTACCACTGGCTGCGACCGCTGGCAGAGGTGGCGCGATGACAGACGAGCGTCCCCTGTTCCTGCGGGAGCTGCGCCCGCAGCACGAGCCGCGCCAACAGCTCAACGGGCACACCGCAGCGCCTGGCACCGCGACCGCCTACGCGCTCCGTGCCCTGTCCAGCGAGCTGGACAAGCTGGAACACACACCCGAAGGCGGCCGGAACCACCAGCTCAACGTGTCCGCCTTCAACCTCGCTCAGCTCGTTCTCGCCGGGCACCTCGGCTACGAGTCCACGTGGGCGTCACTCGCCGCCGCAGCCCACAGCATCGGACTCAGTAGCCACGAGACCCAAGCCACCCTCCAGTCAGCGTTCCGGGCCGCGTCACCACGCGACGTACCCGAGCAGGCCGAGACGACCGTCACAGTGGTCACCGCGCCGGACAGCGACGACGTAGCCGCCAGGTCCGTGCGCGACCAGCTCCCGCGCCTCGACTGGCACGAGCTGTGGGCCGACGACAGCCAGGAGGAGTGGATCGTTGAGCCGATCTTGCCCGCCCGGCGACACGTCGCCATGTACTCCGCGCCCAAGGTCGGCAAGAGCCTCCTCATGTTGGAGCTCGCGGTAGCCATCGCTCGTGGCGAACCGGTGCTCGGTACCAAGATCGACCGGCCTCGGCGCGTGCTGTACCTGGACTACGAGAACGACCCGCGCGCCGATGTGCGCACCCGGCTCGTAGCCATGGGTCGCGGGCCCGACGACCTCGAGTATTTGGACTATCTCAGCTTTCCCCAGCTCGGTGGACTGGACACCGGCCCCGGGGCTGCGCTGCTGCTCGCCGCGTGCAACGAGTACGGCACCGAGGTCGTAGTGATCGACACCGTCTCCCGGGCCGTCGCAGGCGAGGAGAACGAGAACGACACCTGGCTCGGGCTATACCGGCGCACCGGCCTGGCACTGAAGCAGGCGGGCATCGCCTGTATCCGGCTCGACCACACCGGCAAGGACCCCACGAAGGGCATGCGAGGTGGGAGCGCCAAGTACGGCGACGTGGACGCCGTGTGGTCCATGACAACCGTCAGCGACACCACCTTCCGCCTGGAGTGCACCGCCAACCGGATGCCGATCACGGAGAAAGTGCTCGTGGTGCGCCGCGAGATGCTGCCGCACCTCCGCCACGAAGTCGAGGGCGGTGGCGTGCTCGCGGTCGCGACAGCCCGCAAGCACCAGCTCATTGAGCAGCTCAACGAGCTGTACGGCGACCGCACCCCACCGAGCATCAAGGACGCCATGCGTCGGCTCAAGGACCGGTTCGGGATTTCCCCACGGTTCGAGAACGTCCGGGACGCGATCAACGACCGCGAACTGACCTTCAACCGGCTGCCGTGGGGTGAGGACCAGTGACGATCATGAGCGGTTCCCGAGGCCGGGAACCAGGACCGGTTCCCGGACCTGACCCGGTTCCGGGAACCGCAAGCGACCGGAATCCGCATATTCGCAGGTCAGACACGGTTCCCGAGGTTGGGAACCGGCCGGGAACCGCAGAGGGTTCTACCCGGTTCCCGGTTCCGCCGCCCTATAGGGCGGAACCGGGGAACCACCCCCCAACCTGTCACCGCGGAAGCGAAGGCCGAGTAGTTCGTAGCCGGCACCAGGACGAGTGCGACGACGCCACGTGTCGTGGATGCCTACCGTGTCCAGAGCTGCACTGCCAGGTGTGCCACCGCGAACACGCCCAGGACACCTGCCCTCGCTGCGTAGCCGTGGCACGGAGCAACCTGGACACCCTGCGCCAGCTCACCGCTCAGCTGCCCGCAGAAGCACATCGAGGCATGCACGCCTGGCGCGGCGGCGACCATCTGCCCGGCGGGGACGCGCTCGTCCTCCTCACCCCAGCAGCCAGCCAGCGCGGCCGGATCGGACAGACCCAACGGCCGACACCAGAGCTACCCAACGACCCTGTACCTCCGCTGGACATGCTGGTGTTCTGGGAGGAGCTCTGGCGCGGCCAGACTGACCAACCCACCGCACTCCGGCCCACACTGGATCAGGTCGCGGACTACCTGGACGCGCAACTCCACCGCATTGCGATGACCCGGATCTTCCCCCACCTGTCCAAGGACCTTGCCCAGGTGGTGCACCAGGTCGAGAACGTGCTGCATGACGGGGTACGGCCTGAGGTGTCGCGAGTCCCGTGCTGGGAGTGCGGCGCGCGGTTGGTGAAGGTGTACGCCCGCCAGGCGCAGTACGACCACTGGGAATGTCCACGCTGCCACGAGGCGTACGACCAGGGCCGGTACGAGCGAGCCAAGTACGACCACCTGGCGAGCGAGGGAGCGGACCGGTACGTGCCCGTGAGCGAGGCGGTAGCCGCGACGGGTCGGCCTGAACAGACGGTACGTACGTGGATGAGGACTGGCGCTGTGGACAGTCAGCGCAACCCGGCCACGGGTCGGCTGATGGTGTGGTGGCCGGACGTACGGCACCAGCACCTTGCCAAGGGCAACAGGCGCAGGGCTTCGTGATGAGTCGCGCAGTGTGCTTACATAGGAGCTGCGCGGTTCTGCCTGCCCGGATTCCCTTACAGGAAAGGGCATGACGGGATCAGCGGGCCGTGCGGGACGCAGGTGGTTGCGGCTCGTTGCTGAGGTCAGAGCCCGGCGCGGAACCTGCTGCCGCTGCGGACAGCGCATTGACTACCGGCTCGCGTACCCGGACCCGAACAGCTTCAGCGTGGATCACTTCCCGTATCCGCTGAGCACCCACCCTCACCTTGCTGAGGACCCTGCCAACCTGGCCCCCGCCCACCTGCACTGCAACAAGGCTGCGGGCAACAGGCGACCTCTGCCGAATCTCGGCAACACATCAGAGCAGTGGTGAGCAAGCACATCACGCACCACCCGTAGGGGCGTCGCGATCGCAGGAGCTCCGAGCCCAGGGTGACTCCCCGGTGAGTCAACCATCCCCCCCTCGTGGGGCCCACCCCCCGATCCCGAGCGGAGGTTGACCGTTGCCCAACACACCCATGCAGGGGTTCCCGTACCCGGCCCTGTCGGACGCTGCGAACGGGCCGGTGGCCTTCCAGAACCTCGCACAGGCCGTAGAGAAGCGCGTTGTCATGGTGTACGCGGACGCCGCATCGCGTACCGCAGCCGTGCCCGCGCCGACCGCAGGCATGCTGTCGTTCCTCACCACCACAGGCGTGTTCGAGTGGTACACCGGTACCGCGTGGGTCGCCTTGCGACCGTTGACGAACTCGACCTTCACCCAGTCGATTGCCGGCTCCGCGAACTTCGTCAAGCCGACCGGCCCGGCCGCGCGGCTACACATCGTGGAGCTGTGGGGGCCGGGCGGGGCTGGGGGTGGCTGCGTCGGAGCTGGCTCCGGCACCGCAGAAGGCGGGGGCGGGGGAGCTGGCGGGTACGTCCGGCGCGTCTACGCCGACTCCGAACTGTCCGCCTCCGAGCCGTTCCTGATCGGAGCTGGCGGTACCGGCGTGTCCGGCAACAACGGCAACCCGGGTAGCGCTTCGTCCACCTTCAAGGCCCTGACGGCTGGTGCTGGCGCGGGTGGCTCGGTCATGACCTCAGGCACCACTGACGCCGGAGCCAACGGTGGCCAAGGTGGCACCGGGTCCGGCGGACAGCTCAACGCCCAAGGCAGCGACGGAGGCAAGGGCCGCCGGTTGGGCAGCACCTGCCTCTTCGCGAACCACGGTGGCGCCGCACCAGTTGGCGGAGGAGCCGTGATGTTCCCCAACTTCGGGGCCGGTACCGGGACCGCAGGCAACAGCCCTGGCGGAGGCGGATCGGGCGGCTTCGCCTCTACCGCGAACGTCGCCGGTGGCGCAGGTGCCCCCGGCAAGATCCTCGTTACCTCCCTCTACTGAACCGCCCTTCAACGAAGGAGATACCGCCATGTCGTTACTCGACCAGGCACAGCTTGCCCGCTTCGAAGGCTTCGCCGACCGCGTGCTCGTTGCAGCCATGCAGGCCGCTGCAGACGTTGCAGCCGAGGCCCCGAGCGGCGACCAGCGCAGAGACAGCCTGCGCAAGACACTCGCGACCAACGTCCTCAACGACCCGGAGGGCTACCACGTGCGGTTCGCGTGGGCAGTAGCCCGCAACGCCGCGATCACCTTCGAGTCCACGGACAGCGACATTCAGTTCACCGTCAACTCGATGTGGGACGGGATGGCCGGGGTATGAGCCAGATCCCCGAATCCCTTGCGGAGCTGGCGGTACCGGTCGCTGACCTGTCGCCGTACAACGGCAACCCGCGCCGGGGCAACGTCGACCTGATCAAGGAGTCCCTGCAGACGCACGGCCAGTACCGGCCGATCGTGGCCCGGCGTGACACCGGCGTGGTACTAGCCGGGAACCACACGCTGTACGCCGCGAAGGAGCTGGGCTGGGAGTCCGTCGCGGTCACCTACGTGGACGTTGACGACGAGCAGGCCGCGCGGATCGTCCTCATGGACAACCGGGCCGCCGACTCCGGCAGCTACGACCAGGACGCGCTGTTGGCGATCCTGAAGGAGCTGGAGGCCACGGAGGCAGGGCTGTCAGGGTCCGGCTACCTGGACGACGACCTAGACGACCTGCTCGCGGCACTGTCGGAGAACCCTCCAGCCGACGCCGCCGGCACCGACAGATCCGAGCGCGAGAACGCCTGGGAGTCCACGGATCTCAAGGAGTACGCCGAGCGGTACGAGGAGCAGGGCCGCCGGTTGATCGTCCTCGACTACGACCGGGCCGCCTACGCACAGGTCACCGCGTGCATGGACCAGCTCCGCGCCCAGTACGGCCAGGAGTCCAACTCCGCTGCCGTCCTGGCGCACCTGGCCGAGTTGTACCCGGCCGCTGCGGCTGACGCTGAGGAGCCGATCGGAGCATGATCTCCCGCATCCCGGTACCCCGGGTGCGGACCGCCGAGGAAGCCACGGAGCTGGTCGGAAGCAAGGTCCCCACCCACGAGCCCACGTTCCGTGGACCGGCCCTGTTCCTGGACGCCGACACCGGCGAGCCGGTCATGGGCCACCTGCCTATGACGGACCTGGACAGGTTCCGGTCGGTCATCCTCGGCATCGAGTGGGGCGGCAGCACCGACAACTACCGGGCCGCCAGCGGGAACCGCAACAAGTCGTGGACGTTCGGCTACCGGCCCCGCAAGCCGATGATGCGCAACGAAGGTTGCGTGCTGTCCAGCTTCGGCCGGGACAACCCGGCCGCCCACGCCTACCTGGCGCACTACGCCGACGTACTGGCCCGCCAGCTCGGTGGCGTGTTCCCGGAGATCGAGATCATGGGCCGCGACGTCATCCAGCAGGTTCTGCCTGACTGGCGTCTGTCCGACGACAGCCTGTGGACTTCCGGCGTGATCAACAAGGAGTCGTCCCTGCCGTACCACCGCGACGGCAACAACTTCGACGCCTGGTCGGTGATGCCGGTGGTCCGGCGCGGAGTACGCGGCGGACACCTGCACGTGCCCGAGTACGACATGGTGGTCCCGTGCCGCGACGGGTACTCGGTGATGTTCTTCGGGAAGAAGCTCGTCCACGGAGTCACGCCGATGGTCAAGACGACGCCGGACGCCTACCGGATCTCGGTCGTGTACTACGCACTCCGCGGCCTGAAGGACTGCCACACGTTCGCGGAGGAGACCGCGCGGGCCGCCGTGAAGCGCACCGAACGCGAGGCCGCGTTGGGCCGGAAGGCCGCCGACCCCAACGACCCCGGCCCGGAACGGGTGCTGAACCGCGACTCTCGGCCAGCCGAGGGTGGCGCGGCACGCTTCGGGTCCGGCAGGAACGCCGGTCGCGGCCGGGCCATGACCTACGAGGAGCCCCGGCCGGGCGACCGCGACGAGTCGCAGCCGCGCGGCGGGGGAGAGCCGAAGGCGGTACGGCCGGGACGCTGGCGGTCGATGTGAGAGACGAAGCGACCCTGTCCGACCTGGCCACGTTCGCCCACCTGGAGTGGGTCAGCCGGGACGTGGAGCCGTGGGCCGACCTGATCACCGAGCTGCACCGGTCCGGCGCGCTCGACACCGAGGCCGCGCTGTGGGTGCTCTACCTCTACAACGCCTATGACGACTTCGGTTCGGCGTGGACCGCGTACGCCCGCTGGCCGACACCACGAGCGTGGGCGACCGCGCCGGACCGGACCGACGCCGCAGACCTGCCGATCATGACCGAGCGCCGCAACCTGTACGCCGGGAAGATGCTGCTCCGGCACGCCTCCTACACCAGGTACGTCGGCACCGGAACCCAAGCGGAGTGGCTGTCCAGTGCCCTGGACGGGCCGGACCGCGAACGCAACTGGAACCGCATGCTGGCGTTCACGCGACAGGTGTGGGGCGTCGGCCGGCAAGCCTCGTTCGAGTGGACCGAGTTCATCTCGAAGGTGCTCGACTGGCCGCTGGACGCGCCGGACGGCTGCCTGTGGGAGTCCAGCGGGCCACGCGAATCCCTGCAACGGCTGTACGGCAACCCGACCCCGACCCGAGGCTGGCTGGAGCACCACGCCGAGGTCTGCCGCGCCGAGCTGTACGCCGCTGGCGTCGAGCTCAAGTGGGTGGACTTCGAGACCGTCATCTGTGACTTCAACGTCATGCGGAAGGGCCGCTACTACGTCGGTCAGCACCTGGCCGCGCTGCGCGCCGAGATCCTGTCCGCCCCGGCCGACGACCGGCCGACGCTGGAAGCCGCATGGAACGTCGCAATCCCCGCCCCCTGGTCCGGCATAGCCCCGGGCGTAGACAAGGCGCTGAGAGGCGCGTACCGGCGCACTGGAGCCATTCTCGACCCCTGTAGGGACGCTGCATGACCATGACCCTGGACCACCGGACCGAGACCGCTCGGGAGACCGCTCGCTTCCTCCAGGGCTACGCCAAGCAGTACGCCGCTGGCGCGTTCGCCACCCCGACCGCCAAGGAGCTGGCAGCCAACCCCGAGATGGTCCGCGACTGGCGCTACGGCGACCACCGCACGGTCGGCATCGCGAAGCGACTCACCCGCGACAGCAGGCGCAAGGACTTCACCGGACGCGAGTTCACGATGGCCAAGGGAGCAAGCGTCGTCACGCACCTGGCCCGGACCCCGGGCGCACCCGTCCCGAGCCTCGACCGGTTCGACTACGTGATGGGCTACGTCGAGGATGCAGAGCTGGCGGCCGGACTCGCCGCGCAGGGCCGACCGATCAAGTGCTGGCGCATCACTGCCGCGTCCGAGGTGATCGCGGTGTGGTCCCGGCCCGGCGACGTGGACGGGATGGCGGCGGCAGACCTGCAGACGGTCACGACGCTGCCAACCTTCCAGGTCCGCGAGCTGTACCGCGACACGATCCTGTCCGAGGTCGCGGCGGTGAACCAGTGGCACGACGACTTCCCGTACTACAGCGACGGCACATGGTCGGCGGTCAGCCTGCGCGGGTTCAAGCGTGATGATCCGCGGTGGGGCATCAAGCCGTCCGAAATGCCACGCTCGTGGCAATCGGAGCACCCCGAGGCCATGCGCTACAGCTGTCAGTGGACGACGCTCGCAGACCAGACCCCGATCATCCAGGACCTGGTGGAGTCCGTGGACTGGTGGCAAAAACTCGAGCGGGTCCGACTGCTCCGCATGGCCGGACGCGGCGGCAAGGGCGGCAAGCTCGGCCGCCACACCGACATCACCGACCGCAACGCGGGCACCCGCGATGGACAGATCGTCAGGTTCCACATCCCGCTGATCACGGACCCGCGCATCGTCATGCACTCCTGGGACCTGACCGGCCGCGAACGGGCCACACACCTCCAGCCGTGGCGCTGCTACTACCTGGACGCGCGGAAGCCGCACGCGGTCACGAACCCCACCGGAGTGGACCGGGTGCACCTGGTCGTCGACGTTGTCAGCGACGAGACCGTACGGCAGCACATCGCCGCGTCGGACCCGTGCGACTGATCTACCTCGTCGGGCCGCCGGGGTCCGGGAAGTCCACCCTGATGGGTGCCCTGATCCCGACGAACTGGCTGCGCGTGTTCCGCGACGACCAGCGGATGCCCCGCACCGAGCTGTTCCACGCCGACCAGCTCGTCGGAGCGGAGCTCGGCCGGCATCGAAAGTCGTTCAGCGGAACCGACGCGCTCGCCATGAACATCCACCCGGTTGCGTGCCGGTGGATCGCCGCTGCCCACCACCCTGTGGTGCTCGGGGAAGGGCAACGTCTCGGAACGCGCGGATTCGTCACGTCCGCGCTCGAAGCCGGGCGGACCGTTGACCTGGTCTGGCTCGACCCACCGGAGGAGGTCTGCCGGTCTCGCCGCGAGGCACGGGGCTCGCGACAGTCACCGCAGTGGGTCCGGGCCGCCACCACCCGGGCCGCCCGGCTGGCCGAGACCGTCAGCGAGCTGCCCGGAGTGCGCCTCCACCGCATCAACGACCACGGGTCCACGCAGGACATAGCCCAGCGGCTCCGCGTGGCCCTGGAGCTGCTGTGACCGAGCACGTCTACCTGTCCACGAGCTGCCTGCACGGGCAACACGATCACTGCCTCTCGACGTCCGGGCCGGACGGCCCGAAGGTCCCGGGCCAGTGCAAGTGGTGCCCCGCGATGTGCGTCTGCGACTGCCACCAGGAGGTGACCCGTGAAGAAGCTGACCGGTGATGCCGAGCTGGCGCAGAAGGTGCTCAACCTCCGGCGGGGTGGCCTGCACTTCGACGTGATCGCGGATCAGCTCAACCTGACGATCCCGACCGCCCGTGCCCTGTTCGACCAGGCGATGGGCGAGCACGACCCGGAGTTCCAACGGGCGCTGGAAACCGACCGGCTGGACCGGCTGCACGCCAGTCTGTGGCCGCGTGCAGTCAAGGGCGAGCTGGACGCGGTGGACCGGGTGCTTCGGATCAGCGAGCGCCGCGAGCGCGTCGCCGCCGTACCGAAGGTCAACGAACACTCGCTCCGGAAGGCGTTCGACCAGTCCGCCACCACGTCGGCCGAGCTGAACCCTGGCTGGGATGCCGCGCTGGTCGAGGCCGGACGCAAGATCGCTGACCGAGTGGACGAAGCGGTATCGACCGGCGAGGGCCAGGAGGTCACCAAGGCCCTGTACCTGATCCCGCACCTGAACAACGTGCTGCGGGAGATGCTGGCGACCCCGGCGAGCCGGGCCGCGACGGCTGACAAGACGCCACCTCCGCCAAGGACCGAGGGCAAGCTAGCCCAGCTCCGGGCGATCCAAGGCGCACGCAAGTCGAGTTGACGTGACGCTGCACGGCTGTGAGGAGCCACGGATCTTCACGCCGCCGCTGCGTGAGCTGACCCCGGAGACCTCGCTCGGCTTCAGTGTCATCGCCTTCGCAGAAGACGTGCTGGAGATGGACCTCATGCCGTGGCAGAGATGGCTGCTGATCCACATGCTGGAGCTGCAACCTGACGGCTCGCTCCGGTTCCGCACCTGCGTCGTCCTCATCGCCAGGCAGAACGGCAAATCGACGCTGTCGCAGGTCATCGCGCTGTGGTTCATGTTCGTGTACGGCAGCCCGCTGATCATCGGCACAGCGCAGGATCTGGACGTCGCAGAAGAGATCTGGCAAGGCGCGGTGGACCTCGTTGAAGAGACACCGGAGCTGGACGAGCTGAAGCAGCACGTGATCCGGGTCAACGGCAAGAAGTCGCTGGTCCTGACGTCCGGCGAGCGCTACAAGGTGAAGGCCGCCAACCGACGCGCCGGTCGCGGACTGTCCGGCGACGTGGTGCTTCTGGACGAGCTGCGCGAGCACCAGTCGTGGGACGCCTGGGGAGCCATCACCAAGACCACCATGGCCCGAGCGTTCGCGCTCATCCTTGCCATGAGCAACGCGGGCGACAGCACGTCCATCGTGCTGCGATACCTGCGCAAGCTGGCCCACCTGGCGCTCGGTGACCCGGACGGCATCAACTCCGACGACGAGGAGATCCGGCCGGACGAGGACGGCATGGAGCTGGACGCCGAAGACGACTCGCTCGGGATCTTCGAGTGGTCGGCCCCGCCCGGGGCCGCACTGCGCGACCCGGCCGCGTGGGCGCAGGCCAACCCGGCACTCGGCCACACGATCACCGAACGGACCATCAAGTCGGCCGTACGGACCGACCCGGAGTGGATCTTCCGCACCGAGGTGCTGTGCCAGTGGTCCGAAGGGACGCTGGAAGGCCCGTTCCCGCCTGGAGCGTGGGAAGCCAGCGCCGACCCCGACACCTCCCGGGCCCCCGGCGCGCTGATCGCACTGTGCGTGGACGTGTCATGGGACCGCAGCACGACTTACGTCGGGCTGGCGTCGGTCCGGCCGGATGGGCTGTACCACGTCGAGCTGATCGCACGCCGGGCCGGTACGGACTGGCTGGCTGACTGGCTCACCTCTCCGGAGCGGGCAGCTGAGGTCAGGGGAGCGCCAGTCGCGATACAGCACCGCGGTGCCCCCAGCTCAAGCCTCATCGGACCGCTGACCGACGCCGGGATTCGCGTGGTCGAGTGGGGCGGAGCTGACCTAGGCATTGCGGCCGGCACTTTCTACGACCGCGTTCGAGCAGCCATCGGAGAAGGGGACGCGGCAGTCGGCCTGCGCCACCGCGACCAGCCAGCACTCAACCTCGCCGCAGCCACCGCATCTACCCGCCCCGTAGGCGATTCGTGGGTCTGGGACCGGCGCGGATCGCCCACCGACGCAAGCCCGCTGGTCGCAGTGACCGGCGCGCTGTGGTGCCTGACCGGCGGCATGCCCGAGCCCGCGCCGACCAGTGCCTACGAAGCTGCAAGATTGGAGGTCTTCTGATGGGTCTGTTCGACCGGTTCCGGCGAACTCAGACAGTCACCTCCTGGCCTCCGAACTGGGGCGACTGGTACGGCTCCTGGCGGCTGTCCAACGAGCAGGTCGAGCACATCCTCCACATGTCTCCGGCGGAGATGTGGCGTACGCAGCCGTACCTGCGGACGGTGGTCAACTTCCTCGCCCGCAACATCGCCCAACTCGGGCTGCAAGCCTTCCAGCGCGTGGACGACGTGGACCGCAAGCGCATCCACGACGGCGTCGGCAGGATCGTCCGGCGACCCAACCAGGCCACCACCACATACGAGCTGATCTATGGCTTGGTGGCCGATCTCGCCTTGTACGACCGGGCGTACTGGCTGACCAGCGACGACCCGGCGCAGCCGCTGTCGCGGCTGCCGGTCCCGTGGGTGACGCCTTGGGGCGGTGACGCGCTCGGTCCGGCGACGTACCGGGTCGCGTCCAACGATCGCGGCAACTGGGTGGACATTCCGGCCGATCAGGTGATCCCGTTCCACGGCTGGTCGCCGGACTCGCTGGCCCTGGGCAGCTCACCGATCAGCGCACTGCGCGAGATCCTGTCCGAGCAGGTGCAGGCGTCGCGGTACCGCGAGTCGGTGTGGCAGCGCGGCGGCAAGGTCGGTGCGGTACTGACCCGCCCGGCCGGTGCCCCGCAGTGGAGCGACGAGGCCCGCAAGCAGTTCAAGTCCGACTGGGAATCCAAGTTCACCGGGAACGGGCCGGGCGTCGGCGGTACGCCGCTGCTCGAAGACGGCATGTCCCTGGGCCGGGTGGACTTCTCGGCCCACGAGATGGAGTTCATCGAGGGGGCCCGGCTGGCGCTCAACACCGTCGCGTCGGTGTACCACATCAACCCGACGATGATCGGCCTGCTCGACAACGCCAACTACAGCAACGTTCGCGAGTTCCGCCGGATGCTGTACGGCGACACCCTGGGCCCGATCATCGCCCAGATCGAAGACCGCATCAACGCCTTCCTCGTGCCCCGCTTCGACTCCCGGACCGACGTGTACCTGGAGTTCAACATCGAGGAGAAGTTGCAGGGCAGCTTCGAGGAGCAGACGCAGGCGCTCCAGTCCTCGGTGGGCCGCCCGTGGATGACGGCGAACGAGGCCCGTGGCCTGCGGAACATGCCCGCGATCCCTGACGGAGATGGGCTTGTCACCCCGCTCAACGTCCTGGTCGGCGGGCAGGCGAACCCACGCGACACCGCACCGAACAACCCGAACAACCCGAGCAACTCGGTGCCGGCCGCCGCCTCCCGCCAGCTCCGCAGGGGAAACCTGGTGCTGCTGAAGGCTGCGGTGACCGAACGCCAGGCCGAGCAGGTGGCAGGGGTACTGCGCCGGTTCTTCGCACGGCAGCAGTCGGCCGACAAGTACGGCCGGGGCGGCGAGTGGGACGAGGAGCGCTGGAACCGCGAGCTGGCCGATGACCTGCACCGGGTCGCGCTGTCCGTGTCCGCCACCCTCGGCAAGGCCGAGGCCCTGGCGCTCGGCTTCAGCGAGGACGACTACGACCCGGACGCGACCGTGAACTTCCTTCAGGCGGTCATGGCGCAGCGGGCCGAGAACATCAACACCACCACCCGCGACCAGATCGAAGCCGCAGTGCTCGACCCCGAGGGCGACCCGGCGAACGTCTACAAGACCGCGCTGGACTCCCGGGCGGTCGGGATCGCGATCGGCCTGGCTACGTGGCTGGCCGGATTCGCCAGCCAGGAAGCAGCCGGGCAGATCGCCCGCACCAACAACGTCGAGCCCACCAAGACATGGGTGACCGGCTCGAACGCGCGGCCGGAGCACGCCCGCATGAACGGCGAGACGGTCGCGATGGACGACAAGTTCTCCAACGGCCTGATGTGGCCCGGAGACGCCGACGGCGACGTGGATGACGTTGCCGGATGCAACTGCGCGTTGCAGATCAATCTCCTCTGACTCCCCCTGCCTGGGGCTGCCACGACCCGAGGGCTGGCCCGTCACACCCCCCAGCAGGCCCCAAGTCACCAGGGCCCCCGGGCGGGGGGACTCCACCTTGATGCCCGCAAGGAGGGCTGCACATGCCTGAGTTGAAGACCCTGCCTGCCCGCGTCAAGGCAGCGAACACCACCGACGACGGAGTGGTGGAAGCACTAGTCGCGACCTACGACGTGGACAGCATCGGTGACCGGATTCTGCCGGGCGCGTTCTCGAAGTCCCTTCAGGAGTGGGCCGACAGCGGGAACACCATCCCGTTCATCTGGTCGCACCTGCACGACGACCTGGACGCCTACATCGGTGAGGTCACCGAGGCCAAGGAGACCGACGAAGGTCTGTGGGTCAAGGCCCAGATCGACATGGAGGACCCCAAGGCCGCCAAGGCTTTCAAGCTCATCAAGGGCGGCCGGGTCCGGCAGTACTCGTTCGCGTACGACGTACCGGACGGGGGAGCCGCGCCGGACGAGGAAGGCCCCGGGGAGACCGCGCTCAAGGAGCTGAACCTCTACGAGGTCGGGCCGACGCTCATCGGGATGAACCAGAACACCCGGACCTTGGTTGCCAAGCGCAACGAGGGGGCCGGTGGGAAGGCGGGCCGCGTGCTGTCCGCCAAGAACGAGACCGACCTGCGGGACGCCATGAACCTCATCTCCGGCGTGCTCAAGCAGCTCGACTCGACCAGCAGTGACACCAGTCAGGAGAAGACCAGCGACGCCGGTCCGACCACGGCCAAGGAGCCCGAAGGGGCCACGGCCAAGGAGTCCAGCCGCGCCACGTCCGTCACGACCCTGGCAGCCGAATTCGACCTCATCGAACTGGAAGGAGGCGTGTAGCCATGCCTACTGCATCCCTTGCAGAGCAGCGTTCCGCCGCCATCAAGGCTGCCCGAGACCTCATCGAGGCAGCGAAGACCGAAAGCCGCGAGCTGACCCCGGACGAGCTGAAGTCCGTCCAGGAGCAGAAGACCAAGGTCGGCGAGCTGGACAAGCAGATCGCCGGGAAGTCCCTCGTGGACAGCGTCATGCAGCTCGACGCGTCCGAGGGCGAGCGCAAGGACGACGACAAGGACATCCCGGCCAAGAGCCTGGGCGAGCACTTCGCCAAGTCGCTCAAGGGCGACACCCTGGCCCGGCTCAAGTCCATCAGCGGGTACACGGTCTCCAGCCCGGAGTTCGTGCCCAGCAAGGCGAACACCGACCCGCAGGTGACCACCGGAGCCGTGTTCGGCCCGCTGCTCACCACCGTGGACCGAACCATCGTCCGGGCCTACCGGCCGGGGCCGGTCGTGGCCGACCTGCTCGGCTCCGGGTCCATCTCCGGCAACGCGATCTCGTACTTCATCGAAGGCGCGGTCGAGGGCGGATTCGCCACGGTCGGTGAGACCGGCCAGAAGCCGCAGATGCACTTCACGGACCCGACCACTCGCACCGACGCGCTGAAGAAGATCGCCGCGTGGTGGGACATGTCGGACGAGATGACCGAAGACCTCGACTTCTTCGTGTCTGAGATCAACAACCGGGGCATGTACCTGCTCGGCATGTTCGAGGAGGCGCAGCTCCTCAACGGGAACGGCACCGGGACCAACGTTCTCGGCCTGCTCAACCGCTCCGGCATCCAGACCGAGGTGTCGGCGGCCGGTGGCGGCGACGACGCCGACGCACTGTTCCGGGCGATGACGAAGGTCCAGACCGCCACGGGTCTCGCGGCGGACGGCATCGTGATCAACCCGATGGACTACCAGCGGCTGCGGCTGTCGCGGGACGCGAACAACCAGTACTTCGGCGGCGGGTACTTCCAGGGCGAGTACGGCAACGGGAGCGTGCTCCAGCAGCCTCCGCTGTGGGGACTGCGCACCGTCGTCACGAGCGCTGTCGCGGCCGGCACTGCACTCGTCGGAGCGTTCAACCAGGCCGGGACCGTGTACCGCAAGGGCGGTGTCCGGGTCGAGTCCACGAACTCCGACCAGGGCAAGTTCACCAGCAACATCGTCACGACCCGCGTCGAAGAGCGTCTGGCGCTCGCGGTCCGCATCCCGTCGGCCGTCGTGAAGGTCACCTTCACCGCGTAGTCCTCAGCCCGGGGCAGCCGACCCCTGCCTGGTTGCCCCGGGCTCCTATCCGCTGAAGGAGAAACCGCCATGGCTGAAGAGAAGCTGACCGAGTACACCGTGACCATCAACGGCATCGAGCACACGATGCTGCTGTCGGAGACCGACGCCGAGAAGTACGGCGACGCGGCCAAGAAGGCTGGCGCTGCCACGAAGAAGGCGACCGCTCCGGCGAACAAGAGCGCGAGCTGACCCATGCCGCTGAGCCAGGCCGACGCGACCGCGCGTGCCGAGGCAGAGGTCCGGGCGTACTGCGGGTGGCACATCGCCCCCCAGCGCGAGGACACGCTGACCCTCGACGGCCCGGGTGGACCGCTGCTGGTGCTGCCGTCCCTCCACGTCGTCTCGGTTGCCTCCGTGGCCGAGAACGGCACGGAACTGGACCCCGAGGGGTACGCCTGGTCGGCGGCCGGGGTCCTGCGGCGCACCAGCAGCGCCACTTCCTGGCACGGCTGGAACTGCGGCTGGACAGATGACTTCCGTGGGCTCGTGGTCACGCTCACCCACGGATACGAGTCCATGCCCCTGGACGTGCAGACGGTCATTGACCGGCTCGCGTCCAGGAGCGTGGACGACCCGTCGCAGTACAGCCAGGTTGGACAGGTGGCGTACGCCACCGGCGCGGACGGCCTGCCTGTGTCGGGATCGCTCACGGCGCTGGACCGGCTGGTGCTCGATCGCTACAAGATCCCGCCGAGGCCATGAGTCTCGGACCGCACACCATCGCCGTGGTCCGGCCGGGCAGCAAGCCTGCCGACTACGGCACCGGAACGCAGCCGGACTGGGACAACGCGGAGACCACCGCCGTCATCGGTTGCTCGGTGCAACCGACCCCGGCCCCGCTGGACACCGTGGACCGCGACGCGTGGCAGACCCGGTGGACCGTCTGGGCCCCGATCGCCACCGACGTGGAGGCGACCGACCGCGTGCTGTGGGACGGCGACACCTACGACGTGGACGGCGAGGTGCAGCGCTGGCAGTTCGGCTCACTGGCCCACGCCGTCATCAACCTCCGAAGGAGCACCGACGCATGAAGCTGTACGACGTTGACGGCTCTGACCGTCCGCTGATGCTCACCGCGGAGCACGCGGAACTGATCGGAGCCACGGAACACGAGCCGGTGTCGATGCCGGCCGCGACCGCGAGAAAGTCGGAATGGGTGGCGTTCGCTGTTGCGAGCGGTGCCGATCCGGCCGTGGCTGATGCCACCTCGAAGGCCGAGCTGATCGAGCAGTACGGGGCCTGACATGGCCATCAGCAGCATCGTCTTCGAGCTCAACCGGGCCGGGGTGGGCGACCTGCTGAAGTCCGCCGGGATGCAGCAGGTGCTCAACCGCAAGGCCGCTGCGGTCGCGTCCGCCGCTCGCGGTGCCGCTCCACTCGTGGAGGGCGAGCCGGGTAAGCGCAAGCTGCCCATTACCGTCCGCCAGGCGCCAACGTCCACCCGAGCCAGGGCGATCGTTGAGGCCGACCACCCGGCCGCGCTGCGGGTCGAGGCCAAGCACCGGCTGCTCGTGGGCGCGCTCGGTGCCGCCCGGGGTAGCTGATGCTCCCGGTTGCGCCGTACGCGGACGCAGAGGCAGCAGCGGTGGACTTTCTGGCCCCGCTACTGGCTGTGTACGCCCCCGGCGTTCCGATCGGCGTACGGGGCGGTGGAGGCCGGTTCGTGCGCGTCCGGCGCGTCGGCGGCATCGAGCTGACCCCGAACCACGACCAGCCATGGCTGGACGTGCTCGTGTGGCACGACAGCGACCGGACGCGCATGGCGCTGGCGAACCAGCTCTGGGCCTGGTTGCGCGCGGCAAACAACGACCCCGCCGGGACTGGCGCGGTCGTCCTCTACGGCTCCACCGTGCTCGGTCCGCGCCAGATGCCGGACCCCGCCGACGACACCAAGTCGATCTGCATGTTCACGGTCGAGCTGATCGTCCGGCCCGCGTAATTCCGCGCGGAATCCCCACCACCGAAGGAGAAAACCCATGACTCTCGTGTCTGGGCAGGTGCGCGTCGCCGGGACCGGCGAGCTGTTCCTTGCCCCCGTGGGCACCACCCTGCCGACCGCCGCATCGGGCACGCTGGACCCGGCCTTCAACGGCTACGGGTACACCACCGACGACGGCGTAACGCTCGGCAAGTCGATCAGCCGCGACGGCGTGGCCGCGTGGCAGTCCGCCACCCCGGTGCGGAACATCATCACCGCGCAGGAGCTGACGGTGGCGCTGACGCTGCTCCAGTCCAACGCGGACAACCTGAAGCTCTGGCTCCAGTCCGGCGACTTCGCCAGCGACGGAGGCACCGGCTTCCGCGCCGACGTGCCGGTGGACCCGGTAGGGCTCCAGTTCGCCATGGTCCTGGAGTGGAAGGACGTAGCGATCACGTCCCGGCTCGTCGCGGCGAAGGTCGAGGTCACCGAGACCGGTGACGTGACCGTGGCCCGTCAGGCGCAGGCGTTCCCGGTCACCCTGTCGGCGCTGCCGCCCGACAGCGGCTCCGTCCTGGCGAGCTGGCTGACCTCCGACGCCGCGTTCGCGGCTGCGTAGGTCTGACATGCCGGTCACGGAGGAGACCGCCTTCAGCTTCGACGACCTGCCCAGCATCACCCGGCCGCAGGACCGTCAGCAGCCAGAACCCAACCTGCAACGGGTGGAGGCCAGGGACCTGCCCATCACCTTCGAGTGGGACGGCGAGAAGTGGACCTTCAAGCCGTCCGACGCGACAGGGCTCGAGTTTCTGGCTGCGCTGGAGGACGAACAGATCATCAAGGCGCTGCGGCTGCTGCTCGGCAACGAGCAGGCCGCGCGTCTCATCAAGGGCCGCAAGCTCCGCGACCTGGCCGAGTTCTTCAACGCAGCCGGTCAGGCGGGTGGTACGGGAAACCTCTAGCGGTGCTGGCTCTGCTCCGCGAGCACGGAGACGTGATCGAGGCAGATCTCCAGCACCACTACGGGGTTGCGCTGACCGGCGTGTGGACCGGGCAGCTCACGCTGCGGAGGCTGCGCGTACTGCTTGAACACCTGCCGCCGGACAGCGCCACCGCCCACGCCGTGGCCGGAACGGACCCGGGACCACTCCGCGGCTGGACACTGACCGACGCGCTCGTGGGCCGACTGCTGGACGAGATGGCGTCGTACCGCTGGCAGTGGGAGATGGCTCACCAGTCCAAGGGCAACCGTCGCCGCGCACCCGAGTCGGTGCTGCCGAAGCTCTCGACGGTCGCGGCCGGCACCGACACCCCAGTCGTGTCGCCCCACTCGCTTGGCGGATTCATCAACTTCGAGGAGGCTGAGTGAGCACCGAAGTCGGCTCCGCGTACGTCAGCCTCATCCCGTCCGCCCGGGGCTTCGCGAGCAAGATGCAGTCCGAGCTGGCCGGGGACGTCACCAAGGCAGGCAAGCAGCTCGGTGACGACCTGGGCCAGGGGATCGGGGACCGGGCCGGTACGCAGGCTGGCGAGGGCACGAAGAAGGGCCTGATCGGTCGGCTCGGCGCGGGCAAGGCGCTGATCGGCGGGGCCGGTCTCGCGGTCGGTGCTGCGCTCGTGAAGGGCATGGGTGACGCGCTCCAGCAGGACCAGCTCAACGCCAAGCTGTCAGCCCAGCTCGGCCTGACACAGCAGGAGTCAGCGAAGGTCGGTGCGGCGGCCGGGAAGCTGTTCGGGTCCGGCTACGGCACCGGCATCGAGCAGGTCAACGAAGGCATCGCCTCGGTCATCCAGAACATCGACGGGATGCGCGGCGCGAGCCAGGACACGTTGCAGCGCATCTCCGGCAAGGTCGTCAGTACCGCGAACATCTTCGACCAGGATCTCGGCGGCGTGACCCGCGCGGTGTCGCAGTTGATGCGCACCGGGCTGGCGAAGAACGCAGACCAGGCCCTCGACATCATCACCAAGGGCTTGCAGTCCGGCGCGGACAAGTCGGGCGACTTCCTGGACACCCTGAACGAGTACTCGACGCAGTTCCGCAAGATCGGGATCGACGGCACGACCGCGACCGGCCTTCTGTCGCAGGGATTGAAGGGTGGCGCGCGGGACGCCGACTTGGTTGCGGACGCGCTGAAGGAGTTCAGCATCCGGGCCGTGGACGGCTCGACCACGACAGCCGCAGGCTTCAAGCAGCTCGGGCTGGACGCCAAGTCCATGTCCGAACAGATCGCCAAGGGCGGAAAGCCCGCCTCGCAAGGGCTTCAGACCGTGCTCGACAAGCTGCGCGCGATCAAGGACCCGGTGAAGCAGAGCCAGGCCGCCGTGGCGCTGTTCGGCACACAGGCCGAAGACCTCGGGAAGGCCCTGTTCGCGCTGGACCCGTCCACCGCCGCCAAGGGCCTCGGGCAGGTCGCTGGCGCGGCCGACGCGGCCAACAAGGCGTTCAACAACACGCCAACGCAGGTGCTCCAGACCTTCGTACGCCAGCTCCAGCAGGGATTGGTAACCGTCCTGGCCAAGGCCGTCATCCCCGGCATCAAGGCACTGCTGCCGCTGCTGTCCGGGATGGGTGACCTGTTCAGCAAGGCGTCCGGCCCGGTGTCCGCGTTCGCTGGCCAGGTCGGTACCGCGCTTGGCCCCCTGGCAGCAGCCTTCACGGGCAAGGTGCTCCCGGCCGTCCAGCAGCTCGTCGGCTACTTCGTCGGCAAGCTGATCCCGATCTACCAGCAGATCTACGGCGTCATCCAGACCAACGTGATGCCGATCCTGGCGTCCTTCGCGAGCTTCATCGGGACCAAGCTGGTCCCTGCGGTCGTGGCGATCTACAGCAAGATCGCGACGAACCTGAAGCCTGTGCTGGACGCCTTCTACGGCGTGATCCAGAAGAACGTCGTACCGGCGGTCGCGCTGATCACGCAGAAGTTCCGCGACTGGCAGCCGACCATCCAGAAGGTCATTTCCGTCGTAGTGCTGGTGATCGGCAAGGTGGTCGAGTTCTCGACGGCGCTGGCCGGAAAGGTATTGCCGGTAGCAATCAAATTCGCTGGCTGGCTGATCACGGTCCTGGTCAAGAACCTGATCACGACCGTCCAGACGGTCGCGAAGGTGATCAAGGCGATCGCTGACTTCGCGGTCGGCTGCTACAACGCAGGCGTCTCGGTGGTCAACTTCGCCAAGGGCGTGATCAAGTGGATCGGCTCCCTCGGCCAGACCTGGACGAAGATCTGGGGGCAGGCCAAGGCCACCGTGACCTCGGTGATCAACTCCGCCAAGTCCACCGCGACCAACGGCGTCCAGGCAGTGGTCAACTTCTTCGCCGGAATCCCCGGCAAACTCGTTGCCCAGGTCAAGAATTTCGCAGCAGCCGGGAAGAAGCTGGCCGACAACGCGGTGGCCGGAATCCGTTCAAACATTGGCGGTGCGGCCTCGGCAGTGACCTCAGCGATCTCCGGAATCCCAGGCAAGATCGCTGGCTACGCCAAGGGTTTCGCGAACGCGGGACGCGGCCTGATCAGCAACTTCGTCTCCGGGATGAAGGGGGCCGGAAAGCTGGTCTCCGATATCGCGGGCAACGTGTGGTCCGCCGTTCGGGGCCTGCTGAACTCCGCGATCGGCAAGATCAATGCCGCGCTGTCGTTCAAGATCCCGATCCCGGGCGGCTCGATCAGCATCAACCCGCCCGATATCCCATACCTGGCAGGAGGAGCGCGCGCCACCGCTGGCACGCTGGCCGTGATCGGTGAGGGCCGCGAACCGGAAACGGTACTGCCGGACTCCATGCTCCGAGGGCTTCTGGAGCGGACGGCTGCCGCCGCTACGCCGAACATTCGCGTGTTCATCGGCAACACCGAACTGACCGACATTGTGCGCGTGCAGGTGGACAGCGCCCAGACGCAGCAGGCGCGCCAGCTCGTTGACGGGCGGAGGTTGTAGTGGCTGACACGCTCACCGCGACACTATTCCCGGCAACCACCCGAGCCAGCGTTTCGCTGTCGTGGACCTCGACGCCGGTGCCGGCCACCGCGACCATTCAGCGCGTCAACGGTGACGGGACGATCGTGCCAGTCCGCGGTGCCGATCCCGCCACACTCGTGGCGGGAGCATGGGTCGGCGACGACTACGAAGCACCGCTGGATTCGCCGTTCTACTACCAGGCGACGAGCACCGACCGGCCCGGCGTCACCATCACGTCCCCGACCTACACCATGGATTCGGGCGGCAAGACCTGGCTGAAGCACCCCGGCCGCCCATTCTTGAACACCGTGGTCGAGGTGGCCTCCGGGCCGGACCTCACCCGCCCGGTAGCGCAAGGTGTGTTCGAGGTGCTGGGCCGGTCGCGTCCCATCGCGGTCACCATGATGCGGGGCAGCGAGCGCGGAGAGATCGTGCTGAACACCCACACCGATGCGGACCGGGTGGCGATCATCGGCCTGCTGGAGGACGGGGAGCCGCTATTCCTGTCCACCCCGGCCGGGTACGGCGTGGGCTCGGTCTACGTGGCCGTAGGAGAGGTCGCGGAGCGCCGGTTGACCCACATCGGCCGCACCGCTGACCGGCAGTTCACCCTGCCGTTCACGGTCGTCGACCGACCGCCCGGTACCGCACTGGCGCTCGGCAACTCGTGGTCTGACGTGCTCGGCGCGTACGCGAGCTGGTCACAGCTCCTCGCGTCGGAGGGCACGTGGACCGGGGTGCTTCAGGGCGTGGGCTGATGTACGCCGCCAGCACCCAGTTCATGGACGCGCTGCGCCGCAGCCACGTCGTGACGCTCCAGGTGGACGCCTACCGAGGCGCGACCCTGCTGCAAGCTGATCTGCCCATCTCCGGTGGCTCCGTGTCCGTAGACGGTGGCTCGCAGATCCGGCGCACCCTGTCGGTGACTGTGGCAGACCCCGATCTGGACCCGAAGGTGGACCCGCAGGCGGTGCTGGCCCCCTTCGGGTCCGACCTCGTGGTGAAGCGAGGCATCCGCTACCCCAACGGCACCACCGAATGGGTGCCGCTCGGCCGGTTCCGGATCGAGGACGTACAGGCGACCATCGCCCAGAACGGCATCTCCGTCACGGGATCGGACCGAGCCGCGACCGTCAAGGATCTGCGGTTCACCGCGATCACGCAGGCCAACACGTCCAACACCGTCGTACAGGAGATCACCCGGCTGATCCAGGAGGCCCTGCCGGGCGTGGGCGTAACGGACTACACCGGGGCCACTGCCGCCACGCCATCCGTGTACTGGGAGCGGGAGCGCTGGGAGGCGATCGAGCAGCTCGGCCAGGCGATCGGCGCCGACGTGTACTTCGACCCGGCCGGCAACGGCATCATCGCTCCGGCCCCGACCGTCACGAGCACGCCAGCGTGGTGGGTAGACGCCGGGGAACTGGGCGTCATGGTGGACGGGTCGCGGGAGACCAGCCGCGAGACCGTCTACAACGGCGTGGTCGCGTCGGGTGAGTCCGATGGTGATATCCCGCCCGTCACCGCGACCGTGTGGGACAGCAATCCGGCCAGCCCGACCTACTACCTCGGGACCTTCGGCAAGAAGCCGTTCTTCTACGTCAGCCCGCTGCTGACGACGACCGCGCAGTGTGTCAGCGCGGCCACATCGATGCTCGGCCGGGTAACTGGGTTGGTCCGTCAGCTCGACCTGTCGTGCGTGCCGAACCCTGCGCTCGAGTCCGGCGACGTGATCCGGGTCAGGTTCCCGGACGGTTCCACGGAGACGCACCTCGTGGACAGCTTCACCGTGCCACTCGACCCCGGCACCGCGATGTCCCTCAAGACCCGTTCCCCCGAACCCGCCACGGAGTGATCATGCGTGCTCTTGATGCGCTGTACCAGCTCATCGCCCCCGTCCCCAACGCGGTCCGTCTGCGGACCGCGAAGGTGGAGGGCTTCACCTCAAGCTCGGCCACGATCAACCTGGCCGGTGGCTCGGTGTCCGGCGTCAGCTACCTGGCGAGCTATACCCCGGCCGTGGGGCACACGGTGCTGGTCGCGCAGACAAACGCCGGGGTGCTCGTGATCTTGGGACGCGCAGCGCCGTGAGTCCCTGGCTGGGCCTAGTGCTGTACCTGCTCAACTCCCTCGGCTGGCTGGCGCTCGGCTACCTGCTGGGACGGCTGGCACGAGGCACGCACCGCCGACCGAAACGGAGGAAGTGATGGCGACGTACGGCCGGGCCGCGTACGGCTCGAACCCGCTGGCCGGAGCCAGCCGCAACAACGCAGCCGACCGGGGCTGGGGCCTGGGGTGGCCGAACGCCCAGGAGTCCAAGATGCTCACCGTCACGGGGGGCGGTGTGAAGGTACGGGTACGCCGCGAGGTAGGGCCGCTCGTGCAGGTGCTCCTGAACTTGACGGTGCGGCTCGGCTACATGCTGAAGCCGGACGCCTGCTGGGGATTCGCGAACCGCCCGATCCGTGGCACTCGCACCGCGTCGAACCACTCGTGGGGCCTGGCGGTGGATCTGAACTCTGAGGACAACCCCATGGGGTCCACGTTCGTCAGCACGATCCCGCCGGGCGTCGTGCACGCCTGGGAGGCGTGCGGCTTCTACTGGGGCGGCCGGTATGCCAACCGCCCCGATTCCATGCATTTCGAGTACGTGCGCCGTCCGGCGGACGTACTGGCCGACCTGGCGCGGGCAGAGAGGCTGCTCACCCCTGTCACCGGCATCACCTCAGACACCAAGACGCCGACCAAGGAGGACGACGACATGACCATCCAGGAGCTTGAGGACTACATGGCGCGCCTATGGAGCGCCAAGGGCTCGGTAGGTGCCGCACGCGCTCAAGACCGGGCGTGGCAGCAGGCCGTGCTCAACGAGTCGAAGGCGCAGACCGCAGCGCTCAAGGACATTGCGACAGCCCTGAAGGCGAAGTGATCTTCAAGCGGGAACCTGCACTGGTCCTGGGGGTCGTGCAGGCGATCGTGGCCCTGGCAGTCAGCTTCGGCTTCGGTCTCTCCGCGGAGCAGACCGGCGCGATCCTGGCCGTCTCCGCTGCGGTTCTGGCGCTGGTGACCCGCAGCCAGGTCACGCCGACGAGCAAGACCGCCACCTCCGATGGGGAGATGCCGGCCGAAACGGAGTAGCGATGGACACCACCCCGATCCTGGCGCAGTACGGCGCACTCGGGGTGATGGTGGTGTTCTCCGGGATCATCATCCGCGTGCTGTTCGCCCGCACCACCGAGGCGTACGAGCGAGAACGCGAGCGGGCCGACCGCATGGAGCAAGAGGTCCAGAGGCTCAACGCAGTCATCCAGGAGAAGGCGCTCCCGATCCTGCACGAGGCCACACGGGCGATCTCGGAGGCCCTGCACGAGCAGCAACGACGGAGGGACCGCTGATGCCGGACACCCCGACCAAGGAGGACGTTGCGCGGGCCAAGGAGCTGCTGGTGAGCAGTCAGTACCTGCGCGAGGACTTGCTTGAGGCCGTGGGAAAGCTGGACTCCTACATCGAACAGCTACGCGCGGTCGTCCCGCCGGGGGAGGCGTCCCATGACGGACCGCGTTCCTGAACTGCCACGGCAGCTCATCACCGACACCGCTGACCTGATGATCACGCTGGATCAGACCGTGGCGAACCTGCGGGCGTTCACGGAGAAGTTGCGCGCGGCAACCGAGCAGTCGCGCCAGGAAGGAGCGTCGTGACCGATCCGGAGCTTGCCGACCAGGCCGACGCGTTGGCGCGGGCAGTTGACCAACTGTCCACGTCCGTGGACAACCTAGCCGCGAGCCAACGACGAGTGAAGCACGCCGTAGCCGGCATCGTGGCCACGCTGGCGCTCGTGGTCGCTCTGGGCGTCGTCCTGGCCTTCGTGGCGAGTGATGCGCGACGCGCCAGCCAGCGCGCCGAGGAGGCCAACAGCCTGTCGGAGCGCAACGCGCAGGCCGCCAAGGTCACCTGCGAGTCCAGCAACGAAGCCCGGCGCGTGTCCCGCCAGCTCTGGACCTACGTGTTGGACGTGACGACTAAAGGCCAGCAGCTGACGGCCGAACAGCTCCGGCAGGTGCGCACCTTCCGGGCCTACCTGGCGACGGTGTACGCCGACCGGGACTGCTCGTCGCCCGGCCCGACGCCGGTGCGGCCCGGCACGGCCAGCCCCTCGCGATAAGGAGAGGTCTCCACGACATGACCCCCGGCTTCGGCCGGGGGCATTTTCTCGTTGTCCACAAGGAGATTCGCCATGTTACCGAGGTAACAAGTTCGAGGTAGACGGAGCAGAACGGCCTGCCTATCGTCGAGGTCGAGCGGGGCCCGACGGGGGCCTGGCCGAACCAGAGGAGCGAACCTCAGATGAACACCACCACCAAGGTCACCAAGCTCACCGACCACCAGTCCGCCGCGCTGACGAAGGGCGTCACCGACAACAAGCTGGTAGCCGAGGTCACCAAGACCACGGTCACCTTCCCGGGCGACGCGAGCCGGGCGGCCAGCGCGGTCCGTACCTACCAGGAGGTCTTGGCTGCGCAGTTCGGCCGCAAGGGCGGCGACTACCAGGCGCTGCACGCCGTGGCCCGCAAGCTGGAGGAGGGCAAGGAGATCGAGGTCAGCGAGGGCCCGGCCGACGAGCCCCCCGCGCCGAAGCTGAAGCTGGTTGCCGACAGCACCAACCCGGAGAGCCTGGTCAAGATCCCCGGCTTGAACCTGGAGGTGCCCGCCAACCCCAAGGACGTGTTCGGCAAGTCCGTCGGCCAGGCGGTGACCGAGGAGCGAGCCCGCCGGACCGCGATGCAGGCCGCCGAGGCGGCGCTGAAAGCGGCCGGGTACGAGAAGGTCGCGGACCGGCCCGCGTGGGGTACCGCCGAGGTCCACGGCCTGAAGGACGGGGACGTGTTCCTGTTCTACGGCACGAACCCGGCTGAGCTGAAGAAGGAGCCGACCGTCCGCAAGTACAACGCCAAGCGGATCGGTGGCGCGGACGTCGAGTTCTGGGCCAGCAAGTCCGAGACCAAGCCTGAGAAGGCTGCTCCGGCCAAGAAGGACGCCCCGGCCAAGAAGGCGGCCGGTGTCCGCGCCATCCCGACCGAGGCCGCCAACAAGACCCGGCAGGACTGGATCGTCTCGAACGGTGGGCTGGACGCCTACAAGAAGCAGTACAACTCGGGGTGGGACAACGCCACCTACGGCACCGGCCAGAAGAAGGCCGAGTCGGGCGAGGCTGGCGCGGCCTACATGGACGGCTACACCGACCGCCAGGCCAACCCCGGCAAGGATGGCATCAAGAACAAGTGGGCCGCGCTCCGGTCCACCACCGCGCCAGTAAAGGCGGTAGCCCCCGCGAAGAAGTGACGTCGAGAGGTGGCGTGTCAGCCAGGGCCGACGAGGCCCTGGCTGGCGCGCTGCACCTCGCAGCACCTACGAGGCCCCTCGCTGCTGCGAGGGGCCCTTTCTGTCACTACCTGCGCTATGGTCCAGGCCACAATCCGTGACCCACTCACAACGTAGAGGAGCGAACTTCCATGAGCATTCTGAAGGCTGGCCTGCTGGTCCTGCTCGCCGTACCGGCCCTGGCCGCGTGCGGAGGACAGTCCAACGACGCCGGACCCTCCACCACCCCGACCACCGCCGCCAGTTCTGGCCCGGGAAGCACCACCCCGCCAGCCAGCTCGGCACCGACCGTCCCCGCCTGCGCTGACGTGTGGGTCGCCGGGCAGGTGCTCCCGGCGGACTACAACGGCTGCACCCACGACAACACCACCGAGGCAGCCGTTGGACACGCCTGCAAGACCGGGGGCGACCTGATCGCGTACGGCAAGGCATGGGCGCAGCTCGGCCAGCCGATCAAGGTCGCCAAGGGCGAGCTGGCCGCCGACCGCGCCTACAAGGCAGCCTTCAACGGCTGCTGACACACCAGCACGAATCAGAGGAGCGAACCTCGTGAACGACGCACCGGTAACACCGGGGCGGTATCAGCCGTACCCGGAACGGGCCGACCTGGTGATCTGCATCGAGTGCAGCAAGCCGAACGCGCCCGCGATCATCCCCCAGGCCACCATCGACCGCCACGAGCTGTGGCACGCCACACCGCCGGACGGTGAGCGATGAGTGACTACAAGATGCCCCGGCCACCGAAGGACACCCCACCCCTGTACGCCCAGGACGGCAAGGGGTACGAGGCCACCGTCTACGCCCACTACTTCATCGGCAACTGCGACTGGCTCATCACCGAGTACGACCCGGAGGAGGACCGAGCATTCGGCTGGGCCTGCGTGGGCGACCGCGACCGCGCCGAGCTGGGCTACCTGTTCCTGTTCGAGCTGGAGCAAGTCCGGGTCCGGGGAGTGTTCCTGGTGGACTACGAGATCGGCTGGCAGCGGGTCACCCTGACCGAGGCCATAGCCGAGCTGGACCGCAAGCAGGGCTGGACGCGCTGACGTAGGCGACCGGCCCGGCCAATCACCGTGCAACGAGCCATCACCAACCAGAGGAGCGAACCTCATGAGCAAGAGCAGGAGCCAGACGATCACCATCGGCTGGACGATCAGCAACCGGGAGGCCGGGTACGTGGCCTTCATGGACGGCTACCAGCCGTTCGCCAAGCAGCACACCGAGACCATCACCGTAGAGCTGCCCGTGAGCGTGGTCGGGCACCAAGTCGCAGAGTTGGTGTTCATCGCCACGAATGCACCGGCCGTGGACCCCGGCACGCCGGAGGAAGCAATCCAGGAGGCGATCTACGCCACCGGCTACCGGGGCGAGCAGGCCGCGCACTTCAGCCTGTCCGTAGGAGATACGGTGACGGTGGACGACGTGATGTGGGCGTGCAAGGCCGCGTCCTGGGAGAAGGTCAGCGGCTGACCAGCGCGGTCCAAGTCGTCGGATGACACGACCGGCCCCCGGCTCCCATCCCTGGGAACCGGGGGCCGGTTTGCTTGTCTTCAGATAGTCGACAACATGCCCATGCGGTCCGC
This sequence comes from Kribbella sp. NPDC059898, assembly GCF_042730855.1. Taxonomy (NCBI): domain Bacteria; kingdom Bacillati; phylum Actinomycetota; class Actinomycetes; order Propionibacteriales; family Kribbellaceae; genus Kribbella; species Kribbella sp. NPDC059898. The sequence continues at coordinate 236,848 of NZ_JBHWKR010000008.1, forward strand.
GAGCCCGCGGAGTTCACGGCCGCCGGCATCGCGACGAGAACGCATGAGAATCTCGCTGACCATCTCGCGGGCCCAGATGTTGTGGCGGGTTCGGGTCGAGCCCATCTTCTCGGCCTTCGTCAGTAGATGGGTCACCTCGTCGTCGCGGCCACGGAGACCGTGCAACGCACGAGCATGGTCGATCAGGAACCGCAGGCGGCGGGTCTTGCTGGGGATGTCGGCCAGCGGGACTTCGGCGGCAACCTCGGCGGCCTTCACGTGGTCGCCAGCTTCTAGGGCGATGCCCAGCCGCCACAGGTTGACGTTGGCGCGGGAGAAGTTCAGCCAGAAGGCATTGTCTGGCACGATCCGCTCGGCGGACTCTTCGGCTTCCCGCAGGGCCGCCTCTGGGTCCTCGCCTGCCATCTCGGAGCAGAACGCAGTGACCAGAACGTTCATGCCGTAGACCTCCGTCGCGGTGACGGTGTCCGGCGTCAGTAGTGAGATGGCGTTCCTGGCCACCGCGTCGGCACGGTCGTATGCGCCAAGGCCGATGAGCGCCTGTGCGCGGGCGTAGTCGGCGGCGGCAAGGTACACCGGATCTTCGAGGATCTGGGCGGCCTGGTGACCCCGCTCCGCTGCGACCCAGGCCAGATCGACGGCGCCGAGGTTCTTGAGGAAATGGGCTGTTGAGTTGGTGGCCTGAACTAGCGATTGGAGCGCGGGGAGGCGGTCGTTGCCGCCCCCCGTAGCGGTTGCGTGTAGGTCGAGCAGAAGGGGAGGCAGGCCGTGGCCGACTAGCGCGTCCTGACAGTTGATGCGTGCCTCGGCCAGGCGTTGGGTCTCCAGACTCAGCTCATCGATGGTTCGCTTCGACGCCCCGGACGGCAACTCAAGAGAGGTGGAGATCAGGGCGAGTCGAATGTCTGGGACAGCCGCATGCGCCTCGGTGTTCGCCCGGTCGGCGATGAAGTGATCGCCGGTGAGATCGGCCATGCTGACCCGGAGCGCGTCGGCAATCGCCTTGATTGTCTTGCGGCGTTCGAGGTTGACGTTGCCGTTCTCGATCTTGGACAGGTAGCCCTTCGTGATCCCGGCCTGGCCCGCGAGGGCGTCCAAGGTCATGTTTCGCCACTTGCGTAGGCGGCGAATCTCTTGCCCGAGATTTGCCAGGTCATTGTCCATGCAGATAACGGTACAGGCCATGGTTTCAACTTAGGAAACTTTCTCGGTCCGTGGTCGCTTAGCGTTCCGGTCATGACGCTAAGAGCGACGAGGGATCTGGCGCTTCGGACGGCAGAGGCGCTGTCTGAGGAGGAGATCGTGGAGTATGCGGAGCGCTGTCCGCCCGAGCATCGCTGGGCCTTCGAGGCATTCCTCCGCGGTACGCGTGACCTGGCGGGCGACGAGATCACGGGGCCCGTTGACCCGGTGGTGCCGAGCGGCTCATGAGTCAGGAGGAGCAGTGGCGGGTTCAGCTTTGGCTCGGTGAGTACCTCATTGAGGAGCGCATCGCACCGACCGGACTGGCTGAGCAGTACGCGAACGTGATCCGACTGCGCATCCGGGGACTGACCGGCCGCCGGTTGCATTGCGAGCGGGTGAGCGTTGACGAGGTGCCCCCGCCATACGCGCGTCAGCCCAACCCCCACGATCGGCTCCTCTTCGGTCGGACGGGACCGGCACCGCCTCCTCCAGGCTCGGATTGATCGCCGTGCCGTGCTGGTCCCGTCACCAAGCCGGAGCCCTTGGTTTCCCGAGGCTGAGGGCTCCATCAAGACCAGTAGGCGGGCGTACCGGTTCCCTGACACCTGCGCCCGCCTGCTGTTCCAACCGCCCCAACTCGAACACTCAGTGAGGACCAAGCCATGTCCGACATCCAGCGACTGAAGGAACAACTGCACCAAGTCTCGACCGAGGCCAAGCAGGCTGCCGGTGGACTGACCGGCTTCCAGCAACGGTTCGGTCAGAGCACCGCGCAGGTGCAGGCGCTGATCGCCGGGTCGGCAACCGGCGTGGACCGCGACATTGCACAGATCCTGGACGCGGCCAGCAAGTCGGTCGGCCAGGCAGTCCAGGCACTGGAGATGGCTGCTGCCGGCTGCGCGAACTACGCCAACCAGATCTGATCCAGATGCCGTCCGAGCTCCAGCGCGTCGCACAGGATCTGGTCGACTGTCTCGACCGGATCCCGGCCATGGTGGATTATCTTCACCGCCTGGCGGCCAAGTGTCGGGAGAACGCGGCGATGATCGCGGGCATGGGCAGCGCCAACCCGGGGGCCGGGAACGCTGCGATGTTGCTGGATGCGGCTGCTCGTGCGTGCGACGAGGCGGCGAACTACGCCGCCATGGCACCGCCAAAGGCAAGAGGCTGGGCTGAGCAGATGGTGAGCGGAGCTCGTACCGCAGATGGCCCCAAGCCGACCCCTGGCGGCGGAACGGCTCGCGTTCCTGATCCGCGAGGCCAGGGATCAGACGACGGCTTCGATCCGGGAGAGCTGTTGAAACAGCTCCCCAAGCGCGACGTTGGTCCCGGACGTAGGGTCAAGACCCGTGGCACCTGGCACGACGACAGCGGGCGGAATCACCCGCTGGTCAGTGGTCAGCACGAAGAGGATTACCAAGCTGCTCAACGGCACGCGGAGAGGCTGGGGCTCGTCACCCCGCCATACCTGCTGTCCACGGCAGCAGACGTCGAACTGAAGTTTGCGATGCGCATGCGCCGCGAGGGCATCACGAACGCGCGCATCGTCTTGAACCAGAAACCATGTAAAGGCGAGCTGAGCTGCCACACCCTGCTCAAACGGTTCCTTGCTCCAGGGAGCAGGTTGACGGTCTACGCTCCAGATTTTGAGTACACGTACGAAGGGGAAGCAGAGGCAGATGGTGACGATTAAGGCGTACTACCGCGATGAGCACGGAGACACACCTCTGCGCATCGAGACGGCCACTGAGCTGGACGCGCTGATCGACGCGCTACTAGCGGAGCCGTACGAGAACTCGGTAGCAGCCCTGTACGTAGAGGGTCGGCTGAACGATGCGGGCGTGCCGGATCATGAGCTGCTGATCGCCGTCAACGCCGAGGACAAGGTCGGGGGGCTGCGGTTCATGGGTGACGGAGGGACGTACTTCTCCGCCGGTCAGCCGAGCCGCCACGACGAGGTCGTCTACTACTACATGGGAAGCGACCGCGAGTTTCCCCACGCCTCTGAGATCTCGATCGACGCGCTCCGTGACGCGGTAAAGAACTTCCTGGCGAACGGTGGGCATCGCCCGACCGGGGTGGAGTGGACGGTGGCGTGAACGCTGACCAGCCCAACCCGGACGACCTAGCCCCTCCCGGAGATCGTCCACCGGTGGAGAAACTCACCTGGGCGGACCTCAAGCCGGGCGACCGAGTGCATCACTTCGAGTACGGCGCGGGCACCTTCAGATTTGGAGGTCCGATGTGGGTCTACATCTACTGGGACGACCCGAAGTTCAGACGTCTCAACGGAGGATACAAGAGCGGGCACACAGCCGGCATCGTGCAGCGCTTGACGCGGCTTCCCTCGCCCGGGTTGCAAGGGGATGCCTCAACCGGATCTAACTGACACCAGCGGAGACGCGCAGGAGGGCCCCTCTCGTCAATGAGGAGCCCTCCTGCGCGTCCTACGGTGACCCGGGGTCAGCGGACCTCAGTGATCTGCAGGGAGTACACCTCGAAGCCCACGCCGTACGGCCCCAGCGTGGCCCGCAGCTCCCCCCGGAACGCCAACACGGCCTGTTCGTCACCCTCAGCATCGATGGTCCGGGTGAACACGTAGTGCCCCGGCTTGTGCGGGGCCCGGCGCAGCGACTTCTTGGTCAGGTACAGGTGCGCCTCGTTGCTCAGCTCACCGGCCGTCAGTTCGAACTGCGCCGAGCACGCCCATCTCCGCATCGTTCGCTCCTCTCGGTACTGCGTGGGGCGGGTGGGACTTGAACCCACGACGGGGCGATTATGAGTCGCCTGCTCTGACCAGCTGAGCTACCGCCCCCGGGGATTGCCGGGTGGTCTATCCCCTATGCGGGGACATGCCCGGCGGGGGATAGGGGATATTACAGGGGCTACTGACGGTCCTCTCGTTGACGTCTGGGCAGGTCAGGGGCAGTTTGCGGCCGGTCGTCCCGGGGGTTTATGAGTCCCCTGCTCTAACCAGCTGAGCTACCGCCCCGTGTGCGGGAGATCGTATCGGGTGTGGGGAGGGGCCTGGGCGGAGGGCTTCCTTGCGGAGGACTTTGGTGAGGGGGTGGCGACGAGGACGGGGTCGGGTTGCGGTTGTCGGTGGTGGCGAGGGCGTCGCCAGGTCGTGGTGGGCGGAGGAGCGGCCAGTCGAGGTCGCTCGCCTGGACGAGGTGCTCGGTGCGGGCGGCGTCCTCGTACAGCGGGCGGTCCAATCGGAGCAGCCGCGGTACGGCGAGCTTGCGGTAGAACAGCCGGTCGGCGGCGGCTTCATCGGTACGCCGGTTGAGGTCGCGTGGACCAGCCGGCGGACGGCGTGCGTACCCCATCGCCTTCACTACGCAGGCGGCGGATTCGGAGAGTGTGGTCGGCTCGGGGGAGGTCGACGCCAGTACGGGAGATATACCCTGTGCTCGGCTGGTGGTGAGGGGCTATAACTCTGGTATGCGTGGAGCTGGGGTCCTGATCGCATCGGGCGTTCTGAGTGCCGTTCTGGCTGGTTGTTCGTCGACCGGCACGTTTCATCAGGCGCACACTGAGGCGTCTGTCACGCCTAACGTTTCCTCGGCGTCCCCTACGGTCTCGGCGTCTGCTGCGTCGACCAGGCCGCCCTCCGGGGCGTTCACTTCGGCTGATGGTTACTCGTTCGTGCCGCCTTCCGGCTGGAAGGAGTATCCGGCCGGGCATGCGAGCGGGTTGTCGGTGGTGTTTCTCGCACCGGCCGTTGATCCGGCCGCGAAGTTCGTCGACAACATCAATGTGGTGATCACACCAGCCGCGAAGGACCTTCGGTCGACGGTCGCGGAGTCGAAGCAGGCGTATCCGCGGATCTTCACGCACTACCGGCTGGTGGTCGACGAACCGGCGATCGCGAACGGCCGGGACGCTTACCTCGTCGGCGGGACCTTCGAGCGCGAGGGTCTCGAGCTGGGGAATCTGCAGTTGTTCGTCATCGCCGGAGCCAAGCAGTACACGATCACCTTCACCAGCCCGGCGGCGAGCTTCCCCCGCCTGCGCCGTCTGGCGCAGGCGTCGTTGCTGTCCTTCCGCCTCGCCTGATGGCCTGCATTGTGCGGTCCCGCCGTGAGAACCAGGGGAGGCTCAGGGGTTTGACGGAGGGCTGGTTACCGCGGACCGGGCATGATGGAGGCAGGTCCGGACGAAGGGAACATCCATGGGCTGGTTCATTTTCCTGGTGATCGTGGTAGGCGCGATCGCGGCGTACAAGTACCGCGTGCCGCTGCTGGCGAAGATCCTCGGTCAGCCTCAGCACCGCATCCAGCGGGCAATCGACCGGAAGAAGGGGAAGTAACACTTCCTCCCGCCAAGCAAGAAGAGGCCCTGCCCGCACGTCTGCGGCCAGGGCCTCTCGTCACCTGCCCCGATCAGCTCACGCGGACCAGGCGCACAAGTCACCCAACCTGCACCGCGACGATCGACGCCGCCGCAGTAATCTCCCCGCTGCCGGCGCTGCCCTGGTCTTGGTTGTAGCCGAACCCGTATACGCCGACGGTCGTGTCGCCGGTCACCGTTACGACCTTCACCGTGGACCCGAACAGGTCGTGGCCCTTCGCGGGCGAGATCGCCACTCCGCCGACCGTGCCGACGTCGATGCCCCACTTGGCGTCGCCGGATGCGTTCGGGTCCTGTCCGATCCGGAGCCCGACCTGCGGCATGCTGCCGGCCACACCCGCGGCCGCACGGTTGAACGTCACCGACGTGTTGACGAGCCAGGTGCCCTTCGGCAGCTTGAAGGTGCCAAGGGGGGTGAACCCGTCGAAGTACTTGCCGCCGAGGGTCTTGATGATCGTCGGCTTGATCTCAGCGGAGACGCCCGCCTTGCCGTACTTGTCCGGGGCGTTGACTGCGGCGCGGAGTTGTGGGCTCAGGTCGTTGGAGATGATCGAGTTGTCGACGATCTGCGCCGACGCGACCGACCGCGCGCAGAGTGGGTACGTGAGTGTTTTGCAGCCGGTGCCGCCGGCGGCGTTGGCGGCGACCGATACTCCGACCACGGCGGCTGCTGCGACGACGCCCGCTACCCGCGAGGCGGCCGGCCTTGGTGGTCAGGATCTTCTTGAAATTCATGAGTTTCCCCTCTGTCCCCGAGGCCCCCCTCGGGATCTGCAGAGGAAAGTACGCCCGATCAGCGGTCTAGGCCAATAGGTGAAGCGTAATTAGTTCGGTAATTTTCTGCACCACGCGGTCAGGGTGATCCGCGCGGTGGTGCCGAGGTCGGTGTCGACCGGCCAGACGACCTGCCGTTCGCCGCGGCGAGGTGCGACCGCCAGGTAGCTGCCGGAAGCCTTGTCCTCGGCAACTTCCACGGTGTTCGACCAGGCGACGGCGGCGAGGGCCGTTTCGCCTGTGTCCAGGCGGATCCGGGCCGGTCCGGGGTCGATCGCCATGTACGAGGTGCCGTGGGCAACGGTCACCGTCATCGGCTGACGCCGGCCGTTGAGGACGCCAACGGTCGGGTAGCCGTCGAGGGTGATCGGTGCCTTGCGGCAGTTCGTCAGCTTCACGGCGACGGCCCGATGCCCCAATGCGGCGTCGACCGGCCCGACGGTGATCATCGCCCCCGACGCCGGGCAAACCGGCGGTGGCGGAGTAGGTGTCGGACTCGCGGTACGACGCACTTCGGGCGGATGGCTCGCCGGTGCCGCGCCGGTCGGGCTCTCGGTACCGCATCCGGCCAGCAGCAGCACCCCGCTCAGCCCCACCCGCCCCAGCCGTTTCACGCCTCGAACCTACCCGAGCCGGACAGAAGGGCCGGAAAGAAGAAAGCCGGGCTCCTGTGAAACCAGGACCCGGCTGACGAACTTGCTCCCGCCACTGGACTCGAACCAGTAACCTGCCGGTTAACAGCCGGCTGCTCTGCCAATTGAGCTAGGCGGGATCGTGGTGCTTCCGCTCCTCGAACCCCGAGGACCTGAGTAGGTTAGCAGGCCACCGGCGAACTACAAAAACGGGATTCGGGTCCCTGCCGGGTCAGACGCCGAACTCGTCCCGGACCTCCCGGAGCGCCGCCTCGGCCGCCTCCACGACGCCCGGCTCGGTCGGCTCCAATCCCTTGTCCAGAACGATGTTCCAGGTCACGTCCGCGTCGGCGCCGGACGGGTTGCGCCGCCCGACGATGCGCACTCCGCGTTTGCCGGACAGCGGCACGTGACGCTGCACGACGATGCTCGCGTCGACCCGCTCGCGGAGTAGCTGCCCGAACCGCCCGGGGTCCTCGACCTTCAGCTCGGTGGCGCGCAGCGGCGTCCCGAAGTCGGTGGTCTCGTAGACGTGCAGCACCGACGCCTCGGCGTCCCAGTTCGCGCGCTCGATCCGCTCCCAGCCGACCCGGCGGTCCGCGTCCGCGGTGTCCGACGGCAGGTACACGGCCGCCCGTGTCCCGGCCACCCAACGACCGTTCGCCAGTTGCACGGCCGCGAGCACGTCTTCCTTGCGTCCGGTCGAGTCCCGAGCGGCAGCCGACACGGCGGCCCCCAACTCGCGCGGCCAGGCGGTACGCAAAAGTCTCACGCTCACATCATCCCAGCACCTCCAAGCCAGGTCTCAGGCGACGTACTCCCGGAGCTGTGGCAGTGCCCGGCGCCGTAGCTGCCGCAACGCCTCGCGCTCCAGCGCGCGCACCTTCGCCGGATCCAGCTCGAGTTGTACGGCGGTCTCCTCGGGCGTCGACGGGATGTGTCCGCGCAGCCCGTACCGGTGCTGCAGGACCTCCCGGTGCGGGTCGTCCAGGAACTCCAGGTGGTATGCGAGGTCCCGGCGGAGCGCGGCTTGGAGCACGATCGGGTCGTCTTCGAGCACCGGGTCGGACTCGTCCAGGTCGAGCGTCTCCGGCTGCGTCCGCCACTCCTGCGCCCGCTCGATCCGCGCGATGCTCAGCCCGGTCGCCCGCGCCAGTTCCGGCGTACTCGGATCGTGCCCCAGTTGCTGCGTGAGGTCCTGACGCGCCGAGCTGACCCGGGACGCGTCGGCGTACGCCTGTGCCGGCATCCGCACCAGCCGGGACCGGTCCGAGATCGCCCGCCCGATCGCCTGCCGGATCCACCAGATCGCGTACGTCGAGAACCGGTTCCCGAGCCGGTGGTCGAACCGCTCGACCGCCCGCATCAGCCCGATGTTGCCCTCCTGGATCAAATCCAGCAGCGAGATGCCCTTCCCGCCGTACCGTCGCGCGAGCGACACGACCAGCCGCAGATTGCCCTCGACCATCCGCTGCCAGGACACCTGCCCGTGCGCGACCACCTGCCGCAGCTCGGCCGCGTCGGCCCGCGACGGATCGCCGCGCAGCCGCTCACCAGCGAGCAGCCCGGCCTCGATCCAGTACGAGTGCTCGTTCACCTCCTCCAACGTCAGTAACTCGTGCCGGCCGATGTCACGCAGGTACGCCACCAGCGCGGTCACGTCCGCCGGATCGCAGTCGAGATCAGCCATCAGTCCCTCTCCCCGAAAATCTCCTTGCCCAAGAGAGTGCCTGATTCCGGCCGCCCAGAACCGGTGACTTCAAGTATGTGGATAACTACTCTCGGTCCCAGGACGGGTAGGACGGCGCGAGCTCGGCGTACCGGTCGGACCAGTCCGGCAGCGCGCTGCCGGCGAGATGGGCGTCGAGGCGGTCGAAGAAGGCGTGCGTCCCGGGAACGAAGCCGCGGGCGTTCTGCTCGGACAGGCCGGTGTGGGTGAAGACGAGCAGCGTGCCGTCGCCGTCCGGGCGGAGTTCGTACCGTACGACGCCGTCGTCGACGATCCGCTGCTTCCACTCGTGCTCCAGCACGTGCGGCGGATCCCAGACCAGGATCCGGCCGGTCAGCCGCTTGGCGTCCGGCGCCGCCGGGGGATCGGTCGGCAGCATCTCGATGCTCCCGCCGGCCCGCCCGTCCATCACGGTCTCGCCGAACCAGGCGGCGCGTTCCAGCGGATCGGTGAGCGCGGCCCAGACCTGCTCGACCGGGTGCGGGAGATGGCGGCGGAACGTCATCACGGCGCGATCGCCGTCGATCGTCAGTTCGCCCAGCTGGTCAGGTGTGATCATGTCGAAGTCTCCTCGCTCAGATGGGATTCGAGGGCGTCCAGGTGCCGCGGCCAGTACCTGCGGTAGGTGCTGATCCAGTTCTCGATCTCGATCAGCCGGTCGGCGCGCAGCGTGTAGATCCGCTTCTGCCCCTCCGGCCGGACCTCGACCAGCCCGACCTCGCGGAGGATCCGCAGGTGCCGGGACACGGCCGGCTGGGTCAGCCGGTGCAGGTGCGCGACCAGTTCGCCGGCCGGTCGCTCGCGCTCCGCGAGCAGGTCGAGCACCTCCCGCCGGCTCGGTTCGGCGATCGCCTCGAAGACGTCCATGCGCAGAAGTATTACAGAAGGCATATATACATTGCAAGTTATATATGCGGCAGGCGGCTACCCGACATGTCAGGTGATCGCCAGGACGATCCGTAGCGGCACACGTCCGTCTCGGTGAGGCTTTCGGCCACCGGAATCGAATCCGGTTCGAAGGAGGGCCAGCCCCATGGCAACCAGAAGATCGATGCTGCTCGGTCTTGCGCTCACCGCCACCCTCGTGGTGCCGGGAACCGCGAACGCCGAGTCGCCGACGCCCGCGGTCGGAGTGACCAAGGCGCCGTCCCAGCAGTCGTCGACCAAGGTCACGCTGGTGACCGGCGACGTCGTCACGATGACGACGGTGGCCGGAACCCCAGCGGTGACGGTGACCCCGCACGCCGGGTCGACGGGCAGCTTCACCAGCTACTCGGTCGGCAAGGATGTGTACGTGATCCCGCAGGAGGCGGGGCCGCTGATCGCTTCCGGCAAGCTCGACCAGCAGCTGTTCAACGTCTCCGGGCTGATCGCCCAGGGGTACGACGACGCGCACACCAGCCTGATCCCGATGATCGTCAGGTACGCCGGCCGGTCGTTCGCGAAGGCCGCCCCGCCCGCGAGCACCAAGCTGAAGCGCGGCCTGCCGAGCGTCCGCGGCGCCGCGGTCACCGCCGACAAGGCGAGCACCGCGACGTTCTGGAACTCGATCGACGACAACGTCGGCAGGACGGCGAAGCCGCAGCTGTCCGGCGGCGTCGACCACGTGTGGCTGGACCGCAAGATGCACGCGCTGCTGGACAAGAGCGTGCCCCAGATCGGCGCGCCGGACGCATGGCAGGCCGGGTACGACGGCACCGGCGTCAAGGTCGCGATCCTCGACACCGGCGTCGACCTGAACCACCCGGACCTCGCCGGCAAGGTCGTCGAGAGCCAGAGCTTCGTCGCCGGGCAGACCGTCCAGGACGGCCACGGTCACGGCACGCACGTCGCGTCCACGATCGCCGGCAGCGGCGCGGCGTCCGGCGGCAAGTACAAGGGTGTCGCCCCGGGCGCCGAACTCGTGATCGGCAAGGTCCTCTCCAACGAGGGCGAGGGCGCCGCGTCCGACATTGTCGCGGGCATGGACTGGGCCGCGCACTCCGGCGCCAAGGTCGTCTCGATGAGCCTCGGCGGTACGGCGGGGCCGAAGGAGGAGGACCCGCTGGTCGAGGCGGTCGACTCGCTGACCGCGCAGACCGGCGTACTGTTCACGATCGCGGCCGGCAACTCCGGTCCGGACGCCTCGACCGTCGGCTCGCCCGGTGACGCCGACTCGGCGCTGACCGTCGGGGCGGTGGACAGCACCGACGCGATCACCTACTTCTCCAGCCGCGGCCCGGCGGTCGGCGGTTCGCTGAAGCCGGAGATCACCGCGCCCGGTTCGGAGATCGTCGCGGCCCGCGCGGCCGGGACCAGCATGGGCCACCCGGTGGACGCCAACTACACCTCGGCGAGCGGTACGTCGATGGCGACCCCGCACGTCGCCGGAGCGGCCGCGATCCTGGCCGAGGAGCACCCGGACTGGACGCCGGCCCAGCTGAAGGACCAGCTGATCAGTACGGCGAAGACCACCGCCGACACGTCCGTGTACGCGCAGGGCGCCGGCCGCGTCGACGTCAGCCGCGCGTTCCGTCAGACTGTGGCCGCGTCGGGCGTCGTCGACTTCGGGATGCGTCCGTTCGGTGCGACCGACCCGGTCGTCAAGCAGCTCACCTACACCAACCGCGGCGACCAGTCGGTGACGCTCGAACTCACCCAGAAGTCTGCGGGTACGGCGGTTCCGGCCGGCACGATCCAGCTCGGCGCGAGCTCCGTCACGATCCCGGCGCACGGCACGGCCGACGTACCGGTGACGCTGACCGGCGGCACGATGGCCACCGGCACGTACGGCGAGCACGTGGTCGGCACGTCCGCGGACGGCGCGACTGTCGTCACCACGGCCGTCGGTTTCGAGCAGGACGTCCAGCGGTTCAACGTGACGATCGACGTGAAGGACCACGGTCAGCCCGTCAGCGACCACGCGTACGGCATGATCTTCGTCTTCGACCTGCAGACCGCGCGGCCCGCCGACATGTACTACTTCGAAGGCACGGCGGGCACGCTGACGCTGAACCTCCCGAAGGGGGAGTACGGTTTCGAGTCCGGCACCTACCGGTTCACGAACGACTGGGGTCAGACCCGGCAGGTCGTGTACGGCGCCGAGTCTGGGGTCGTGCTGGACGCCGACAAGTCGCTGACGTTCGACGGCAGCCAGGCGCACCAGGTCGGCCTGCGGACGCCGAAGCCGAGCCAGGTCGACCAGGCCCGGATGAGCATGTCGTTCGCCAGTGACAACAACCCGCTGCGGTACGAGCTGCAGTCAGACGTGGCGGGATACACCAAGCTGTTCGCGATCCCGTCGACCGGTAAGAAGGAACTGCTGGAGCACCGCCTGCACTTCTCGGCGACCGAGCCGATCCTGGCGGCCCAGCTGGTCGGCAAGGGCGCGTTCCCGATCGCACCGGAGTACGTCGGCGGCTGGACCGGCTCGAGCAAGATCGTCGGCACCCGGCTGTTCCGCCCGGTGAACGCGGGCACGGGCCGCCCGGAGGACTTCACCGCGGCGGTCCGCGGCAACCTCGCACTCGTCAAGCGCAGTGACGACGTCGGCACCAGCCAGGTCGTCGCGAACGCGGCCGCTGCCGGCGCCGGTGCGGTCGTCATCTACAGCGACGTACCGGGCGAGTGGGGGACTGCGATCTACACGCAGAAGGAGACCGCGATTCCGGCGCTCACGCTGTCGGGTGAGCAGGGCGCGAAGCTGGCGACGCTTGCCTCGCAGGGCAACGTCAAGCTGCTGTTCCAGGGCAAGGCGATGCCGTCGTACAGCTACGAGGTTCTGAAGACGCAGGACGGCATCTCGGCGAACCAGCAGTACCGGGCCGACTCGCGGGAGCTGGCAACGGTCAACGACCGCTTCTACGCCTCGACCCCGGCGACCGAGGGCGGCTTCTCGCGGGCGGTGATCTCGGACAAGCAGACGTTCCTGGTCTCGACCCTCGTGCGTACGACGATGCCGCGGACGCTGACGGAGTACGTGAGCGCCGGAGTGCGGACGTTCGAGACCGTGGCGGCTGCTCCGGTCTGGGAGCTGCTGCCCGGGATCATCCAGACCTACCCGGTCGTTCTGAAGCCCGGGCAGGTCACCGACCGTGCCTGGAACAAGGCGGTCGTCCGGTCCGCGATCACGGAGTACCACCCGTACGGGACGCTTCGGCTGGGCGACCTCGGCAGTGTGGACATCGCCCCGCTGCTCGCGATGGAGACCGGCCAGTGGGGCACGCCGCTCAGCCTCCTGGAGACCAAGAAGCTCACGGTCTACCGCGACGGTCAGCTGGTCGGGTCGGCGCCGTGGATGTCGGTCAACTTCCCGATGGTCCCCGAGCCGGCGACGTACAAGCTGGTGACCGAGGTGTCGCGGGACCTGCCGTGGTGGACGACCTCGACCAAGGTGGCCAGCGCGTGGACGTTCCGGTCGGAGTACACCGAGCGTGGCGCGTTGCCGGTGATGTCGATCGACTACGACCTGAACGTTGCCCTCGACAACAGTGTGCGGGCCGGGCGGACCACGACCCTCGGCCTGGGATTCCGGAACCCGGCCGGCCTTGCCGCGCCGCACCTGAAGGACGTCAAGGTGTCGGCGTCGTACGACGACGGCGCGACCTGGCAGCAGGTCCAGGTACGGCGGACCGGTGACGCCGGCGCCACCGCCGTTCTGCAGAACCCGCGGACCGCCGGGTTCGTCACGCTGAAGGTGCAGGCCACGGACGTCGACGGGACCGCCGTCGAGCAGACCGTGACCCGCGCGTACCGGGTGCGCTGACCCGCCGAGTGGCCCCGCCTCGAGCGAGAGGCGGGGCCACTCTCACGGCGCGATCAGCCCGGAGCGGGCGGCGTACCAGGCCAGCTGCATCCGGCTGTCGGTGCCGGACAGTTCCATCAGCCGTTTGATCCGGCGCTGCACCGTCCGTTCGCTGGTCCCGAGCCGCGCCGCGGCCGACTTGTCCGGCATCCCGGACAGCAGATAGGTGAGCAGCTTGATGTCGAAGTCGTCCCAGGCCGGACCGCCCTCGACCAGGCTGGTCGCGCTCAGCTGCAACGGTGTCGCCACCTGCCAGACCCGCTCGAACAGGTCGACCAGCAGCCGCACCAGCGACTGGCCGCGGACCAGCAGGAAGCCCGGATCGATGCCGGTCTGGTCCGGCAGCATCGGCAGCAGCACGATCTGCCGGTCCATCACGATCATCTTGCTCGGCAGTTCGTTGACGAGCCGGATCTGGTACCCGCCGGCCAGGAACCGCGCGATCTCGGCCGGTGTCCGCGGGTCCTCCAGCGCCGAGCGTTCGTACACGAACCGGTACGACGGCACGTCGGTCGTCACCTCGAGATCGCCGTCCAGGACGTACGGCGGCTTGAAGAACGCGAGCAGTTCCTGTTTCGCGCCGCGCTCGATGTTGTCGACCCAGGTCGCCAGCTCCTCCGGCGTGGTCAGCGCCTCCACCTCGCTCATCGCCGACGCCGCGCCGGTGCGGTACACGTCGGTCAGCTCGGCCAGCCGCCGCTGCGCCTGCTGCAGCGTCGTCTGCTGCTGTACGACGAGTGTCCCGAGCCCGACGTCCGGTGGTACGGCGTTGTGCAGGCCGGCCTTGTCGCCGGTGGCGAGTCCGAGCCCGGCGAGCCGTGCCAGTGCCCCCGTGACCGCCTCGACCGGCAACTGCACGGCGGTACTCAGCTCGTCCGCCGTCGCGCGCCGGCGGCGCAAGAGCTCCACGTAGACACATTCGTCCTGCTCACCCACGCCCAGCCCCTGCAGCATCCTCGACCCCACCCTCTGCGCACACGAAGGACAATGGCGGGACGCTACCCTGAATCGGCCAGAGATCCGATGTCTTGTCTCATGTATAGGCGCGCAGGCCGCTGAGCAGCCCGTGATGGAACGGATTCGCGTCGACCGCGTCGAACCAGGTCGGACCTGTGGTCAGCGGTTCGAGCGGCGGGACCGCGACCGGATCCGGCGCCGAGTCGGCCGCCCCGCGGCGTCCGAGGGGCTTGTCGAGCTCCGGTGCGGGCATGTCCGGCAACAGGACGAACGAATCGGCGAGCGCGGCGATGCCGTCCGCAGCGGCGAGGGCGGTGAGCTTGCCGGCAGCCCGGGTGGCGGCGGTGTTGGGGTCGCTGCGGACCTGCTCGAGGTCCGCGACGACGGTCTGCCAGGTGACCGCCGGATCTCCGTAGTCGATCATCCGCGACAGCTGCCCCACGCGGATCGGGGTCGCCGCGGGTGCCAGCCTCTTCATCAATGCGGGCAGCCCATAGCGGGCCCGGCCGCCGATCACGACCAGCCGGATGTCGGCCTCGGTGGAGGCGATCAGGCTGCGGTACGGGTCGGCAGCCCGGCGGCGTACGACGATCAGGTCGGCGAGGGCGCCGGGTTCGAGCCGGCCGACCGGGCGGGGCCAGACCTCGGTCAGTGCGTCGCCGGGGTTCGACGTCAGCATCCGGACCAGGTCCTCGTCGGTGAAGACCGCCTCGGTCCGGTTCCACAGGTCGGCGACCTTCAACTCCCACAACACGTTCCGCGTCCCCGACGGACCCCAGTCCGAGCCGAGGCACAACCGCACCCCGGCCGCGTGCGCGGTCCGTACGTCCGCGGTCGCGCCGTACAGCCAGAGGTTGGAGAACGGCGACCAGACCATGCTGGAGTTCCCGGTCTTCAGCGCGGCGAAGTCGTCCGCGTTCAGCGCCGTACCGTGGATCGCGACCAGCTGCGGCTTGACCACGCCGACGTCCTCCAGCAGCCGGAACTCCGACCGCAGCTTCGGGTCCGAGCCCTCCGCCGAGTGCGCGATGAACCCGCGGCCGGCCGCCACCGCGGTCGCGTACGGCGTCAGCGCTTCCTTGCTGTCGGCAACGAGTGTGCTGACCCGGATGAAGTCGTCGTGGGTGCCGAGCTTCTCGGAGTCGACGTTCCGCACCAGGTCGTCGTCCGGGGGTACGGCGCCGCGCGGGTTCCCCTGGATGGACGTCGTACCGCCGACGATCGCGCGGGTCTCGACGTACCGGAGCAGGGCCCGCCCCGCCGCGGCGCCGAGCAGTCGCGCGGGCTGACTGATGCGTGCACTGTACGTCGGTGCGCCGCCCCACTGGTTGTGCGACGTCCACGGCACCTTCCGCGACGGCTCCGTCCACAGCGGCAGGCTGTTGTACATCAAGTGGTTGTGCAGATCGATCAAGCCGGGCAGGACGAGTCCGCCGGCCGCGATCCGCGGCGCGCTCCCGAACCCGTCCGGCACCGGATCCAGCGGCGCCACGGCCGCGATCAGCCCGTCGTCACCGACGTACACCTCGCCGCCGGCGACGACCTCCCCACCCGGGCGCATGGTCACCACGGTTCCGCGCAGCACGAACATGTTTCCCCCTCCCACAACCCCGTTCCCAAGCTACCTTTGTCGGATGCGAGTGGCGACCTGGAATGTGAACTCGGTGAAGCAGCGGATGCCGCGGTTGCTGGACTGGCTCGACGAGCGGCAGCCGGACGTCGTCTGCCTGCAGGAGACGAAGCTGGCCGACGACGCGTTCATGAAGCTGCTCGGCGCCGAACTGACCGGCCGCGGGTACGAGATCGGCCTGTACGGCGAGCCGCAGTGGAACGGGGTCGCCCTGCTGTCGAAGGTCGGGCTGGAGGACGTGGTGACCGGGGTCGCCGGGGCGCCCGGGTTCCCGAATCCGGAGGCGCGGGCGGTGGCCGCGACCTGCGGCGGGATCCGGATCCACTCGCTCTACGTGCCGAACGGCCGCGAGCCGGACTCCGACCACTACCGCTACAAACTCGCCTGGCTGGCGGCGCTCGCCGCGGTGATCGCGAACGGTCCGGCCGACCAGATCGTCTGCGGCGACATGAACATTGCGCCGACCGACGCCGACGTCTTCGACCCGGCGGCGTACGTCGGGCAGACCCACGTCACGCCGCCCGAGCGGCAGGCGCTGGCGGAGCTGATGGCCGCGAAGGACCTGCGCGACGTGGTCCGCGACCGCTGGCCGGAGAACCGGATCTTCAGCTACTGGGACTACCGCGCGGGCATGTTCCACCAGGACCTCGGGATGCGGATCGACCTGATGCTCGCGACCGAGAGCGTCGCCGACCGGGTCAAGGCCGCGTGGATCGATCGCAAGGCGCGCAAGGGCACCGGGCCGAGCGACCATGCCCCGGTGATCGTCGACCTGGACACGGCGCCGGACGGCGACATCGGCCCGGTCGTGCCGCCGCCGTCCGCGCCGCGCGCCGGCCGTAAGCGCACGACCACGCTGCCGCAGAGCCGCTGACATGCGCCGGTTCGCCGCGGTTGCGATGCTGCTGCTCGCGGCCCTCACCGCGTGCAGTGCCAAGCCGAAGACGATCGCCTGGACGAAGGTCGACGTCGGCCCGGCCGATCCGGTCACGCTCACCGCGCACGACAACCAGCTGCTGGTCGGCCTCCGGCACCGCGGCGCCAAGGTCGTCCCGGAACTCGAGCTCCTCGACAACGGCAAGCAGACGCCGATCACGGTGCGACCCAACCCCGCCAGCCCGTACGCGTTCGAGGCGATCTGGTACTCGATCGCGTACGACGGCAAGCAGCTCCTCGCGCTCGGTGGAGCCGCCGGCGGCGCGCACTCGAACACCCGCTGGACCGTCTGGACCGGGTCGCCGCAGACCGGTCTGATCGAGCACCCGCAGAACTTCTTCACGTTCGGCGGACAGACCGCGGGCGACCTGTACAGCGCCGTCCTCACGCCGAGCGGGAGCGCACTGCTCGGCTCGTGGGGCGGCGTACAGACCGGGAACGACGCGATGGTCTGGCTGCCGCAGAGCAACGGCATGTGGACGCGGCAGGATCCTTCGAAGACCGTCCTGCAGAGCACGCCGTCGCTGCTGGTGGGTCCCGGGTTCGGTACGACGCTCGGCGAGAGCATCGTGCTCGTCGGCTCGCAGGTGCGGCTCGCGCCGGGCGTGGTCGCGCAGGAGGCCGCGGTGTGGCGTTCGACGAAGCTCAACACCGGCTGGAAGCGGATCGTGCTGCCCGAGCCGGGCGGCCGCAGCCAGGCGAACACGGCGACGTGTACGACGGACTGCGTGATCTCCGGGTACGCCGACGGTCAGCTCGCGCTCTGGCAGCTCGACGCGTCCGGGACTGCGAAGCGGCTGCACGGCGTACCGGCGATCGCGGTGGGGGACAAGGACAAGCTGCCGCCGCCGGTGGTCGACAACGGCAAGATCGTCCAAGTGGTTGCCCAGGACAACAAGGTGAAGGTGCTCAGCGGTCAGGACGGGCATTGGACCGTGCAGGAGTCGACCGGGCCGTCAGGTGCGCCGACGGCCGCCGCGCTGCTGCCGGACCACAAGCTTTACCTGATCGCCGGCACCTCCCTCTGGCAGACCACGCTCAGCTGAGCAGACCCTTCACGTACGCCGCCTGACCGGAGTGCTGCGCGCAGTCGTCGATCACGCTGACGAGCCGGACGCCGAGCGTGACCGGCGGGTTCCACCGGCGGTCGACGATCCGGTCGAGGCCCTCGTCGGTCACGGTCTTCAGGAACTCGGCGGTGCGCGCGTGGACGGCGTCGTAGTACCCGAGTAGTTGCCCTGCGGACAGCTGCACCAGCGCGACCTGCTCGGACGTGTGGGCATATCCGGTGTCGGCCGCGTCCAACGGCAGCCCGAGGCGCGCATGCCACCCGTCCGCCGTGTAGACCTGCTCGTATCCGCCGGCGTCGGCCAGGTGGTCGTCCTGCACCCGCGTCAGGTGCCACACCAGCCAGGCGATCGAGTTCGCACCCGGACCAGGACGGGCCGCGAGCGTCTTGTCGTCGAGCCCGGTCACGACGTCGTGCAGGACCTCCTGCACCCGGCTATGCGCATCAAGCAGCACTTCACTCGTCTTCATACGCCCACCGTAGACCGCCCGTCCGACACTAACGCTCGACGGCAGTACGCAGCGCCGCGTACGAGGCGACGAGGGTACGCCGCTCCGCCGCGAGCAGCGGGTCGTCACGGTCGCATCCGGCGCGGACCCACCGGTCTGACAGGTCCATCGCGTCCACCCGCCGCTGCGCGGCCCGGCGTACGGCGTCCCGCTCGACGCAGTACACGTACGAGTACAGGTCGACGAGCGCGGTGACCAGCTGTTCTTCCGTGACGTCCTGGGAGTGCTGGTGCTCGCGGTGCACGCGCCACCACTCGACCTCCAGCCGCGCGGCCTCGACCGGCTCCAGCGAGAGCGTGCCGGACAGCGCGACGTGCTCGTAGAAGCGCCGCATGTACGCGCGCGCCGCGTCCGGCCGGTTGTCCGGGTACGGCGCCCACGCCTGGTTGGCGCGCAGTACGCACCAGGCGCCGGCAAGTGTCCGGTACGCCGGCATGCCGAACCCCGCGGCGACCATCCCGACCGCGGCGGTGAGAACCGTCGGCCACTCGTGCCGGTAGTACGCCGCCCAGGCGTCCGTCTCGCGGTTGCCGACGAGCACCGGATCGAAGGAGAGTGGACCTGTTCGCATGTGTCCCTCCTCGGGGGAGGTTCGATGAACGATGGTAGTCCGATCGCGGACGTCGTGGCGCGGATGCGGGACCGGCTCGACGAGCTCCCGCCGGAGCTCTCCCACCGGCGGTTCTTCCTCGGGACGTACCTGCGGACGACCCAGGCCGTGGGGGAGGCGATCGACCGGGCGCGGTTCGAGGATCCGGAGTGGGTCGAGCGCTGGGACGTGAAGTTCGCACAGCTCTACCTGCAGGCGCACGACGGCGAGCTGGTGGCGCGACCGTGGCGGTTGGCGTTCGACGCGCCGGAGACGCTGCCGCCGTTGGCGCATGTGCTGCTCGGGATCAACGCGCACGTGAACTACGACCTGCCGCAGGCGTTGCTCGCGGTGATCAGCGACGACGACTTCGAGGACCGGCACCTGGTCGACCGGCGCCGGCGCGACCACGAGCGGATCGACGGCGTACTCGCGGAACGGGTCGGGGCGGAGGATGACCAACTGGCCGCGAGCAGTGCGCGGAGCCTGGTGGACCGCGTGCTGACCCCGCTCAACCGGCTGGCCTCGCAGCGGTTCCTCCGCGAGTCCCGGCAGAAGGTCTGGCACAACACCGAAGAGCTGCAGCGGGCCCGTCTCGACGGCACCTACGACCGGCGACTGGCCGAGCTCGAGGTGCTGAGCGCCGCGAAGGTCGCCGACCTGCTTCGACCGGGGCAGGTGCTGTTACGCCTTGCTGTCACGGGCTTCGGCGTCACCCTGCCGCCGCCTTAACCCGGAAGCACACCCGACCACACAACGCCGAGCGCCAGACAGCCGAGCGTCACCAGGCCGAATACGCCGACCCACATCAACGCCGGTACGCCGGTCAGCCGCCGGAGCTGGTCGGCGTCCGAGCTCCGCCCCTGCCCGCGCCGCCGTGAGTGCTGCAACTCCAGCACGGCACGAGGCGCCGCCAGCAACAGGAACCACGTCAGTAGATGCGCGAACGTCGTTTGGACCGAGGTCGAGCCCCACCACGTCACCCCGAAGACGACCGCACCGAACACGAGCACGGACCACAACCCGAACAGGTTCCGGATCTGGAGCAGCAGGATCACCAGCGCGAGCAGCAGCCCCCAGAGCATGGCAACGGCGTACCCGCGGCTGAGGACGAACGCGGCAGCCAGCCCGAACAGCGCCGGCCCCGGGTAGCCGGCCAGCAGTACGGCGATCATCCCGCCGCCGGTGGGCTTGCCGCGCGACACCGTCACGCCGGACGTGTCGGAGTGCAACCGGATCCCGGACAACTTCCGGCCGACCAGCGCCGCGATCAGCCCGTGCGCTCCCTCGTGGGCGATCGTCACGACCTGCCGCGTGTACTTCCAGACCGGCCGCCACGCGATCAGCAGCAGCGCGACCACACCGGTCCCGATCACCAGCCGAAGCGACGGCTCAGGCTGCACCGACGTGATGTTGCTCCAGAACTCCTTCACCCGCCCATCCTTACAGGCGACTGGTCAACCGTCCGCCGCAGCCGTCACCTGGTCTACAGTCGCTCCGTGAACCGACGGGGCTTGCTCGCGTCCTGCGTCGCCGCAGGAGTCCTGCTGACCGGCTGTACTGCGAAACACACCGTCTCGGACGCCGACGCGGCAGCCGCCTCGGAGGCGGCCAAGGCCCGAGCCGAACTGCCGACGACATCCACGTCCCCGAGCAGCGACTCGACCGCACCGGTGTCGGAGCCACCACTGCCGGCGGCGGTCGGCCGCAACCCGATCCTCCGGGTCGGGAAGCTGACCTCCGCGAAGTGCGCCGAGCCGGCCTACGAGCCGACCTCGCTGGTGAACGTCCGGGCCTACTTCACGCGGTACCTCGCCTGCCTGAACACAGCGTGGGCGCCGGCGATCCGCAAGGCAGGCTTCACCTTCAGGCCGCCGAAGCTCGTGGTCGTGCTCGGCCAGTCGCCCTCGTCACCCTGCGATTTCGAGGACGGCCGGGACTATTACGGCGGCGGCACGATCTACATGGATGCGTCGACGGACATCTCCTTCGACCGACGCGACCCGGACGAGGCGCGGGCGTGGATGGCGCTGGAGATCGGGCACGAGTACCGGCATCATGTCCAGGCTCTCACCGGCGTCTTCGCCGCCCTCTACGACCGCGAGGTCACGATGAACGGCGTTGACGCGCACCTCGAGGACAGCCGGCGTCTGGAGTTGCAGGCGTCCTGCTTCAGCGGGGTGTACCTCGGTGCCGACCGCAACGACTTTCCGGTGACGCCGGAGTGGCTCGAGGTGTGGGGTCTCGTGGTACGGAACACCGTCGACGACGACCATGACCACGGGAACGCCGAGAACCACGGGTACTGGGCGATGGCCGGGCTCGACGCGGGCGATCCGGCGGCGTGCAACACCTACACGGCCGGCTCGGCACTCGTCGCCTGACCCGCCTCCTCCCCGCGCCCACCTACCTCGGGGCGGTGGGATTTCAAGGGCCTGTGAGGAGGTTCATATTCTTCGCAAGTATCAGCAGATCGCGATAATTTGGAAAGAACGAACGTTCGGTTTGAGCTGGGGGCGGCATGGCGCAGGCGACGCTGGAGCGGGTGGGGCACCCTGAGCTGCCGGAGTTGGGGAGGCAGCGCGGGGTCTGGCGGATCGTGCGGGAGATCGCGTTGCTCGCGGTGCTGTTCGGGGTCTACAACCTCGGCCGGTTTCTCTCCGCCGAGCATTCCGGCGCCGCGTTCAAGCACGCGGACGAGCTGATCCGCTGGGAGGCATGGCTTGGGCTGCCGAGCGAGGCGACGATGCAGCAGCACGCGCTGCAGGTCGACGGCGTCGCCCGGGTCGCCAATCTCTTCTACGCGGGCGTGCACTTCCCGCTGACAGCCGTCGTACTGCTCTGGCTGATGATCCGCCGCCCGGCGCAGTACGGGAAGGCGCGCTGGGCGCTCGCCGCACTGACCGGGCTGGCGTTGATCGGGCACATGACCTTCCCGCTGGCCCCGCCGCGGCTGATGCCGGGCTGGGTGGACACCGGCGTACAGCTCGGCCAGTCGGTCTACGGACCGAGCACGGACTCCGGGATCGCGAACCAGTTCGCCGCGATGCCCAGCCTGCATGTCGGCTGGGCGTTGATGGTCGCGGTGTTCATGATCCGCGCGACGCGTTCACGCCTGCGCTGGCTGTGGATCGCACACCCGTTGCTCACGTTCACGGTCGTCGTGGTCACTGCGAACCACTACTGGCTGGACGGCCTGGTCGCGATCGCGCTCGCCGTACCGTTGCTCCTGATCTTCAACAGCTCCTCGTCCGCGCGGACCAGGAACGGCGGCCGGTCCACGACCGACAGCGCGGTCGCGCTGCCGAGGTCGAACCACAACCCGATCAGTTCGAGGCGTCCTTGTTCCTCGGCCCGGCGGACCGACGGGAAGGTGCGCAGGTTCTCCAGTTGCAGGGCGACGTTCGCGACCGACAGCTTGTCCGCGGCCGGCAACACCGCGCCGGTCGCCGGGTCGAGGACGTCGGGCAACCCGACGGCCCGCCGGATCGACGGCTCCAGGTGCCGCAACCAGCTCTCCAGCCCGGACCCTTCCGGTACGTCGGCCGCGAGCGCGGCGGCCGCGGCACCGCAGCAGGAATGACCGCAGACCACGATCGACCGTACGCCGAGGACGTCGACGGCGTACTCGATCGCGGCGTCCACCGAGCTGCTGTTCGACCCTTTCGGCGGGACCAGGTTCCCGATGTTCCGCACGCAGAACTGATCGCCGGGGCCGCTGGTGGTGATCATCGTCGGCACGATCCGCGAGTCCGCGCAGGTGATGAACAGGTGCGCCGGCCGCTGCCCTTCGGCCGCGAGCTTGGCGAGCAGCGTCTTGAGCGGGGCGTCGTCGAGCGGCTCCGCGACACCGTCCCGATGCACCTCGACCGAGCCGCCGCGCGCGATGTGCCCGTTCCGCCAGTCCTCAAGGGCTTCGTACGCCGCATGGTCGAGATGGTCGACCCGCAGCTCGACCCGCACCGCGGCGCCGGCCGGAATCGCCCGCAACGTCCGCACGAGTGACGCGACGCCGAGGAACACCAGCGCGCCACCGATCCGCACTGTCCACAGGCCGTCGGTCTCGGAAGCGGTCACGGTCGCGCGGGCGAGCCGGAACAGCACCCGCGCGATCGCGAGCACGAGTCCGAGCAGCACGCCTTCGGCCAATCCCAGGACGCCGACACCGACCGCGGTCACGACGTACACGAGAAGTTCGTCGTGCCGCCGGAGCGTGCGGATGTGCGCGAGCTGGACCAGGCGGAGGCCGGTCACCAGCAGTACGCCGGCCAGCGCGGCCATCGGGATGAGTTCGAGCATCGCCCCCGCCGCGAGGACGAACGCGGCGATCCACAGGCCGTGCAGGATCGCGGACGCGCGGGTCCGCGCCCCGGCCGCGACGTTGGTGGAGGAGCGCACGATCACGCCGGTGACCGGCATCCCGCCGAGTGCGCCCGAGACCGCGTTCGCCGCGCCCTGGCCGATCAGTTCGCGATCGAGATTGCTCCGGGCGCCGCGATGAAGCTTGTCGACGGCAACGGCCGACAGCAACGACTCGACGCTCGCGACCAGGGCGATCGTCAGTACGGCGGTGCCGATCTCGAGCGCCGAACCGTGCGGCAGCTTCGGCAGGATCAGGCTCTGCAGTGGGTTGTCCGGCAGGTCGACGCGGGTGACGTCCGGCATCGCGACGGCGGCCAGCGCGGTGACCGCGACGACAGCGACGAGCGGTGCCGGAATCACCTTGAGCTTGGGGATTCTGGGCCAGACCAGCACGATCGCGACGGTCAGTACGCCGACCGCGACCGAGTGGCCGTGATGCGTGATCAGTTGGGCGGGAAGCGCCGTCACGTTGGCGATCAGCGAGCTCTGCGCCGTGCCGCCGAGGACGACGTGCAACTGCTGGACGGCGATCGTGACGCCGATCCCGGCGAGCATGCCGTGCACGACGGCGGGCGACAGCGACAGGGCGAGCCGGCCGATCCGGGTGATGCCGAGCAGGATCTGCAGCAGGCCGGCGGCGCAGGTGATGGCGGCGGTCGCGGCCCAGCCGAACTGGGTGACGAGATCCGCGACGACCACGGTGAGACCGGCGGCCGGGCCGCTGACCTGGAGCGGGGAGCCGCCGAGTGCTCCGGCGACGACGCCGCCGACCACCGCGGCCACCAGGCCGGCGATCAGCGGGGCGCCGGACGCGGCGGCGATCCCGAGCGAGAGGGGGACGGCGATCAGGAAGACGACAAGCGAAGCGGGGACGTCGTGGTGCAGGAAGTCCTTCCAGGGCAGGCGTTCGCGGGCGCTGGGAGGGGAATGGGAAGTGGTCGGCACGAGGGGATTCCTCCGGCGTCGGTGCTCAGTGCAATGGCTTGGGCATCAGGCGTCGAAACTAAAAGTGTCGATCTGGTTACTCATCGTACTGAGTCGTTCAAGAGCAGAACAGCGATCGGGCGAAATTGTTGCCCTGGGCGCCGAAGATGACGATCCTTCAGCCGCGCGTAGACTCGCCGCCATGGAGCTGGAACTGGCCGGGAAGACCGCGGTGGTCACCGGAGCGAGCAAGGGCATCGGGCTGGCGTGCGTCGAGGCGCTGGCGCGCGAAGGCGCCGAGGTGATCGGCATCTCCCGCGACACCGGCAACCTGACGAAGGCGCAGGAGACGCTGGCCGCGAAGGGGCTGAGCTTCCGGGCCGAGGCGGTCGACCTGACCGACGCGGACGCGACCCGGGCCGCGTTCGAGCGGATCGGCGTACCGGACATCCTGATCAACTGTGCGGGCGCGGCCCGCCGGACGCCGGTCGACGAGCTGGACAGTACGGCGCTGCACGCCGCGATGGACGCGAAGTACTTCACCTACATGCACGCCACCGAGGCAGTGATCCGCGGGATGGCCGAGCGTGGCAGCGGCGCGGTCGTGAACGTGGTCGGCCAGGGCGGCCGGGCGGCGAACCCGCTGCACATCGGCGGCGGCGCGGCGAACGCGGCGCTGATGCTCGCCTCGGTCGGCTACGCGAAGGCGTACGCGGGCCAAGGTGTCCGGGTGAACGTGATCAACCCCGGTACGACGCGTACCGGCCGCGTCGACGAGGGCCTCGAGGCCGCCGTCCGCGCCACCGGTCGGCCGAAGGACGAACTGCTCCAGGACATGGTCCGCGACATCCCGATGGGCCGGGTCGGCGAGCCCGAGGAGGTCGCCGACGTCGCGGTGTTCCTGGCCTCGCCACGGGCCAGCTATGTGACTGCGTCGATCATCACGATGGACGGCGCTACCACCGCCGGCATCTGACGGGGTGCGGGGCCGGCCCTGGTGGTGCCGGCCCCGCAGCTTGGGTCGACTAGACGGTGATCCAGTCGATGTCGGCGATGTAGCCGTTCGGGTTGCTGACCTTGATCGAGTTGGACCCGGCGGTGAGCTTCAGCGGCAGGTAGGTCACCTGCGGCGTGCCCCAGTCGTTGTCGCCGAGGCCGCTGTAGTTCACCCAGTAGTTGTCGGATCCGTTGACCGTCAGCATGCTCTGCCGGCTGGTGTCGCCGTCCGTGTAGGCGATCTTCACCAGGTACGTCCCGGTCTTCGGCACGGTGACGCCGTTCAGCGTCACCGTCGATCCGTACCCGATGTTGCCGATCTTCGCTCCGCCCGAGCAGAGCGTGCAGCCCGAGACGCTCGCGTCACCGGTTCGGGTGCTGGTCGGCGCCTCCGCCTCGTACCGCACGGGTCCACCGGATGCCGACGTCAGCATCGTCACCGGTGCACTGGCCCTGGTGTCGTGGTTGCCCCGGACGGTGAACGAGTACTGCGTCTGCGGCTCGAGGCCACTGACCAGGACCCGCGTACCCGAGCTGGTCGCCACCTGCTTGCCGTTGGCAAACACCTGGTACGACGAGGCTCCGGTGCTCGGTCGCCAGCTGAGGGACACCGTCGTACTGCCGACGTCGGTCGCGGTGAGGTCGGCCGGGATGTGCCGGCCGTTCGGCCAGATCTTGTACAGCTTGGACCCGTGCGCGGGCAGGTCGGCGCTGACGGAGCCGGACACGTTCTGGGTGTTCCGGTCCGCCCAGATGTCGCGGACGTTCGCCTTCCCGTCGATGCCGAGCTGGGCGAAGTCGCCGGTCACCGTGGCGGGGGAGTCGGCCAGGTTGAACAGCGCGACCGTCGTACTGCCGTCGGTGTTCTGCGCGTACCAGACCTGCTGCAGCTGGTCCTGGTTCAGCGGGCGGGCGGGCGTACCGGACTGGTCGATCGCGATCACCTCGCGGTTCGTCAGCAGCTTCAGGCCGTACGCGTCCAGCTTGGTCAGGTCGTCACCGGCGAACAGCGGCGCCGAGTTGATTGCCCAGAACGTCATGTACGACTGGCGTTCCGCGTCGGTCAGGCCGTCCATCGCGCCGACGCCGACGTCCAGTGCGTCGAGGTTGTTCCAGTGCCCCGGTCCGGCGTCGTCGATCCACTGCGTGACGTCCCACCAGCGGGCCTTCACTGAGCTGTCCCACTTGACGATCGTGTCGCAGTAGCACTCGACGTCGGTGTCGATCCGCCAGCCGTTCGAATTCGCTTTCCATACGTCGGCGTACCGGTGGCTGAGCGACCACGACAGCGTGTACTGCATCGGCCGGCCGGCGTTCTGGACCGCGCGCCACCAGGCCTCGACGTCGGCGGTGTTGTTGTGGTTCGGGTCGTCCGGCGCACCCTTCCAGGAGCCGGGGCCGACGCCGTCCATCTTGATGAAGTCGACGCCCCAGGACGCGAACAGCTTCGCGATCGAGTCGGCGTACTTCTGCGCACACGGGCTCGCGTAGTCGATCTTGTACGCCGCGTCCCAGCCGTTCGTCTTCCGCAGGTCCGGGTAGACGATGTTCCGGGTGAAGCACCCAGGCGCGTCGTAGATCGGCGTGTTGCCGTCGCGGTACACGTCCGTACCAAGGCCGACCGTGGTGTAGATCCCGAACTTCAGGCCGAGCTTGTGGATGTCGTCGCCGACCGCCTTCATCCCGCGCGGGAAGCGCTTTGCCATCGCGACCGGCCGGCCGTACTCGTCACCGCCGTCCTGCCAGCCGGCGTCGACGTTGACGTATTCGTAGCCGTACGGCTTGAGCTTGGTCGCCAGGGCGCGTGCCTGGGTGAGGATGTTCTGCTCGCTGATGAAGCTGCCCGGGCCGTCGGGGTTCACGCCGGGGTAGTTGGTGGACTGCAGGCTCCAGCTGCTCCAGCCCATATACGGCTTGGCGGCGACCTGCGGGTAGGTGGGTGGTTGCCGGTCCTGGAAGGCATCGGCCGGGGCGGCCGCGGCCGTCACCAGAGCGACGGCGGCCAGCAGAAGCGAAGTACGACGTCTCAAATGCATGGGAGCGTCCTCCGGGGGAGGAGTGAGCGGACCCTGCCGAGCCTAGGGCGGTTTAATTTACATGGTCAAGTATTCGGGTGTCGTGACTTGCTGTGACACGACTGCCATCGAACCTTGATCAACTTCGGTACCCCGCTCGGTCGTCGTACCAGCAGCAGGCCGGCTCGTGAGGATGCCGGCCGGATGCACGAGGGGGTTCCATCATCGTGAACGGAAGAAGACTCGGCCGGGGCGTTGTCGCCGCGGCCGGGGCGGCCGGACTGGTCGCACTGGCCGCCGCCGGAGCATCGGCGGCGGGATCATCGGGTACGGCGTCAGCCGGTACGGCGCGCCCGGCGCTGAAACTGGTTGCCGGGAGCATCGACGTGACGCTGGACAACTCGCCCGACTACGGGGTCGACCTCGACCTCGGGACGCACATGGTGGCCGGCAACGCGCCGGTCGAGGTGCGGGCCACCCGGGCGACGTACGCCTCGCCGGTGGTCGCGACGCAGTACGTGAACGGCAAGGCGGCCCGGCAGTTGCCGAAGGGGCTGGTCACGGACTTCTCCGGACTGGGGAAGTTCCTGCATGTGACGATCACCGACGCGCACGGCAAGAAGGTTCTCGACAAGGACCAGACGGTCTGCCTGAACGGGGACGGCTCGCGGACCCGGCCGGACGCGCCGGCAACGTCGCCGTACCCGGGAGACTGTGCGGCGAACCCGTTCACCCAAGGCGCGGTCTGGGGGCTGCAGACCGGGTGGTCGGTGCACACCTTCAACAACGACGCGACACCGGTACAGCTTGCCGTCGGCAAGTACAAGGCCGTTGTCACCGTGAACAAGGCGTACCGGGACTTCTTCAAGATCCCGGCGAACGACGCGTCGGTGAAGCTGAACCTGACCATCCAGAAGGCGCAGGACTGCCTCCGCGGATGCTTTGGCGACAAGATCACGAAGGCCGTTGCGTTGAAGGCGAATCCGGCCCGTCCGACGGGCAAGGCGAGCGTGCCGAAGGGGCCGAAGCCGGACCTCCGGCCGGTACCCGCGTGGGGGATCGACGTCGCGCCGGGCGACGCGGGGACGCCGGACGCGAACAAGGACTTCCTGCAGTTCTCGGCGACCGTGTGGAACGCGGGTCCGTCGCCGCTGGTGCTGGACGGTTTCCGCCGTCAGGGCAAGGACCTGATGGACGCGTACCAGTACTTCTACGACGCGCACGGCAAGCAGGTCGGGTACCAGACGACCGGCACGCTGGAGTGGGACGGCCGGCCCGGCCACAACCACTGGCACTTCACCGACTTCGCGCGCTACAGCCTGCTGAACGCCAAGCAGACCGAGGTGGTGCGCAGCCAGAAGGAGGCCTTCTGCCTGGCCGCGACCGACGCCATCGACTACACGGTGAAGAACGCGAACTGGCATCCGTACAACACCGATCTGCACACCGCGTGCGGCGACCACAGCTCGCTCTCGGTCCGTGAGGTCCTGGACGTCGGCAACGGGGACACGTACGTGCAGACGCTGCCGGGTCAGTCCTTCGACGTCACCAACCTTCCCAACGGCACGTACTACGTCCAGGTGACCGCCAACCCGGAGCACCGGCTGTACGAGTCCAGTACCACCAACAATGTTGCCCTGCGCAAGGTCATCCTCGGCGGCACGTTGCACCACCGCACCGTCAAGGTGCCCCCGGTCGGCGTCATCAACATCCCCTGATGCCGCCGCTGCCGGTCCGCTCACCGGCACCCTCGCGCCCCCGGCCTTGATCCAGCCGGGGGCGCGAGTGGCTCTCAGCTTGTTCCAAGCCAGGCCCACCTATCTTCGAAACGACATGAGGAGGGGCCGATGCGCCGAGGATTCGTCGCTGTCGTCGGGTCGTTGTCGTTGATCGTGCTGGCGGGGTGTTCGGGCACCCCTGTGCGTTCCGCCGGTACGTCGATCCAGGTGCAGCACCATGCGAGGATGCGCGCCGGTTCGGTGAACTGGGCCATCAAGGACTATCAGCTCGCCGGCCCGACCGACCTCGCCGGGTACACCGACCACGTCAGCGTCCGCAGCGGCGAGCCGTTCAAGCTGTACGTCTCGTCGTCCGACGGCGACTTCACCGTTCACGCGTTCCGGCTCGGCTGGTACGGCGGAACCGGTGCGCGTCAGGTCTGGACGTCGGCCGTCGTACCGGGCGTGAAGCAGGCCGCGCCGCTGCTCACCCGGCTCCGGATGGTGACGACGAACTGGCGGCCGTCGCTCACGGTCCCAACGACCGGCTGGCTGCCCGGCGCGTACGTGCTGTTGCTGCGCGCCGCGGACGGCAAGGAGAAGTACGTGCCGATGGTGGTGCGCTCGGACTCGGCGCGCAACGCGGTGCTGATCGTCGACGCGGTCAACACCGAGGAGGCGTACAACGCGTGGGGCGGCTACTCGCTCTACCACGGGCCGCACGAGCAGCACGCCACCCGTTCGCTCGAGGTGACATTCGACCGGCCGTACGACCTGAACGGTGCGCGCGGTCTGCTGAACTACGCGGCGCCGGTGATCCAGGAGGCGGAGCAGAGCGGCGTACGGCTGGCGTACGCGACCAGCGCGGACCTCGAGGCCGATCCGGGGCTGCTCGCCGGGGCGCGCGGGATCGTGTTCGGCGGGCACGACGAGTACTGGTCGCTCGGGATGCGCGCCGCGGTGACGAAGGCGCGTGACCACGGGACCAACCTGGCGTTCCTCGGCGCGAACTCGGTGTTCTGGCGGGTACGGTACGCGCCGAGCCGGCTCGGGCAGCGGCGGGTGATGATCGGGTACAAGGACGCGCGCCTCGACCCGGTGAAGAACCGGCCGGTCACCACGGTGCGCTGGCGGAGCGACCCGTACCCCGACCCGGAGAACAGCCTGACCGGCATGCTGTACGAGTGCTTCCCGGCGGTCGGCGCGTTCACCGTGCGCGACCCGCGGTTCTTCCTGTTCGCGGGCACCGGCGCCAAGGCGGGTACGGCGTACCCGGGGCTGATCGGTGACGAGGCGGACCGGGCCTATCCGATCGCCGGTACGCCGGCAGACCTGCAGGTGGTCGCACACTCGCGGACGACGTGCGGGCGGCTGCACACGTACTCGGACGCGACGTACTACACCGTGCCGTCCGGGGCCGGAGTGTTCGGCACCGGGTCGATCGAATGGGTGCGGGCGTTGGCCGGGCCGGACGCGAAGGCGGGCGTGGGGCCGGCCGCGGTAGCGTTCGCGCGGGCCGTGACGTTGAACGTGTTCCGCTCGTTGGCTGGTGGACCGCTGGCGCGGAAGCATCCGGCGCACGCGGACCTCGCGGCGCTGCACGAGTCGCCGTTGACTACCAACGGGACGGGCGGGCCGGTCGGGAAGCCGGCCACATCGAAGGAGTTGCGATCCAAGGCGTGAGTAGCAGAGTACGACGGGGGCTGGTTCTGGGCGTGGCGGTAGTAGTCCTGGCCGCCGGATGCAAGTCCTCGGCCAAGCCAACGGCCGCACCTCCGACCAAAGCGCAACCTTCTACTGCCGCACCTTCCGCGGCGCCCAACGTGGTGGCGGAGAACTCCAAGGCCGGGACGACGGCCTGGAAGATCGACACCGCGCGGATCGCCGGGCCGATGGAGCTGGCCGGGTACGCCGACCAGGCGCGGGTCCACAGCGGGCAGTCCTTCCGGCTGTTCGTGACGTCGACGGCCGGCGCGTTCACCGTGCGCGCCTTCCGGATCGGGTGGTACGGCGGGACCGGCGGGCGACTGGTCTGGACCTCGCCGTCCGTCCCGGGGCACGCGCAGCCCGCGCCGACCGTACGGCCGTCCGACCACCTGGTCAGTACGAAGTGGACGCCTTCGTTGACCGTACCAACGACCGGGTGGCCGGCGGGTGCGTACCTGTTGTTGCTCAGGGCGGCGAACGGCAAGGAGAAGTACGTGCCGATCACGGTCCGCTCGGAGTCGACGCGGGACGCGGTCGTGATCGTGAACGCGGTGAACACCTACGAGGCGTACAACGCGTGGGGCGGGTACTCGCTCTACAACGGGCCGGACAACTCGTTCGGGTCGCGGGCGCACCGGGTCACGTTCGACCGGCCGTACGAGGGGAACGGCGCGAAGACGCTGGTGCAGTCGGAGCTGCCGTTGATCCAGCTGGCGGAGCAGAGCGGCGTACGGCTCGCGTATCTGACGAGCGTCGACCTGGCGACCGATCCGAACGCGCTCGCGGGGGCGCGCGGGATGGTGTCGCTCGGGCACGACGAGTACTGGACCGTGGCGATGCGGGACGCCGTCACGAAGGCGCGGGACGCCGGGACGAATCTCGCCTTCCTCGGGGCGAACGCGGTGTATTGGCGGGTGCGGTACGAGAGCAACGATCGGGTGGTGGTCGGGTACAAGGACGCCACCCTGGATCCGTTGAAGAACCGGCCGGACACGACGGCGAAGTGGCGGAGCAAGCCGAATCCGCGGCCGGAGAACTCGCTGACTGGGTTGCTCTACGAGTGCTTCCCGGCCGTGGGGTCGTTCACGGTGCGGGACCCCGGCTTCTTCCTGTACGCCGGGACCGGCGCGACGAAGGGTTCGACGTACCCCGGCCTGGTCGCGACCGAGGTGGACCGGGCCTACCCGATCCCCGGCACGCCGAAGAACCTGCAGGTGGTCGCGCATTCGCCGGTGTCCTGCGGGCCGACGATCCACACGTTCTCCGACGCGACGTACTACACGGTCGCGTCGGGCGCCGGCGTGTTCGACACCGGCTCGATGAACTGGGTCCCGTCCCTGCACGGCCCGAACTCCAAACACGCCCTGACGATGCGAGAGGTCACGTTCGCCCGCAAACTCACCCTGAACCTCCTCGGCGGCATGGCAGCCGGCCCGCTCGGCCGAACCCACCCCGCCGTCGGCGACCTCGCGACGCTCGGTGCCTCGTCCTCCACCTCCACAGGCTCCGGAGGCACGGTCGGCTAACCGCGGGCCTGGGGCGGAGCCGAGCCGTGGAAGGCAGTCACTCAGCTCCGCCCCAGGAGTTTCTAGTGGTGCTGCGGGCGGCGGCGGGGGCGCGTCGGGCGGAGGTGGGAGTCGGTGCGGGCGTGCTGACGGCGGCCCAGGACGAACGGGCGCGAGGTGCGGGGCAGTGGGGTGTTCTTGGGGGCCGATAGCTGGATCTCGGTCTGCTGGAGGTTGAGGCGGAGGGGAACCTGGTGCCACGGGGAGCGGGTGCGGACCAGGACCAGGCGGAACTGGCCGTCGCGGCGGAGTCGTAGGCCGATGGCGACGGTGGCGATCGCCGGCACCAGACCGGCGAGCAGCAGCGCCGAGCGGGCCCCGAAGTGCTGCGCCAGGAACCCGACGGTCGGCCCGCCGATCGCGCCGCCGCCGATGAAGACCAGGTTGTAGATCCCCGACACCCGCCCGCGCAGCCCGTCCGGTGTGGTCAGCTGGACCATCGACTGCGCCGCCGTGAGGAACATCAGCGTCGCCATCCCCATCGACGCGAGCACCGGGATGAACGTCCACAGCGACGGCTGGATCGCCGCCAGTACCTCGGTGACCGTCAGCAGGCAGGCGATGCCGATCAGGTTCCGCAGCCGCGTCGGCCGCACCCGACGCGCCGAGAGCAACGCCCCGGCGAGTGCCCCGAACGCGACCACCGAGTTCAGTACGCCGTACCCCGAAGCCCCCGTGTGGAACACCCGGTCGGCGAACGCCGTCAGCGTCACCGGCAAACTGATCGTGAACATCCCGTAGATCCCGACCAGCGCGATCGCCCACCGCACCGCCGGCTCGTGGAACGCGTACCGCACGCCGTCCCGCAACCCGTCCCGGATCCGCAGCCCGGCGCTCGCCTTCCGCGCCGCGTGGAACCCGGGCATCTCGCGCTCCCGCATCCGCAGCAGCGCGCTGATCGACGCGAAGAACGTCAGCCCGTTCAGCGCGAACGCCCACCCGGCCCCGATCGTGCCGAGCAGTACGCCGCCCAGCGCCGGGCCGATCAGGCTGCCGAGCTGGAACGTCGACGACACCATGCTGATCGCGTTCCGGACCGTGTCCCGCGGGACGAGCTCGGTGACGAACGACTGCCTGGTGGGATTGTCGACAGCGGTCGCGAGGCCGAGCACGAACGCCATCGTGTAGACGTGCCAGACCTGGACGCTGCCGGTGAAGGCGGTCAGCGCGAGGATGCCGGCACAGGTCCCCATCGTGATCTGCGTGACCAGCAGGATCTTCCGCTTCGGGAAGCGATCCGCGATCACCCCGCCGTACAGCCCGAGCACCAGGGTCGGGAGGAACTGCAGGGCGGTCGTGATGCCGACCGCGGTGGCGCTGCCGGTGAGCGTGAGCACCAGCCAGTCCTGGGCGATGCGCTGGATCCAGCCGCCGGTGGAGCTGACCAGCAGCCCGCTGACCAGGAGGCGGAAGTTGCGGACCCGCAGCGCGCTGAAGGTGTCCTTGAAACCGGGGCGGCGCGCCTGCGTCTCCCGGAGCTTGGTCGAGTCGGTGGGGCGGTGGAGGTGGAAGTCGGTGGACGGGACAGTACCGGTGGCCCGGGAGGTCAAGAGCGATCCCTACGCGATTGGACTGGTCAGGGGAGGACCCTTCCATCCTCAGGGGTGGACGCTGGATTCCCCCAACGAATTACTCCTATTAGTCTTATTGCGTGACGTAATGGGAGGTGCATCGATGTACGACCCGGACCAGCTCCGGACGTTCCTCGCGGTCGCGCAGTCGCTCAGCTTCACTCAGGCGGCGGAGCGGCTGGGGATCCGGCAGCCGACGGTCAGCCAGCATGTCCGCAAGCTCGAGACGGCGGTCGGGCGGCCGCTGTTCGTCCGTGACACCCGCACTGTCACGCTGACCGCGGACGGTGAGGCGATGGCCGGGTTCGCCCGGACCATCCTGGCCGCGCACGAGGAGGCCGCCGGCTACTTCACCGGCTCCGAGCTCCGCGGCCGGCTGCGGTTCGGCGTCACCGACGACCTGGCGCTGACGCCGCTGCCGAAGATCCTCCGCGACTTCCGCCAGCTGTACCCGCGGATCGACCTGGAGCTGACCGTCGCGCAGAGCCCGAACCTGCTCCGCCGGGTCGAGTCCGGGCATCTCGACCTCGCCTATGTGAAGCACGGCGGCGGCGGTTACGAGCCGAACGGGCGGCTGGTACGCCGGGACTCGCTCGTCTGGGGCGGGATCTCGGGCACCCGGATCGCGCCGGACGGCCCGGTGCCGCTGGTCACGTACCAGGCGCCGTCGCTGAGCCGGTCGCTCGGCGTCCAGGCGATCGAGCAGGCAGGCCGGACCTGCCGGATCACCTGCATCGTCCGCGGCGTGAACGGCGTACTCGCGGCGGTCCGGGCCGGGCTCGGGATCGCGATCTTCGCCCGCTCGCTGATGCCCGCCGACCTGGTCGAGCCCCCGCCGAGCGCCGGCCTCCCCGAGCTGCCCACGATCGACCTGGTCCTGATCACCAACCCCCGCGCCGCCAAGGAGCCGGCCGAAGCCCTCACCGCCGCCATCCTCGGCAGCAACGCCCCCCTGAAACCCGACGCCGGCTAGGGTCGCTGAAGGTCAGACCAGCGCGTGCCCGCGCAGTACCAGCGAAACGATGCTCACGGCAGCAATCCCGATCGTGACCAGGAACGGCGCGTTCCGCCACACCACGATGACGCCGAGCAGTACGGCGACCACCGCCAGCGCGACCCAGCCGACCACCCCGATCGCACCGGCCGGGGCGATCACCAGCAGCCCGGTCGCCGCCGCGAGCGGGAGCGGCGCGACCAGCCGCGCGTACCGCCCGAGCCGCTGCGGCCACCCGCGCACGCCGGTCGCGAGATCGTCGGCAAGATCCGGTACGACGTTTGCCAGGTGGGCACCGATCCCGAGCAAGGCCCCGGCCGCGGTCGCCCACCACGGCGCCCACACCCGCGCGGTGCCGAGCGTCACGAACGAGGGCAGCCCGCCGAACGCGACCGCGTACGGCAGCCAGGAGACCACGGTCGACTTGAGGCCGAGGTTGTACGCCCAGGCGCAGGCGACGAACCCGAGATGAACCAGTCCGGCCGCGAATCCGTTCGCGAGAGAGACGGGGACGGTGACCACCAGCATGACGCCGGCACCGATCGCCAGCGTCCGGCGACTCACCAGTCCACGCACCACGGGCTTGTCCCGGCGGTTCACAATGGTGTCGCGGGCGGCATCTATCGCGTCATTGCTCCAGCCGATCGAGAGGTGGCCGGTGAGGATCGTTGCTGCGACCAGAAGACACCCGGACGGACTGCGCCCGGCCGACCACGCGACGGCCGTGACCAGCGCGGTGACGGCGACGGTCGGCCCCGGGTGGCACGCGAGAGCGAGACCTCTCAGTACGGTCCTCACCGACGTAACGATGCCACGATGACCCGGATCGCAGCGGTCCGCCCCGCGCTGCCGCCGTACCGGTATCCGCAGTCCGCGCTGACCGAGGCGGTCGCCGCGATGTGCCTCCCGGACGGGCACGGTACGGCGCTGCTCCGCCGGCTGCACGCGAACGCGGGCGTGTCGTATCGGCACCTGGCGCTGCCGCTCGAGGAGTACGCCGCACTCGACGGGTTCGGCGCCGCGAACGACGCGTGGATCGCGACCGCGGTCGACCTCGGCGCGGAGGCGGTCGCGGGCGCGGTGAAGGACGCGGGGCTGACGCTGGACGATGTCGACGTACTGATGTTCACGACGGTGACCGGGGTGGCGGCGCCGTCGATCGACGCGCGGGTGGCGTTGCGGCTCGGGATGCGGGACGACGTGAAGCGGCTGCCGTTGTTCGGGCTCGGGTGCGTCGGGGGAGCGGCCGGGATCGCGCGGCTGCACGACTACCTGACCGCCTGGCCGTCGCACGTCGCCGTACTGCTGTCGGTGGAGTTGTGTTCGTTGACGCTGCAGCGCGACGACGCCTCGCTGCCGAACCTGGTCGGCGGGGCGTTGTTCGGGGACGGCGCCGCGGCGGTGGTGCTGACCGGATCGGAGCATCCTTCGGCGTCGGGGCCGTCGGTGGTGGCGACGCGGTCGCGGCTGTACCCGGACTCGGAGCGGGTGATGGGGTGGGACGTCGGCGCGGGCGGGTTCCGGATCGTGCTCGGGGCCGACGTACCGGACGTGGTCCGGACCTACCTCGGTGGAGACGTTCGCGGGTTCCTCGGTGACTACGGGCTGGGCGTCGCGGACATCGGGACGTGGGTGAGTCATCCGGGCGGGCCGAAGGTTCTCGAAGCGGTCGAGGAGACGTTGAAGCTGCCGTCGGGGGCGCTGGAGCTGACATGGAGGTCGCTCGATGCGGTGGGCAACCTGTCGTCGTCCTCGGTGCTGCACGTGCTGGGTGACACGATGCGGTTGCGGCCGTCCGGGCCGGGGATGTTGCTGGCGATGGGTCCTGGTTTCTGTTCCGAGCTCGTGTTGATGGAGTGGTGATGTACGGCTGGTACGTCGGATTGGTGCTGCTCGTCGCCGCCGAGCGCGTGGCGGAGCTCGTGGTGTCGCTGCGGAACGCCCGCTGGAGCTTCGGCCGGGGCGGGGTGGAGTCGGGGCGCGGGCACTACCCGTTCATGGTCGTCCTGCACACGTTGTTGCTCGCCGCGTGTCTGGTGGAGGCGGCGCACCGTACGTTCGTCCCGTGGCTCGGGTGGACGATGTTCGCCGTCGTACTGCTGGCACAAGGGCTGCGGTGGTGGTGCATCACGGTGCTCGGGCATCAGTGGAACACCCGCGTGATCGTCGTACCGGGCTTGACGTTGGTTGCCCGCGGCCCGTACCGCTGGCTGCGGCACCCTAACTATGTGGCGGTGGTCGCGGAGGGGATCGCGCTGCCGCTTGTCCATACCGCGTGGTTGACCGCGCTGGTCTTCACGGTGCTCAACATTCCTCTCCTGGCCGTCCGGATCCGCGCCGAAGAGGCAGCCCTCAAAGCCGCCCTGGTCCCGTGATCGATCTGCTGGTGGCCGGTTGCGGACCGGCGGGTGCGGCGACCGCGATCCGCGCGGCTCTCGCGGGGCTGTCCGTTGTCGTCGTCGAACCGCGGAGTACTCCGATTGACAAGGCCTGCGGCGAAGGGGTCGCGCACAGCGCCGTCGCGTACCTCACCCGGCTGGGCGTGGACGTCCCCGGCCGCCCGTTCCACGGCATCCGCTACCTCGACGAAACACACTCGGTCGACGCGCGCTTCACCACCGGCCCCGGCCGCGGAGTACGCCGTACCGCCCTCCAATCGGCCCTGGCCGCCCGCCTGGCCGCCCTCGACATCCCGGTCGTCCAGTCCCGCGTCGGTCCCATCACCCAGACCACCACCTCCGTAACAGCCGCCGGCCTCACCGCCCGCTACCTGGCCGCCGCCGACGGCCTCCACTCACCAATCCGCCGGCAACTCGGCCTCAGTTCACCCATGCACGGCCAACTCGGCCTCAGCTCGCCCGTGCGCGGCCGCCTCGGCCTCCAGCACCCCACCACCGTCCCCGCCTCTGCTGCCTCCCTCAGCTCGCTCGCCCGCCTCTTCCACCCCGCGCCGGCACTTCACGGTCCGCCCTTGGACCGACCTTGTGGAGGTGTACTGGTCACGTCTGGGCGAGGCCTATGTGACACCCGTAGCGGACGACCTGGTCGGTGTAGCCGTGCTCACCTCGGCCCGCGGCACCTTCGACGAGCACCTAGACGCGTTTCCGCAGCTCAAACGCCGCCTGCAGGCAGCCGAACCGGCCGGCACCGTGATGGGCGCCGGTCCGCTCCGCCAGCGTGTCCGCACCCGCACAGCCGGTCGTGTGCTGCTGGTCGGCGACGCCGCCGGGTACGTCGACGCGCTCACCGGCGAAGGCATCGCGGTAGCCCTCCGCACCTCGGCCGAACTGGTCGACTGCGTCCGCGCCGACCGCCCGCAGGACTACGACGCCGCCTACCGCCGCGTCTCCTGGGAGTGCCGCGCGCTCACCGCATCGTTGCTCTGGGCCCGCAACCGGCGGCTGCTCGCCCCGCACATCGTCCCCGCCGCCGCCCGTCTCCCCGGCGTCTACCGGACCATCGTCAACCGCTTGTCCTAGGCAACGGAACGTGCCACAGGCCCGGCGGTCGCTCAGACATCGCCGGGCCTGCGGGTGGGCCGAGCCTCCTGGTGAAAGGTTCGGACCGGGCAGCCTTTCCGGCCTCCTGGTGAAAGGTCGGACCGGCTGACAAGGAAGACTCTGTCAGGCGGATGTTGCCCAGCAGTTGCCGGAATGTGAAGCCTTGTTACATGGCCCTGTGGCGTAGATCTCAGTGCTCGGTCCGTACGGCGGCAATCTGCAACTGCAACGCCAGCCGCTCCCGCGGATCCGAGAGATCCAGCTCCGCGATCTCCCCGATCCGCTTCATCCGGTGCCGCAAGGTGTTCGTGTGCAGATGCAGTTCCCGTGCCGCCCGCTGCGGCTGCCCCGGGAAATTCAGCCACGCCTGCAGCGTCTCGACGTACCCGGTGTCGTGCTCGATGTCGTGCCGCAGCAACGTCGCCAGCGGACCATCCATCTTGGTGGTATCAAGCGACGTCACCGCCCGATGCACGGTCAGCACGTGCCACGCCTGCTCCACCCGCAACGCCGGCCCCGGCGCGACCCCACGCCGTACCAGCCCCAGCAACTCCACCGCCTCGGCCCGCGAACTGGGCAGATCAGCCGGCCCGCGCGCAGGCCCGCCAGCTGCCGCATACGTTCCGGGCGACTCGACCACCAGCTTTTGCAGCCAGTTCCATGAGCCAGGCCCGTCCGCGTCCGTGACAACCGCCAGCACGGTCCCGTCCAGATCAGCCAGCTGCGGTTCACTCCACCCGTGCCGGCGCCCTGTCGACTCCCACAGGTCCAGCTGCTGCGGTACGTCGTACCCGTCCGGCGACCCGAGCGCCACCACCCGCCACGGCTGGCGCGGCAGCCGTACGTCGACCGGGTTGTCGGGTGAGAACTGCCGCAGCACCGTCCGCAGCCGGTCGATCGCGCTCCTCCGCGCTACGTCGGCCTGTGCGCGCAGCCGCAACAAGTGCAACGCCAGCACCGATGCAGCGTTGCTGAGCTCGGTAGTGACCGCCTCACTCACCGGACCGTCCACAACAGCCCAGATAGACCCCAGCCACTCACCACCAGCCCGCACAGGTACGACGAGCCGCGGGCGGATCCCGTTCGGCCCGTCAGGCACCAGGAACGGCTCGCTGGACCTGGCCA
This sequence comes from Kribbella sp. NPDC059898, assembly GCF_042730855.1. Classification (NCBI taxonomy): domain Bacteria; kingdom Bacillati; phylum Actinomycetota; class Actinomycetes; order Propionibacteriales; family Kribbellaceae; genus Kribbella; species Kribbella sp. NPDC059898. Next base: position 276,471 of record NZ_JBHWKR010000008.1, read on the forward strand.
GCCGCCGAAAGATGCCTCGGGCCCGGAAGTGTGCAATGACCTCCGCAGGCACCCGCCGGCCGACAATCGTCGACACCCGGGTCGGGTCGGTGAAGTCCTGCCCAGACGAGTACGCCAGTACGCGCGACTGGTTGTCCTCGATCGTCACAGGCGCGTCCACGATCGCAGCAGCCGCGTCCGCCAGTGCGAACAGCTCCTGGTGTACGCCGGCATCGCCAGCGACAGGGGAGTCGGGTGCAGCGGCCCTGTCGAGTACGCCGCGCAGCAGCCAGACCACGTGCGCCCAGGTAACGCTCGGCTGCAGTGCTACGAGTGTCATGACCTCACGCTCCGCGGCGGCGGCAACGGACGGCTCATGCGCCAACGGCGTACGTAGGACCACTCCTGACGCGCTCCCGGCCGCACAGCGCTCTACGAGCTCCACAGCGTCCTCTGCGTCGCGTAGACCGAGCCCTAGCACCAGATCGCCGGGCTGACCGGTCGCAGGCTCCTGTGGGTCGGCCAGGAACACGTCTCGTACCTCGCTGTCGCCCTTGCCGGGTACCACGACCTCGAACAGCGCAGGACCGACGGCCACGATCAGATCGGACGAGGAGATCATGAGGTTATTGTGCGGGTTATTGTGCGATGGGCACAGTCATTCGTCTCCGCAATGGTGTGATCGCACCATGACAGACGCTCGCGGCGGCCGCACCATCGATACATGACCACAGCTGGTTCCACTCACCTCGTCCCCGATCGCGTCGCCGTCGTCGGCGCGGGCATGGTCGGCCTGGCCACCGCCTGGTTCCTCCAGGAGGCCGGCGTCGAGGTGACCGTGCTCGACCGTGAGGGCGTCGCCGCCGGCGCGTCCTGGGGCAACGCCGGCTGGCTGACCCCCGGCCTGGCCACGCCGCTGCCGGAACCGGCGGTCCTCAAGTACGGCGTCCGTGCGGTGCTGAGCCCCGCCTCACCGGTGTACGTCCCGCCGACCGCGAGCCCGCGGCTCCTCAAGTTCCTCACCCGCTTCGCTCGCAACAGCACCGCCGGACGCTGGAAGACCGCGATGGACGCGCTGGTCCCGATCAACCGGCAGTCCCTGGCCGCGTTCGACTTCCTGGCCGACGCCGGGGTGCAGGCCCAGACCCACGAGGCCAAGTCGTTCCTGGCCGCCTACCGGACGGTCGAGGAGCGCAAGGTCCTGCTCGAGGAGATCGAGCAGATCCACGCCGCCGGCCAGGGCATCGAGTTCGAGGCGATCAGCGGCGACGACGCCCGCGAGATCGAGCCCTCGCTGTCCGACGCGATCGGCGCCGCGATCCGGCTGCACGGTCAGCGCTTCATCAACCCGGGCGAGTACGTGAACCTGCTCGCCGACTCGGTGATCGCCCGCGGCGGCCAGATCATCAGCGGCGTGGTCGTAAAGGACATCGTCGACGAGATCCGCGGCGTCCGGCTGGTCACCGCGGACGGCGAGACCGACCCGTTCGACGCGGTCGTGATGGCGACCGGCGCATGGCTGACCGACCTGGCCAAGCAGTTCGGTGTCCGGACCGTCGTCCAGGCGGGCCGCGGGTACAGCTTCAGCGTGCCGATGGCGCACGTACCGGCCGGCCCGGTGTACTTCCCGGCCCAGCGGATCGCCTGCACGCCGCTCGGCGACCGGCTCCGGGTGGCCGGGATGATGGAGTTCCGCAAGCCCGAGGCGAAGCTCGACCCGCGCCGGATCGACGCGATCGTGGACGCCGCCCGGCCGCTGCTGCGGGACGCCGACCTGGACGCCCGGACCTTCGAGTGGGTCGGCCCGCGGCCGTGCACGCCCGACGGCCTGCCGCTGATCGGCGCGACCGCGTCGCCGCGGGTGTTCGCCGCCGGCGGCCACGGCATGTGGGGCATCACCCTCGGCCCGATCACCGGCCGGCTGCTGGCCGAGACCATCACCACCGGCCGCACCCCGGAGGAGCTGCGCCCCTTCAACCCACTGCGCTGACACGTGGAGGGGCCCCAACGACGTGGCCCTCCCTCCCGCTGACCGTCACCTCGAGCAGCCTCGGTGAGCCTCCTCAGGGCAGCGCCTCATCTGCCCGCGCCTCCTCCGGCCACCCACCTGCTCCGGTCAGCCCAAGAGCGGGCCCTGGCGATTTTCTCCTGCCCAGGGCCCGCTCTTCTCTTTCTGTCGGCGCCCTGTGCGATCGTTCCGCCCATGGTGCTCAGGTGGTACTCGGTCGTGGTCGACTGCCACGACGTACGCAAGCAAGCGGCCTGGTGGGCCGAGGCGCTCAGCTGGAAGACGATCCACGCGACCGCCGAGGAATGCGCGAACACCAGCCAGGACCGTGACGCCGAGATCGCTCGCCTCGAGTCCCTGGGCGCCCGCCGCGCCGACGTCGGCCAGCCCGGCAGCGCGTCCTTCACCGTCCTGACCGATCCCGAGGGCAACGAGTTCTGCGTCCTCAGCTCCCGCGACGCGTGACCGTGCTCACCGTCACCTCGGCAGCCCCCGTCGCGGAGCTGACAGAGCTCATGCGTACGGCGTGGTGGATGAGTGACCGTACTCCGGCCGACGTCGAGCGTCTGCTCGCGAACTCCGATCTGGTCTTCGCCGTGCTGGACGACGGCAAGCTGGTCGGCTTCGCCCGGGTCCTCACCGACCGCACGTACGTCGCCCTGCTCCTGGACGTGATCGTCGACGAGTCACACTGGGGCGTCGGCGTCGGCGCCGTACTGCTCGAAGCCGTCGTCAATCACCCCGCGCTCGCGGACGTCCGCAGCCTGGAGCTCGTGTGCCAGCCGGATCTGGTGCCGTTCTACCGCCGCTGGGGATTCACGGACCAGGTCGGCGCCTCGCGGCTGATGCGGCGTACGACGGATGCGCGTCTGACCGGCTGACGGGTTGCCGAGCGGGGGAGCGGGCGGGCACGATCGGGGCACCTGGCGACGGACGGAGGCTCTGGCTGATGAACGGAACCGAACCGCCGACCTGGGTGGTGAAGGCCCGGCCGGTCGTGGATGTGGCGGGCCGGATCCTCTGTCTGGTGCTCGGCGCCGCGCTGCTCGTCGCCGGCCTCGTCGGGATCTTCACCGGCGTCGGCGAGGGTGCGCTGGTCACGGTCCTCGCGGCCGGGCTGCTGCTGATCGTGATGCCGTCGATCGTCGACCGGATCCGGTCGCTCAGGCTCGGGCAGTTCGAGGTGGACCTGCTGCGGCAGATGGCGGCGTCCGCGAAGAAGACCGCCGACACCCTCGAGCGGCTCGGCATGCGCCAGGAGCTCTCGGCGTACGCGACCATCTACACCGAACTGCGCGAGTCCGATCTGACCGCGCTCCGCGGCCAGATCCTCGACCGGATCCTGCAACGCGTCGCGAACGCGGCCGCCGTGGAGAAGTTCGACAAGGACGAGGTCGCCGGCCTGTTCCGGACCGGCTCACCGGTCGTCCGGGTGATCGCGCTCGGCCTGATGGAGGGCGACCGCTCGCTGATCGACACGGCGGTCCTGCTGGACGCGATCAACGGCCCGCTGACCGGCAACGAGCAGTTCCACGCGCTCCAGCTCGCGCAGAGCGGCTGGGGGCGGCTCACGCCCGACGAGCGCCACCAGGTGCTCGCGGCCCTCGACCACAACCCGCAGCTCCAGGAAGGCCCTGACCGGGTCGCCGTGGCACAGCAGATCCGGGAGCTCGGTGCGAACTCCCGGATCTGCTGAAACCGGATCAGTGCGTGTGCGGCTCGGTGCCGTGCTCCGCCTCGTGGGCGGCGATCTGCGCCTTGACCTCTTCCATGTCGACCGCGCGCAGCTGACCGATGAGGTCCTCCAGGCTGGCAGCGGGGAGCGCGCCGGCCTGCGAGTACAGCACGACGCCGTCGCGAACTGCCATCAAGGTCGGGATGGAACTGATCTGGAAGGCCTGCGCCAGCTCACCCTGAGCCTCGGTGTCGACCTTGCCGAAGGTGATGTCCGCGTGCTGCTCGGACGACTTCTCGAAAACCGGTCCGAACATCTTGCACGGGCCACACCACTCGGCCCAGAAATCCACCAGCACGAGACCGTCGCCACCGACCACCTCGTTGAAGTTGTCCTGGGTCAGCTCGACCGTTGCCACTACGACCTCCGAAAGTAGTTGAGTACGCCGTAGTCAACACCGACCGCCCCGCGACTTGTTCCCGCGCCCCGGGAGCAGGCCGTACGCCGATCTCGTACGGCGGACGACCTGACCGGAATGCGGAGTCTCGAATGTGACCTGGGCCACGTTGTCAGATCGGCATGTCCACGAAGGGTGACGCGTAGTCCTGCACCTCGCCGAGAATCGAGGCGGCGGCCTCCGGGGTCAGCTCCGAACGCTCGCGCTCCGCGACGATCATCTGCCGCAGCAGCCGGGTCTCGCCGGCCGTCGCCAGGCCGGTGATCTCCGGGTGCCCGTTCAGTAGCCACGCGGTCGCGGCGGTGATGTAGCGCTGCTCGTCGAACGGCCGGTACCAGGTGTCGTAGGACTTCTGCTCGCCCTCGGCCCAGCCGCGCCGGGCGATCATCTTGATCGTCATCAGCGCCGCGTCGGAGGCCTGCACGGCCTCGACCAGGGCCGCGTAGTCGGCGGCGTACTGCGGATCCGTCGAGAGCTTGTAGTTCAGCGGGGTGAGCACGCTGTCGAAGTCGAACCGCCGCAGCCCCTCGGTGTGCACCGACGGCGCCTGCGCGGTGTGGCCGGTGATGCCGATGGCGCCCACCAGGCCTTCGTCCTTGGCCCGGATCGCCGCCTCCAGCGAGCCGCCCTTGCCGGTGACGAGGTCGAGGTTCTCCAGATCGCAGACCGCGTGCATCTGGATCAGGTCGACGTGGTCGGTCCGGAGCCGCTCGAGCGACCGGTTGATCTCGCTCCAGGCCTCCTCGAAGGTCCGTCGCCCGGTCTTGGTGGCGAGGAAGATCCGGTCCCGGATCTCCGGCATCCGGGGGCCGAGCCGGAGCTCGGCCTCGCCGTAGTCCGCGGCCACGTCGAAGTGGTTGATACCGGCGTCGAGTGCTTCCTGGATCGATGCGTCGGCACGGTCCTGGTCGACGCCGCCGAGGGAGGCCGCACCGTAGATGAGTACCGAGCTCTGGTGGCCGAGTCTGCCCAGCCGGCGAGTTTCCATCCTGGTCCTCCAGGGGGTAGCAGGGAACACTGCCGACCTTATGCCCGGAAAGCCTGTCGGCAAGCGGTTGTCCACAGCCGGCTTTGACCCCCTCGCCACGGGAGAGTTTTCCACAGCTGGGTGGCCTGATCGGTTACTATCTGTGATCGTATGGTGCGGTTCTTTTACCATGGTGTTCGCACGGATCTTCGAACCTGTCCGCGGCGTATGGCATGGTGTGCGCTGCCCGGGCGACCCGATCGGGCATGAGAGAGGAGCTATGACGACGGTACCGAAGGTGTCACGCTTGGCCGGAATGAGCCAGGGTGAGGGTGACACTGCCCGCGTGCGGGGTAACAGTATGGCTGCGGGGAGCGATGGACCATCCGGATCCTGGTCTCGGGTCTCCCGGAGGTCGGTTGCTTGCCGTATCCTCCCGGCTACTGTCCGCGTAACTGCTGTCTGAGGGGCGGGTAGGGATGAGTTGGTGGCGAACGTTGCTGAATCTGCCGCCAAAAGGTGAGCACTGGTCGGACCAGCGCCGGACGAAGAAACCCGGCAAGGGCCGCCCGCAGAGTACCGCGCCGGAGTGGTGGGCCCACCCCGGCGGGCCGGTGTCCCCTACCCCTCGCCAGGCGCAGGGGGTGGCCGCGCAGTACTCCGCTCCGCAGAACCAGACCCCGCCGCCGAACGGTGGCGTGATGGCACCTCCCCGGCGCCCTGGCGGACGGACGCCGGACGGCGCCCCGCCGGAGCCTGGACCACGTCCGCCCGAACGTTTGAAACAGCGTTCCCCGCACGGCGCGCACGCCGCACCCGGCGCCCCGGCCCGCGACGTCCTGACACCCGGACAGACCCCGTGGTCGACCGAGCCCGAGTCGTCGTTCTCCACCTGGGCACGGCGGTTCTTCCGCGGCCTCGTGGTCGTCGTACTGCTGCTGGCCGCGATCAGCGGGATCCGCTCCTGGATCGCCCCGAACCGGACGCCCCAGACGGTGGTCAGCGGGCAGAGCAGCTTCCCGGCCGACGAGGCTCGTGCGGTCGCGACCCGGTACTCCGTGGCCTACCTGACCTGGGACGAGAACAACCCCGACGCCCGCCCGGCCCAGGTCGGCCTCGACCTCGCGTCCGGGCTGGACGCCCGGGCCGGCTGGAACGGTCGCGGCAAGCAGACCGCCGACGTCGCGTACCCGGGCCAGGTCAGCGCCGACCAGAACGGCATCACCGCGGTCGTCGACGTCCGCGTCCGGGTGCACACGTTCAACCGGCAGGGCAGCAACGCGTTCAGCGCCGGACCGGTCGTCTGGTACCGGCTGTCGGTGCCGGTCGCGCTGACGTCCGCCCGGGTGGTGGTCAGCGCGCCGCCGACGTTCGTACCGGACGAGCGCGCGCCGCTGCCGGCCAACATGCCCGGCGCCGGCGCCCCCGACGACGACCTGACCTCGGCCACCGAGAAGGACGCCGAGGCCTTCTTCGCGGCGTACGCCGAGTCGGACAACAAGGTGTCCGCGGTGACCGCGCCCGGCTCGACCATCCGCAGCCTGAACGGCGCGGTGAAGTTCGGTGAACTCAAGGACTGGCAGGTGTACGCCGGCAACGACGACGAGCGGCAGGCGACCGCCGCCGTCACCTGGAACGGCGTGGGCGATACCACGCTGGACCAGACGTACACGCTCACGCTGAGGCGTACTGTCGCCACGGACGGAGCACAGCGATGGCAAGTGGCTGCCGTCGGATGAATCCAGCGACTGGCCATCGGATGACCGAGGCAACAAGGGAGACACCGCAATGACGACCCACGAACTGGCTGCGAGCGTGGTGCAGCTTGCCGTGCCCATGGCCGGCAACCCCAATGTCCCGACCGGTGCGGACTTCAAGGACTGGGTCCTGGTCATCGCGGGGAACATCTTCATCGCGATCCTGGTGCTGCGAGCGATCGGCCACTACTTCAAGCGCGAGTGGGGCGAGCTGTTCGGCCACATCGCGGCCGGGATCCTGGTCGGCGGCCTGATCTATGCCAACAACCAGACCATCAATGTCCTGAAGGGCTTCTGGGGATTGCTCTCCGGGGGTAATTGATGCGCGTCGGCCGTACCCTCACCCACCACTTCGAGATCGAGACCCGGCAGTACGACCTGCTCGGGATCGACCTCGGCGAAGGCGCGCGCCGCCGGATGATCATCTTCGGCGCCGTGGTCATCGTGCTCTGGGTGGCGCTGCTGTTCCCGTTCATCGGCGTACCGCAGAAGCCCACCGTCAGTCTGTATGTCGTCCCGCCGTTCGTGATCACCGCGTTCGGCTGGCGGCCGGGGAAGTTCCACGAACGCCGCCGCCGGGTCACCGAGTGGGCGCTGGCCGTCCGGTACGCCTTGCGTGCGCACCGGCCGATCATCGGCCTCGGTGCCCGGGCCGCCGACAAGTCGGAGTACCTGCCCTGGCGGGAGCGGATGTCGACCCGTAAGGTCGCCGACTTGGCGAAGGCCAGGGTCACGCCCGAATGGGAGCGCGAGGTGGCGGTGGAGGTCGATCCGATGGTCCGCGCGGGCGCGGACATCACCGTCAACCAGCGGGCCCGCCTGCTGGGATCCGAACACGTACAACGGGTGAGTCGCAGGACGTCGTCAGGAAGAGGCCTGGATGAAGATCGCTGACAAGCTCCTGAACCTGGTGGGGGTCGGTCGCGAGCGGGGGCTGCCGCCGCCACGCCTGGTCGCCATCGCCGACGGCCTGCTGGTCACCGAGCGCAGCGCCGAGGCGTGGTTCCTGATCTCGGTGGCGAATACCGACCTGGCCACCGAGGCCGAGCAGGACGCCGCCCTGGACGCCGCGATCAGTGCCGCCGCGACGATCCTCGGTGACCGGCTCAGCCACCTGAAGGTGGTCTGGGGCCGCTCGACCGGCCAGGACTACATCGACTCGGTGGCCGGCCACTACCGGCTCGGCGACCACGAGGCGTGGGCGCAGACCCGGGCCGACCGGATCGACGAGATGCGGATGCCGGAGCGGTACGTCGCGCTCGGCGTCCACCTGTCCGACCGCGACCCCCGGGCGACCGCCCAGGTCCGCGGTTCGATCAGCGACGCTCTCGGGACGACGTCGTGGCGGGTGAGCGCGCGCGAGCTCGCGCACCTGGACGAGCGGGTGCGCAAGCTCGCTCGTCAGCTCGGCTCGACCGTCTGGCGCGCGCACACCGCGCCGGCGGAGGTGATCTCGTGGCTGATCAGCCGGGAGATGCACCGCGGTGCGGTCGCGGCGCCCCGGCGCGGCCTGATCACCGGCGCCTCGCTGGCCCGGCTGACGTCCGGCCGGGTGGTGCCGTACACCGACCACCTGCGGATCTACGACACCCGCGGCCAGATCGCGGCGTACACGACCGTCCTGGCGATGACCGACTTCCCGGAGGAGCTCGAGACGCCGGGGCCGGGGGAGTGGCTGCGGACGCTGTCCGAGATCAAGGCGATCGACGACGACGGCGACGAGCTCGACGTCACGGTCGAGGCCTCGGTGCGGTTCCGCGTACTGAGCAAGAAGACCGCGCGGAACCTGGTCGACGAGACGCGCAAGAGCGCGAAGGAACAGCGCCGCTCGGCCGCGAAGGGTACGGCGGAGGAGACCGCTGACGAGATCGTCGAGACCGAGCGGGTGATGCGTGAGGTCAAGCGCGACATCAGCCGCAGCGGCCTCACCCTGGTCGAGGACCACCCGCGGCTGCTGGTCAGCGCGGACACCCGCGAGGACCTCGAGGCCTACGTCGACGCCGTCATCGCGCACTACGCGGACCGCGGCATCACGGTCGCCGTCGGCGCCGACGAGCAGCGCGACCTGTGGCTCGAGTCGCTGCCCGGCGACCAGCTGCGGGTGCCGGACCTCGGGCACGTCCGCGAGTCGACCGCGTTCTTCGGGTCCTGGTTCTGGGGCGGCGCGTCGATCGGCGACGCGACCGGCCCGGCGATCGGGTACCTGACCGGCTCCACGCCCGGCCTGGTCCGCTTCGACGCGGCCGCCGGTTCGGCGCTCGGTGACGCGACCACCACGCTGTTCCTCGGCCGATCGGGCCGCGGTAAGACGACGGCCGCGATGCTCGGCGGCCTCGACTCGGCGTTCGCCGGTGCCTGGGTGCCGCTGCTCGACCTGAAGGGCGACGCCGCGGGCGTGTCCGCGGTCGCCGCGGAGTACGGCGTACCGACCGCCCTCATCGAGATCACCGCCCAGTTCTCCGGCGCCGCGGACCTGCTCCGCGTCCTGCCGGTCGACGACGCGCTGCTGCAGGCACCGTCCCAGCTGATGCTGCTGCTCCCGCCGCACCTGCGGGGCGCCGCCGAGGCCCCGGTCGTCGCCGCCACCCGCGCCGAGATCCAGTCACCGGACCCGTCCTCCTGGGGCGTCATCCAGCGGCTGTGCAACTCCTCCGAAGAGACCGTTCGGACCGTCGGGTTCGCCTTGCGCGACCTGGTCGAGACCGGCCTCGGTTCGGTCGTCGCCGGCCCGCCGTCCGGCCTGTCCTCCTTGACCACGAACCCAGGCCTCTGGGTGGTCCAGATGCCGGGCCTCACCCTGCCGTCCCCCGAGTCGGCCCCCGAGTCCTGGTCCCCGATCGAACGCGTCGGCATGGCCTGCCTGCGCGGCTGCCTCGCCTGGATGATCCGCACCACCGGCCGACGCGAGTTCCGCGGCCGCTCGAAGGTTGTCATCGTCCCCGAGGTCCATCTGCTGACGAAGACCCCCGACGGCGCGTCCTTCCTCGACTACATCGCCCGCGTCGGCCGTGCCCTCGGCGCGTCCCTCGTCCTGGACACCCAGGACCCGGCCTCGATCCTGAAACTCCCGGGCCTGGTCGAGCAGATCACCACCCTGTTCGCCTTCAGCCTCCGCTCCCGCGAACAGGTCGACTCGCTGCTGGAGCTCCTGGGCCGCCCCCAGACCGCCCCGTACCAAACGCTCGTCCGAGGCATCAACACCGCCGCCAACGGCAAATCCATCCGCCACGGCCACTGCATCATGCGCGACCGCTGGGACGAAGTAGCCACCGTCCAGATCGACATCCCCAGCCAGCAGGTAGCCACCCTCCTCCGCACCACCCCCGAATCCGAACACGACACAGACACCACCCCACCCCCCACCCCGATCGAGGACCCGGACCCGTTCGCCGACGACGAGGCCTTCCCCGACGAGCACGAGAAGCCTCTGGAACCAGCAGCCACCGCCCAGCCCGACCCCCGCAGCCCGCTCGCCCAGCCCGAGCATCCGGTCGTACAGCCCGGGCGCCCGGCCGTACAGCCCGAGCCTCCGGTCGTACAGCCCCGGCCTCCGGTCGTACCTGAGGCTCCGGCCGCGTCCGCACCGCCTGCGCGCCCCCAGCCGATCCCGGCACCGGCGCAGCAGCCCACCACTCCCGCGACCGAGCCAAGGCCCGCAAATGCGAACGGTGCAGTGCAAGACCGCCCCGCACAACCGGCCCCCCAGCCAGCGGCCACACCACCTATTGCCCCGGTAGCTCAACAGAACGGCCACCCACCGGCACCGGCAATCGACGAGCACCATCACCCCCTGCGCTACGAGTCACCGATCGGCCCCGACGAGGTCTACGACCAGGAGGCCGACGAGGCCGCCTACAACGAGGCCATGTACCCCGCCTACGACGACCCCCAGCCCACCCCGAACGGCACCGACCAACCCTCCAAAACCCCCAGCGGCAAGGAACACGTCGCATGAGGTGGCAACGCCGCCTCCGCACCGCGGCCACCGTCCTAGCCCTCTCCCTCATAATCACCTCCCAACTAGCCCTCGCCGCCGACCCGAACCAGGGTCCGACCAGCCCGACGGGATTCGGCGACCTGCTCCCGACCCCGGACCTGACCCACGGTGACACCCGCACGCTGTTCGAGCAGTACGGGCCGATGGAGTACGGGCTCGACTTCGAGCGCAGCATTCGGGACCCGATCGAGTCGATCTTCAACGGTTATGCGCACATGGTGATGATGTACATCGTCGCCATCACGCGCGGAGCGATCTCGGTCGGCTGGTGGTTGTTCTCGTTCACCGATGTGAAGCCGCTGACCGAGGCGACCTCTACGACTATTGGGGCCTCGAGCACCCAACTGGTCGGCTGGCTGTTGCCGTCTGCGTTGGCCTTCGGTGCGGTGGCTGCCTATACACAACGGCGAACAAGCGGCAGTGCGATGGGGCAGTTGGTGTGGGTGTTGGTGGCTGGTGTGCTCAGCATCAGCTTCGCCCTCGCTCCTGCGACCTGGCTACGTGGTGTCGACGGTGCACGCCAGTTGGGTGCTGACACCATCATGACGACGTCTGCGGATGCAATGGGGCCGACGATGCAGAACCCCATTCCGTGGCCCGAGCCGGGGTTCACAGGCAGTTCGCGCGACACCCTGTTGAGGAAGTCCGCCGACGCGAGTTGGCGAGGCTTCGCTGTCACCCCGTGGTGCATCGCTGAGTTCGGCTCGTTGGAAGCCTGCACGCGCTACGGCAAGGGCATGCTCGATGCCGGCACCGATACGGACGCGCGATCGAAGTACATCGACTCCGTGATCGTGAAGGCGGAGGGCGGCGACAACGCTCCGACCGTGAAGTGGGTGAAGGGCAACAATGCGTTCGGACGCATCGCCGTCGTCATGCTCGCGGCCATCGCGGCGACCCTGTTCGCGTTCTTGAACGTATCGTTGGCCTTCACGGCCTTGATGGCATTCGTCGGCTGCCTGCTCTTGCTCGTCGTAGGTGTTTTCTTCGCCTGTCTCTGGACCGTTCCTGGCCGACCGAGACAATGGGGAATCAACTGGTTCGAGGCGTTGGTCGGGCTTGTTATCCAGTCGTTCTTGGCGATGCTCGTCTTCGGTACCGCTCTGACCTTGGTAACGGCGGTGTTCAGCCTTACTGGTGTGCTTGGTTGGCTGCCGGTGTCGGGTCTTGCGATCGCGGTTCTGATTGCCGGCTTCCGGCTGCGCAGATTGCTGGACAACCTCACGTCGATGATGCGGCCCGGGTCGGGAAGTATCCTCCTGGGGGGTCTTGCCAGGCGCGGTGCCATGGGCGCCTTCAAGCGAGTGGTTGGTTCGCTCGCGAGTCGTGGGGTCGCGCCGTCCATGACAGAACGGCGGGGCGGCCGGCTCAGCGGGGATACGACGACTCCTCAACATGTACCGTCGATGCGGGTGTACCGACAGGCGCCGGCGCATACGGCGTTGGGCCGGAGCGCAGTCGGCTCGTCGCCGTACGAGCTTGCCGCTGGACCAGGCAGCAGGCGAACTGACGGTTCCGGCAACATTCCTGGCGGACAGCCCGGTGGCAGCCCCGGCGGCGCATCGACTGCTGCAGGTACTGGTGGCAGTCGAGTTGCCCCGAATGGACGGCCCTCGCAGTCAGCGCTCAACTTTGCGCGTTCTCGCGAGCAGTCGAAGGATTCTGACAGGCGTCGTACGATTTCCGTCACGAGTGCGGGAGTCGCGGCGCCCGCGCCGGCCGGTTCGCGGGGGGCGGCCGATGCGCCGAAGGCTCGGCATTCGCGGCGGCCGATTCCGGTGCCCACCAACGACGTTCGGTACGAGCCCCGTGCGCACACGCATTCGGCGAGTTTGCGGGAAGGGCCGCCGAAGGGGCAGCGGACGCGGCGGAAGCCGGTGCCTTCGCCGGCGCGGCGGTATCGCGACTACTCGACCGTCACCAAGGACGGCGTGACGGTACACGTCCCGACGCGCAGGTGATGCCGGATGGCCCGGAAATCTCGTTCGCCGTACGACCGCCGCGAGGGTGGCGGTCAGTCGCGCCATCGCGCACCTGAGCCGCAGGACACTGACGACGACCGCCGCGAGGGTCGCAGCCGCCCGGACGCACCGGACGGCTGGCGGTCGTTGATGAGCAACGACTACGACTACCCCGACGAGATGGACGACCTGAATGGTCGCGAGCGACGTCGTGCCAAGAAGAACTGGCGCCGCGACGACCACGTGCAACGCATGGCATGGCTGCGCAACCAGCGCCGGGCCGAGCCGACCAGCCCGGTCGCGATCGTGGTACTGGTCGTCATCGTCGCGATCATCATCCTCGGTGTCGGCGGTGGACTGCCGCGCCTGTTCGGCGGCAAGAGCAAGGACGACGGCGCGCCGATCAGCCTGCTCACACCCGGCCAGTCGGTGGTGCTTCCGACCGCACCGGCGACCCAGTCGAACCAGCCGGGCGAGCCGACGACCTCGGCGCTCACCACACCACCGCCCCTGAGCCAGCGGCCGTCATCCGAGGACACAGCCCTCGCGACCGACGTGACCGGTACCTGGGCCAGAGCCTTCTACACGCGCGACCCCAGCGCCGAAACGTACGCGGCGCTGGTCGACAAGTGCTCGAAGTACATGACGGAAGAGGTCGCGTCGAGCTTCACCGCGGCGGGCGATCCGACGTACGACGCACTCAAGGCCGACGGCGGGAAGTCCACGGTGCTGGCGGCCCCGGTGACGACTCCGCCGGCCAACGCCGAGGCACCGGTCGACACCCCCAGCCGGATCACACGCTTCGTCAAGGTCACCATCGACGTCACCGGTAAGCACGCTCAGCGGTTCGACGTCCCCCTGCTCGTGACGCTGACCAACCAGAACAACCAATGGGTGATTAGCGACGTGTCTGGTGGTACCGGACCATGACGGCAGGGGACTGGGATGTTCGACGAGGGTGATCTCGGTCGCGGGTTCCTCTCGGTCGCGCGTCGAGGGTGGTTCGCCAAGGGCGCGGCGGCGCTCGCGGTGATCGGCGTGGCGAGCCTGCTGATGCTCGCGCCGTTCGGCGGCGGTACGACGACCCAGGCCGCCTGCCCACCCGGCGTACCCGGCCAAGGCACCGACCCGAACCCGACCGGTCCCCTGCGTACGACTCAGGTCGGCTTCGCGAAGCTGATTGACAGCGTCGCGATACAGCGGGGTCTACCGGGCAAGGCGACCTTGATCGCGTTGATGACCGCGCTGGTGGAGTCGGACCTCCAGAACCTTCTCTACGGCGACAGAGACTCGTACGGGCTCTTTCAGCAGCGGGTCAGCGCCGGTTGGGGGTCGTTCCAGCAGCTCACGAACCCGGACTACGCGATCAAAGCGTTCTTCGGAGGATCCGACGGACCAAGCCCGCCCGGCCTGGTAGATATCAACGGATGGCCGTCGATGGCGCTCGGTGATGCAGCCCAGGCGGTTCAGGTGTCCGCCTTTCCCGAGCGGTACGCGCAGCGTGAGCAAGAGGCTCGTGCCATCGCCGCCTCCGCTGGTATTGATTTGACGAGGGCGGGCAACCCGTACGCAGGGCGCTCTGGCGCACCGACGGGCGGCTCGGTCGTGGACGGCGTACAGGACAGCAACAGTTGCGATCAGTCCGGCGGCGACCTGAACAGCGGCAAGCCGGTCAACGGCGTCTGGCCGGAACAGAAGGCGACCGTCACGGACCCAACGGGCACCGGTGGCCTGGTCACCCCGCGTACGGCGGCGTGGGTCGCGGAGGCACGCAAGAACCTCGGCACCCTGAGCATGAGCTGCTGGGACGCGCACGTCTGGAACCCCACCAGCGACCACCCCCGCGGCAAGGCCTGCGACGTCATGGTCGGCGCGGACGCCAGAAAGTCAGCCCCCGCCCGCGCCCGCGGCGACCAGATAGCCAACTGGGCCATCAACACCGCCGGCCAGACCGGCGTCCACTACGTCATCTGGTACGGCAAGATCTGGTCCGCCCGCCGCGGCACCTGGATCCCCTACAACGGCGGCGGCGTCTACAACCCCACCGACGCCACCGGCGGCCACTTCGACCACGTCCACGTGTCACTGTGGTAACCACCCCCCGCCCAACCCACAGGAGGCACGACCGATGACCGTCCCCGGCGATCCCAACGATCGGAACGGTGCCTGGGACGAACGTGACTGGACGCAGGGCCGTGCGTACGGCGACCCACGTGGGCCTGGTGACCAGGCATTGCCGCCGTATCCGCCGAGGACAGAACTCCCAGGTGGTAGCGGCCCCGGTCCGGGCGGACGTGCCCGACGGGTCGAGGTGTCGACCGCCGCGATGCTGCTCTCCGCAGTCCCTTGGTTCTTCTGGAGCTTCGCGGTTGTGTCCTGGATCGTGGGCCTGCTCGGCTTCGGCTGGGGTTGGATGCTCGTCGTTGCCTGGCTGGTCTCCGGGGTCGTCGTGTTCCTGAGGCCGGTGGAGGAATTCCTGGCCCGCTATCTGTTCCGCCTGCGGCTCCCCACCCTCGTGGAGGAGCAGCGCATACAGCCGATCTGGCGCAATGTCACTACTCGCGTGGGGATCCCGGACAAGCGCTACACGGTGTGGATCCAGGAATCCGACGAACCGAACGCGACGCCGACGCCGGGACGTACGGTGGGCCTGACCCGATGGGCGCTGTACACGCTTCCGCCGTCCCACCTCGAGGGCGTTCTGGCCCATGAACTCGCTCACCATCTCGGGGGGCGGGACTGGCTCAGCCTGCTCAGCTTCTGGTACTCGATTCCCGCGCGATGCGCTCTGATCGCGGTACGTGCACTGGGCAGGTGGATGAGGGCGGTCCCCGCCGTCGGATGCGTCGTCATCGGGTTCATCCTGATCGGATACATCGGCGTCCTGATCGCCATCCTGACCTTCGACGACAGCCTGGCGCTGCCGATTCTCTACCTGACCCCTCTGGTCGCGCCGCCGATTCTCGCCTGGCTCAACCGCCGCGAGGTTCATCAGGCGGACCGCCGGGCCGCAGCCATGGGCTACGGCCCAACAATCATCCAGGTGCTGTACGGCTGGCAGATGCAGCACCAGCAGATGCTCGGCCGCGACACCAACCGCCGCTCGCAGTTCATGTCGAGCTCACCGTCGCCGGCAGAACGAGTACGCGCTCTGGAAACGCTCGCGAGCTGAGCGCGGATCAGCCATCGCTTGGCACGTGGCAGGTTTTCCCTTGCCGCCGCGAAATCGGTCGCTGATTTCCTTCCCAGCGGGCGTCGCGCCGTTCTAGGGTTCGACGGATTGTAGTGGATGGGTTACGGAACATGAGTGTGGGAGGGAACCTGTGTTCAAGCGTCGTAAGGGGCTGGCGGTTGTTGTTGCTGGGGTGGCCAGTGTGTCGTTGGGGTTGTCGTTCAGTAGTGCTGCGGGGGCGGCGCCGGTGGCGGGTGCTGAGGGGTTGACGTTGGTTAGGACGAAGACGTCGTTGTTGGGGAAGCATTACTGGTATCAGCAGACGTTCAAGGGGTTGCCGGTTGTCGGGGGGTATTACGCGAAGCATGTTGGTAAGGGCGGGGCGGTTGAGGTTGCGGATGGGCGGGAGGTGGTGCCGGCGGGGCTTGATGTGAGTACGACGGTTGCGCCGGCGGCCGCTACGCAGACTGCGAATGCGGCGGTGACTGCGCGGGCTCAGCGGGCGCGGATCGCGCGGCCGGGGAAGGGTGTGTTGGTGCAGCCGACCGCTACGAGTGGGGCTGCTCAACTGGCGGTGGTGGGTGGGCCGGATGCCCGGGTGGTGTGGAATGTGACGAGTCGGTCGGCCGAGGGGGTTACGCGGTCGCTGGTGGATGCGAAGTCCGGCGAGGTTGTCGAGTCGAAGGTGATCAGTGACAACATCGACGGGCGGGGGTCGGTGTTCGATCCGAACCCGGTGGTGAGTGAGCAGAACGAGAAGCTCACGGATATGAACGACAAGAACCAGGACGCGCTGTTCCTTGCGCAGAAGAACGTGATTCTGCGGAATCTGGACGGGTCCGGGAAGCTCAACGGGACGTACGTCAACATCAAGGAAGCCAAGGGTGGGCTCGCGCAGAGCAAGAGCAACACGTTCGTGTACCAGCGCGCGAACGACAAGTTCGAGCAGGTGATGGTGTATTACCACATCAACCAGACGCAGGAGTACATCCAGAAGCTCGGGTTCACCGACGTCAACAACGAGTCGCAGGACTTCAGCGTCGACACGTACGCGGGCGACAATTCGTTCTACGACCCGTCGACCGACATGATCACGACCGGTGAGGGCGGTGTCGACGACGCCGAGGACGCCGAGGTGATCTGGCACGAGTACGGGCACGCGATCCAGGACGACGTCGTACCGGGTTTCGGGGAGTCGGAGCAGGCGGGGGCGATCGGTGAGGGGTTCGGCGACTACTGGGCCGTGACGAACTCGGTCCCGGTGAGCAAGGGCTTCAACCTGCCGTGCGTGATGGACTGGGACGCGACGTCGTACACGACCGACGAGCCGCACTGCCTGCGTCGTACGGACGGGACCAAGACGACCGACGACATCGACGGTGAGGTCCACGACGACGGCGAGATCTGGTCGCGGGCGCTGTGGGACATCCAGCAGTCGCTCGGTCGGGCGAAGGCGGACAAGCTGATCCTCGAGGCGACGTTCTTCTACGACCCGGACACCTCGTTCGCGGGTGCGGCGCAGGACACCGTGCAGGCAGCCCGGCTGCTGTACGGCAAGGCCGCCGCGCAGACGGTGACCGACGCGTTCAAGGCACGCAAGATCCTCTGACGCCCAGCCAGGTCATGCGCCCACACCGTTACTGTGGGCGCATGACCTGGAGTACGGCGGACATTCCCGACCTCACGGGACGGCGGGCGCTGGTGACTGGCGCGACCAGCGGGATCGGGTACGAGACCGCGCTGGAACTGCTCCGGCACGGCGCCGACGTGATCGTTGCCGCGCGCAACCCGGAGAAGGCGGCGCGGGCGGCGGAGCGGCTGACGCAGCAGGGTGGCCGGGCGCCGACCGTGCTCGAGCTGGACCTGGCCGATCTGGCGAGTGTGCAGCGCGCCGCGGACGAGGTGCTGGCGAAGTACGACCGGCTGGAGCTGCTGATCAACAACGCCGGCGTGATGGCGCCGCCGTACCGGCAGACCGTCGACGGGTTCGAGCTGCAGCTGGGGACCAATCATCTCGGGCACTTCGCGCTGACCGGCCGGCTGATGCCGGTGCTGCTCAAGGGCAGCCGGGTGGTCACGGTCAGCTCGTTCATGCACAAGGGCGCTCGCGGCATCAGCGAGGCCGACCTGCGCCGGCCGGCGGACAGCTATCGGAAGTGGGACGCGTACTGCCGGTCGAAGCTCGCGAACCTGCTGTTCATGCTCGAGCTCGACCGTCGGGCGCGGGCGGCCGGTGCGGAGCTGCTGAGCGTCGGCGCGCATCCCGGGTACGCCTCGACGCACCTGCAGGCCGCCGGGCCGGAGCTCGCCGGTCGTGCGCTCCAGGCGCAGCTGTGGGGCCTCGCTACCCGGCTGGTCGCTCAGTCTGCCGCGGCGGGAGCATGGCCGAGCCTGTACGCCGCGACGTACGCGGATCTGCGTCCGGGATCGTTCGTCGGCCCCGCGTTCTTCGAGTACCGCGGTACGCCGAAGGTCGTGCTGCCGACGCGTACGGCGCAGGACCCGGAGCTGGCGCAGCGCCTCTGGGCGTGGTCGGTCGACGCGACCGGGGTGGATCCCGCACTCACCGTGCCGAGGTAGTGACAGAGCGGCAGTTTTCTGGTTACCCTCCGGTAGTTCCCGATGCCGGAGGTATCCCGTGCGCAGACTTGCTGCCGCCCTCGCAGTCGTCCTGACGCTGATCACGATCGGTCCACGCGCCGAGGCGAGTCAGGCCAGTCCTGGCTTCAGTACGTCGTACCAGCGGATCCCCGGTGCCGGCGGGATCGAGATCGGTGCCGTCGTACTGACGCCGACCGGGCAGGGGGACGGCCCGTTCCCGCTCGTGGTGATGCCGTCGAGCTGGGGCGTGCCGAACGCGGAGTACGTCGGCCAGGGCGCGAAGCTCGCGACCGCCGGGTTCCAGGTGATCTCGTACTCGAGCCGCGGGTTCTGGGACACCGGCGGCGGGATCGACATCGCCGGGCCGCCGACGGTCGCGGACGTCAGCAAGGTGATCGACTGGGCCGCGCAGCACACGCCCGCCGACACGAGCCGCGTCGCGGCGGTGGGGATCTCGTACGGCGCGGGTACCTCGCTGCTCGCGGCCGCGAAGGATCCGCGGATCAAGGCCGTCGGCGCGCTGAGCGGCTGGGCGGATCTGATCCGGTCGCTGGACCCGAACGACACGGTCGCGCTGCAGGCCGTCGCCGGTCTGCTTGCCCTGGGCAACGTCACCGGGCGGCCGGGGCCGGAGATGGCGTCGTTGCAGTCGAAGTTCGTCACCGGCGACTTCGACGGCGCGATCGCGGAGGCGAAGCAGTTGTCGCCGGTGCGGTCGCCGGCGACGATGGTCGACAATCTGAATGTCAACAAGCCGGCGATCTTCCTGGCGAACGCGTTCGAGGACTCGATCTTCCCGCCCTCGCAGTACACGGACTTCTTCACCCGGCTGACCGGGCCGAAGCGGCTGCTGCTGGCGCACGGCGATCACGCCACGCCAGAAGCGAGCGGCGCGGTCGGGTTGCCGAACGAGACCTGGGACGAGCTCGCCGGCTGGCTGCGGCACTACCTGACCGGCGCTGACAACGGGGCCGACCGGGAGGCGCCGGTGCAGTTGAAGTCGCAGCGCGGGGTATGGCGCGGGTACTCGAGCTGGGCGGCCGTGGGGCAGGAGCGTACGTCGTACCTGACCAAGGCGGGGGCTCTGCAGGGTGCGGAGTCGACCGGGTGGAGCCGGGCGATCGGGGCCGGCGTACCGACGGTCGCGGACAGCGGGGTCGCACTGGTGTCCGGGGCTTTGCAAGGATTGTTGACAATCCCCACAGGTGTGGTGACGCCGCTGGTGGATCGGTCCTTCGCGGGGGTGTGGTCCGGGCCGGCGTTCGACCGGGCGGCGGTGGTGAACGGGGCGCCGAAGGTGCACGTCACGGTGCGGCCGTCGGCGGCTTCGACGTCGTTGTTCGCGTATCTGTACGACGTTGACGCGCTCGGGGTCGGGTCGTTGATGTCGCACAAGCCGTACACGTTTCGCGGGGCGACGCCGGGGAAGGCGGTCGCGGTCGACGTACAGCTGGAGGCGACGAGTTGGGAGGTGCCTGCGGGGCATCACCTCGTACTCGTCGTGGACACGGTGGATCCGCGGTACTTCGGGCGGAGCGTGGTCGGGTCGACCGTGACGTTCACTTCGCCGGCGGGCGATCCGTCGTCGATCAGCGTTCCGGTGGCGGCGTGATCGTCAGCCGCCGAGCACTCCTCGGCCTCACCGCGGCCCTCGTGCCCGTCCACCAGTCCGCGAGCCGCGAACCGTCGTATCGCGAGGACGTGATCGAGCCGGGCCTGACCGACCGGAGCCGTCCGGGGGTGCCGACGGCGGACCGACGGGTCGCGGGCGGGACGATGTATCTCGGGACGTACGGCGACGGCGTCGGTATCGCGACGTACGACGGCCACGGCAAGATCACCAAGGCCAGGACGATCGCCGGCGTCCCGGATCCGTCGTTCGTCATCCGGGACGGAAACCTCCTGTACGCCGTCGACGAGCAGGACGCCGGCGCCGTCACCGCGATCGACATCTCCGGGACGCCGAAGGTGCTCAATCGCCAACCCAACAAGGGATCCGGCCCCTGCCACCTCGCGAAGATCGGCGACCATCTGCTCAGTGCGAACTACGGATCCGGCGACATCGCCGTCCACCCGATCAACCCGGACGGTAGCCTCGGGCAACAAACCGACCTGGTGAAACACGAGGGATCCGAACCGCACGCGCACCAGGTCGTGCAGGCCGGGAAGTACGTGCTCGCCGTCGACCTCGGCACCGACTCGGTTTACACGTACACGCTCGCCGCCGGCAAGCTCACCCTCGAGCACCAGGCGAAACTCAAAGCAGGTGCCGGTCCGCGACACCTCGTTGTCCAAGGCAAGTACGCGTACGTCGCCGACGAGCTCGACAGCACCGTGACGATCTGCGGGTACGACGGCGGCGTCCTCACCCCGCTCGCGACCCGGCCGGCCGCGCCCGCAGGCCCGCAGAACTACCCGGGCGAGATCCTGACCTCCGCCGACGGCCGCTTCGTCTACGTGACCAACCGCGGCCACAACAGCATCGCGATCTTCCGCGTCGCGGGCGCCGATCTCGATCTGGTCGGTACGCCGAGTTGCGGCGGTGACTGGCCGCGCCATGCTGCGCTGGACCCGACCGGCACCTTGCTGTTTGTCGCCAACCAGAAGTCGAACAACGTCACCACGTTCGCCGTGGACCAGGCGGCCGGCACGTTGACGCAGACGGGTGACTTCAGCACGCCGACTCCGGTCTGCGTCAATGTTTGATCATGCGCGAGCCCTTGCGCTTTTGTGGTGAGAGCGTTGTCATAAAGGTGCCCTTTCCCGCCCCGAAAGGACCCCGCCCATGCTCAAGTTCCTCACCGCGGCCGCACTCGTCGCGTCAGCGCTCGTCGTCCCCTCGGCTCAGGCCACGCCCGACTGGCACGTCGGTACGCCGCCGCTCACCACGCCCTGGACCGCGGACGTCTCTCCGACGAACGCGCTTCCGGAGTACCCGCGGCCGCAGCTGACCCGCCCCGACTGGCGCAACCTCAACGGCCTCTGGGAGTGGTCCGCCGCCGCGCCGAACGAGCAGCCGCCCGTCGGTCGCACGCTCCAGGAGAAGGTCCTGGTCCCGTACCCGATCGAGTCCGCCCTCTCCGGCCTGCAGAAGCACGAGGACCGGATGTGGTACCGCCGTACCTTCGACGTCCCCGCCAACTGGAAGGGCAAGCAGCTCATGCTGCACTTCGGCGCGGTCGACTACGACGCGAAGGTGTGGGTGAACGGCGTTCAGGTCGCCACCCACCGCGGCGGGTACGACGGCTTCGACGTCGACGTGACGAGTGCCCTGCACGCGAAAGGCCCGCAGGAGCTGATCGTCTGGGCCGAGGACCTCACCGACGAGACGTACCAGCCGATCGGCAAGCAGCGCGAGGTCAGCGACCACGGCATCTTCTACCAGGGCAGCTCCGGTATTTGGCGGACCGTCTGGATGGAGCCGGTGAACGCTGCGTCGATCAGCCGTCTGCAGACCACGCCGGACTTGCCGAACCAGACGCTCAAGGTGAAGGCCGAGACGACCGGCCCGGCCGGCCTCGACGTCGAGGTGACGGCGTACGACAACAATAGGATTGTCGGCAATACGACAGGTAAGGCGAACACCGAGCTCCGGCTCGGGATCCCGAACCCGAAGACCTGGTCGCCGGACCACCCGTTCCTGTACGACCTGAGGGTCCGGCTGATCGACCGCGGCAAGGTCGTCGACCAGGTCGGTTCGTACGCCGGGATGCGCCAGGTCGGCCTGCAGAAAGGGGCCGACGGCAAGCTCCGGATGGCGTTGAACGGGAAGATTCTGTTCAACCTGTCCGCCCTCGACCAGGGGTTCTGGCCGGACGGGCTGAACACCGCCCCGACCGACGCTGCGCTGCGCTTCGACCTCGAGCAGCACAAGCGGCTCGGGTTCAACACCGTCCGCAAGCACATCAAGGTCGAGCCGGACCGCTGGTACTACTGGGCCGACAAGCTCGGGCTGATGGTCTGGCAGGACATGCCGGCGTCGAAGACCGACGCGATGCCCGAGCCCTGGCGGACCCAGTGGAAGTCCGAGTTGCACGAGATGGTCGACGAACACAAGAGCTTCCCGTCGATCACGGTGTGGGTGCCGTTCAACGAGGGCTGGGGCGAATGGGACCGGACCGAGACCGGTCAGGTCGCGGACTCGGTCGCGGCCCAGGACCCGTCCCGGCTCGTCGACGCGCACAGCGGCGTGAACTGCTGCAACTCGCACGGTGACTCCGGCCGCGGCAACATCCTCGACTACCACGCGTACCTCGGGCCGGCGACGACGATGCCGACGGCGGACCGGGCCGCGGTGGACGGCGAGCACGGCGGGTTCGGGCTGAAGGTCGCGGACCACATGTGGTTCGGCGACGGGTCGGCGTACGAGATGGAGCCGGACTCGGCGACGCTCACCCGCAAGTACGTCGAGAACCAGGAGAACGTGCTCAGATCCGCGCAGCAGTGCGGGATCAGCGGGTCGGTCTACACGCAGATCACCGACGTGGAGGGGGAGCTGAACGGCTTCTTCACCTACGACCGCCGGGTGCCGAAGATGGACTTCGCACAGGTGCGGACTGTCAACAAGAAGATTGTCGACAATGCTGACGGCAGCGGCGCCGGTGCTCCGGATCCGGGGCCTGGTACGCCGGGTGCCGACGGCATCCACTTCTATCCGCTCGACGGGTCCGGGAAAGATGCCGTCGGCAACAACGACGCGACCCTCGAGCAAGGGGCGGTGTACGGCGAGGGCAAGAACGGTCAGGGCGTGGTGCTGAACGGAGCCGATCAGTACGTCGACACCGGTGCGGCGCTGCTCGACACGACGAAGAACTACACGGCCAGCGCTTGGGTGAAGCTGAACAAGGTGGACGGGGCGTTCCAGACGTTCGTCAGCCAGGACGGTGATCGCGACAGCGCGTTCTTCCTGCAGTACTCCGGGCAGGACCAGCGGTTCGCGATGAGCTTCCCGGGCATTCGTGCGCTCGCGCCGACCAAGCCGACTCCGGGGCAGTGGTACCACGTGACCGGCGTACGGAATGTGGTGAAGGGGGAGCTGAAGCTGTACGTGGACGGGCAGCTCGTGGCGACCAAGTCTGCGTGCTCGCTTGACTCCGGGTCGACGGGGAACACGGTCATCGGGCGGGCGAAGTTCGGCGGCAATCCGGTCGACTTCCTGGACGGGACGGTCGACCAGGTCCACCTGTACGACCGGGCCTTGACCGACGCGGAGGTGGACGCGCTCTACCGCTCCGGGCGTTAGATTCGAGATGCGAAGAGTTCGCCGAGCCTTGATCCTTGAGGTACCCGACCGGCGGAGGTGAGTGCGGTGGCCGTACCCAGCCAGGTGCTTGCCCCGCGCTCCACGGTGCGGTTCCGGCCGCCGCGGTTCGGGCTCGGCGGGTCGCAGCTCGGCTGGCCGGACGAGGAGACGGCGCTCGCGACCGTTGACGCGGCGTACCAGGCGGGGATCCGGTTCTTCGACACGTCACCGGCGTACGGCGAGTCCGAGCGACGCGTCGGTACGGCGCTGCGGCGGCGGCCGCGGGGCGAGTTCCTCGTGTCGACGAGGGTGGTGGGGGAGGACCCGGAGGAGTCGATCCGCAAGAGCAGCCAGACCCTCGGCCTCACAATCGACCTCGCTTTCCTCCAGCAGGACACACAAGGCGCCCGGCGAGGTGACACGCAGGGTGTGGGGAGGGGTGGCGCGGAAGCCGCGGGGCGGGGTGGTGTGCGCGGTGCGGGGGGAGGTGGTGTGCAGGCGGGTGGTGTGCCGGGTGTGCAGCCAGGTGGTGTGCAGGGCGTGGGGGGAGGTGTGGAGGCAGGTGGTGTGCAGGGTGTGGGGGGAGGTGGCGTGCGGGAGGTGGGTGGTGGGCGCGGTGTGAGGTGGGAGGGGTTCGAGGGTTTGGGGAGGGTGCGGCGGGAGGGGGTTGTTCGGGCGGTTGGGGTGGTTGGTGGGGAGTGGGGGGAGCTTGAGCGGGTTGTGCGGGAGGTGGAGTTGGACTGTGTGTTGCTCACCGGGCAGTACTCGTTGCTCGACCAGCAGGCCGAACCGTTGCTCGACACCTGCCTCGCCCGCGGTGTCTCGGTGATCGTTGCCGGTGCGCTCGTGCTGGAGCCCGAGACCGTCCAGGCCCGCCGGATCTCGGCGGTTTGCGAGCGGTACGGCGTCTCACTTCCACAGGCGGCGCTCGCGTTCCCGAGCAGGCACCCGGCGGTCACGTCAGTACTCATCACAGCAGCATCCCCGGCCGAGATCCGCGCCGACGCCGCGCTCGTCCGGCAGCCGGTGCCCGAGCGGCTCTGGAAGGACCCGGAGCTGATCGGCTTGCTATCCTCGGAGTAGGAGTTCGCGGTCCAGCGGCTCCCCGGACGAGCGGCGCCGTACCCGGTCCGACAAGACGACGCCCAGCCCTCACTGGAGGGGGCCGTCCTCATGCACGCGCTCGATGTCCTCGAAATCGTTGGTGCGGTCACCATTCTGATCGCGTTCGCCGCCGCCCAGGCCGGGCGCCTGCAGCAGCGTACGGTCACGTACCAGTTGCTGAACCTGCTCGGATCGGGGGTGCTGGCAACGATCGCCGCCGTCCAGCTCTCCTGGGGATTCCTGCTGCTCGAAGGCAGCTGGGCGGTGATCAGCCTCCTCGGCCTGATCAGCCTCCGTGCGAAGAAAGCCTAGAGCTTCGAGCCAGGCGTCGGCGTCCCGCCAGGAGACTCGGTCGGTGCCGGCGTCGGGATCCCGGTGGTCGGCGTCACCGTCGGCGTCGGGCCCGTCGTCGGCGTGGAGCCGGTGCCCGGCGGCGGTGTGGTCGGGGTGATGGTGACGGTCGTGGTCCCGGTCGGCGTCGGGATGACGGGTTCCGGCTCGAGCGGCGCGGCGTGCCGGAACAGCAACCACGCCAGGAACACCGCGAGCGCCATGATGAACGCCATCGTCAGCAACGCGAACGCCAGCGCCCACCGCGACGCCGGGCGCAGCGCGTTCGGCCACGGCAGCGGCCAGATCCGGAACAGGCCGGGACGCCGCCGGCTCTCCCAGTAGTGCCGGAAGTCCGGCCCCCGGAGCTTCCCGGGCTGCGGGACCCGGTCCATCAGGACTGCGGACAGTACGTCCTCACCGCGGCGTTCGGCCAGCAACCGCTCGTCGGACGCCGCGCTGGACCCGTCGGCCCGGATCGGCCCGAACGCCGCCCAGAGCGCGAGATCGTCGTCGTCGGAGTCGTTGTGCGCCAGTACGGCGTCGTCCGGCAGCTCGTCGACCGCGTGCACGAACCGCTCCCGGGCGGCGGCGTCGTCGGCCGAGCCCTCGGTCATCATCGCGACGATCGCGTCCCGGCCGTCCTCGGTGGCGGCGGTGTACAGGAAGCCGGCCGCGTTCGCCCCGAGCCGCCCGCGGAGCCAGAAGTCGCCGACCCGCGGCGGGTCCTCCGGCTGCAGCGGCAGGGCGTCCGGAATCTCCAGCGCAGGCCGGTCGTCAGGCTGCACCTCGGTCGGGGATTCGGTCGCGGTCATCACCCCCAATCCCACCACATCGCCGGTAGCACCGCCGCAGCCGCCGCCTGCCGCGCGGTCGGCGAGGCGGGATTTGGAGTCCGAGGGCAGGATGGGACGGGGCGCCGGAGGCGCTGGCCCCGGTGATCTGATGGAATGACCGGTGTTGCGAAGTGGGGAATGACGGTGTTTGACATGGCTCGCGTGCGGGCCCCGGAAGGACAGGCATGACCGAAACCACGGTGCCGGCGGGAACGGTGTCCCAGCAGTCCCGGCTGATCGGCGAGGCCGTCGGCGAGGTCAAGCGGGTGATCGTCGGCCAGGAGCACATGGTCGAGACCCTGATGGTGTCGTTGCTGGCCAAGGGTCACTGCCTGCTCGAGGGTGTGCCGGGTGTCGCCAAGACGCTGGCCGTCCGGACGTTCTCCAGCGTGGTCGGCGGCAGCTTCGCCCGGATCCAGTTCACCCCGGACCTGGTTCCGTCCGACATCGTCGGCACCCGGATCTACCGGCAGACCCGCGAGGCCTTCGACATCGAGCTCGGCCCGACGTTCGTGAACTTCGTGCTGGCCGACGAGGTCAACCGCGCACCGGCCAAGGTGCAGTCGGCGATGCTCGAGCTGATGGCCGAGCGGCAGGTGTCGATCGGCGGCCAGACCTTCCCGATGCCGAAGCCGTTCATCGTCATCGCCACCCAGAACCCGATCGAGTCCGAGGGCGTCTACCCGCTGCCGGAGGCGCAGCGGGACCGGTTCCTGGTCAAGATCGACGTACCGCACCCGCGTGGGCACGAGGAGTTCGAGATCCTCCGCCGGATGAGCGTCGACCCGCCGGAGCCGCGGCAGGTGCTGAAGCCGGAGACGATCCTCGAGCTGCAGCGGTCCGCGGAGCAGGTGTTCGTGCACAACCTGGTCGCGGAGTACGCCGTCCGCCTGGTGATGGCGACCCGGACGCCGACCGACTTCCACCTGCCGGACCTGGAGCCGATCATCGAGCTCGGCGTCAGCCCGCGGGCGACCCTCGGCCTGATCGCGGCCGGCCGGGCGCTGGCGCTGATCCACGGCCGCGACTACCTGCTGCCGAGCGACATCCAGACCGTCGCGCTGGACGTGATGGGCCACCGGCTCGGCCTCACCTTCGACGCGGTCGCGGACAACATCGACCCGCGGGCCGTGATCGAGCGGATCCTGGCCACCGTCCCGCCACCGCAGCCGGTCTGGCGCGACGGCGCCGACGCCACCGGCCGCCCGGAGTTCGTCTAGTGCTCCGGGTTGGGGAGTGCTTGGCGCTTGCGACGCCCAGGCACGCACCTCACGGCACTGGCCGACCACCGACGATGCTCCGCATCGACGACGCTCGTCCAGCACCGCGATGCACGCACCTGGACGCCGCAATCACTCAAGCCCTCCCCAACCCGGAGCACTGATGCCGAACCGTCCCGATCCGCGAGCTGCGATGACGATCTCGCAGCTCGCTCCTGAGCGTGCGCTGCGGCGGCTGGAGCTGACCGTCGTACGGCGGCTGGAGGGCTACCTGCACGGGGAGCACCTCGGGCTGCTGCCCGGTCCCGGCACCGAGCTGGCCGAGGCCCGCGAGTACCAGGTCGGCGACGACGTCCGCCGGATGGACTGGGCGGTGACGGCCCGTACGACGATCCCGCACGTCCGGGACCTGATCGCCGACCGTGAGCTGGAGACCTGGGCGCTGGTCGACCTGTCCGCCTCGATGGACTTCGGTACGTCGCGCCTCGAGAAGCGCGAGCTCGCCGTGGCCGCGGTCGCCACCGTCGGGTTCCTGACCCACCGGCTCGGCGACCGGTTCGGCGGGCTGATGCTGCGCGACTCGGCGCTCCGCCGCTGGCCGGCCCGGTCCGGGCGGCTGGCGCTGTACGGACTGCTGCGGGCGTTGCTTGCCGAGCAGTTCAGTGGCGACGAGGAGGCGCACCGCAGCGACCTGGCCGCGGCGCTGGAGTCGATGGCGCGGACGCAGCGCAAGCGCGGCCTGCGGGTGATCGTGTCCGACTTCCTGACCCCCCAGGACGGCGAGGTGGCCAGCCAGGTCGAGCCGTCCTGGGAGCGGGCGATGCGCAAGCTGACCGCCCAGCACCAGGTGCTCGCGGTCGAGATCGTCGACCCGCGCGAGCTGGAGCTGCCGAACATCGGCGTCGTCACGATCGGTGACCCGGAGACCGGCGAGGTCCGCGAGATCGACACCCGGCGGCGGAAGATCCGGGAGGCGTTCGAGGTCGCCGCCCTGGCGCAGCGGGAACGAACCCGCGCGGCCCTGCGTAGGGTAGGCGCGGGCCACCTGGTACTGCGGACCGATCGTGACTGGGTCGCCGACACCGTCCGGTTCGTGCTCGCCTACCGGCGGGTGGCGCCACGCCTGCACCAACCGCCGAAGGGAGTGGCTCGCTGATGGAGTTCCTGTCTCCGGCCAGACTGTGGTTCCTGATCCTGATCCCGCTGATCCTCGCGGGGTACCTCTCCCTCCAGCACCGCCGCTCGCAGTACGCGCTGCGGTTCACGAACATCGCGCTGCTCGACCGGGTCGCGCCGCGGCGCCCGCAGTGGCGCCGGCACCTGGCCGTCGGGCTCGCGCTGCTGGCCGCGATGACCTGCATCCTGGCGTTCGCGCAGCCGAAGACCAAGGTCAAGGTGCCGCGCGAGCGGGCCACGATCGTGGTCGCGATCGACGTCTCGCTGTCGATGATGGCGACCGACATCGATCCGAACCGGCTGGAGGCGGCGAAGGAGTCGGCGAAGGAGTTCGTCAACAATCTGCCGGCGAAATTCAACGTGGCGCTGGTGAACTTCGCCGGTACGGCGTCGATCATCGTGCCGCCGACCACCGACCGGTCCACCGTGGACCGCTCGATCGACGGGCTCGAGCTGGCCGAGTCGACGGCGACCGGTGAGGGCATCTTCACCTCGCTGCAGGCGCTGACCCAGGTGCCGCCGGACCCGGCGCACCCGAACGACCCGGCCCCGGCGCGGATCGTGATGCTGTCGGACGGCAAGCGCACCGTCGGCCGGACCGCCCAGGAGGGCGCGCAGGCCGCGAAGGCGAAGAACACCCCGGTCTACACGATCTGCTTCGGCACCGACTCCGGGTTCATCGAGATGGACGGCATTCGCCAGCGGGTCCCACCGGACCGCGCGGAGCTGCGCAGCATCGCCGAGATCAGTGGCGGCGAGGCGTACACCGCGGAGTCCGCGGGCGAGCTGAAGGACGTCTACAAGGACATCGGCTCCTCGGTCGGGTACGACGAGGTCGACAAGGAGGTCACCGCCCGGTACGCCGGGATCGCGATGCTGTTCACGCTCGCCGCGGCCGGTGCCTGCATCGCCCTCGCCTCCCGCTTCCCGTAAGCCAATAGGTAGCCACGCTACACTTGCGGTCATGGGAGTCCTCGGAACCGTGAAGGCGGTCGCCGCCGTGCCGTTCGAGCAGGTCGAGCCGTTCCTCACCGAGGAGCGCTGCCGCGTCCTGCTGGGCGACCCGGGCGGCGTGTCGGTGGACGTCGACGGCGCCACCGTCGGGATGCAGGGGCAGTTCTGGTACCGCGGTGAGTACACGTTCACGCCGTACGGCGAGAGCTGGCGGGGCGGGTCGGGGGGAGCGACACGACCGTGATGTGGTTGACACGGCGAGGTTACTGGTGTTCGCGGGGGTGGTGGTGCAAGATGGTCCAGTGTTTCGCGGG
The DNA here is from genome assembly GCF_042730855.1 of Kribbella sp. NPDC059898. Classification (NCBI taxonomy): domain Bacteria; kingdom Bacillati; phylum Actinomycetota; class Actinomycetes; order Propionibacteriales; family Kribbellaceae; genus Kribbella; species Kribbella sp. NPDC059898. Next base: position 306,221 of record NZ_JBHWKR010000008.1, read on the forward strand.
TCGTCTTGTGATGTCCTGAGAAACTCACCTTAAGCACCGAGATCGACGAGCTGCTGCGAGAACGCTGGGGAAGGCGCCCCTCGAGCACAGGAGGTCCCGGTGGCGACGACTCGTGGCGTTCTGTACGTCCACACGGTGCCGTCAGCGTTGTGCCCGCATGTCGAGTGGGCCGCGGGCGGCATCCTTGGCGTGCCCGTGAAACTGGATTGGACGCCGCAACCAGCGGCCCAGGGCACGTACCGGGCCGAGCTGTCCTGGCAGGCCGAGGCCGGTACCGGGGCCAAGCTGGCATCCGCCCTGCGCGGCTGGCAGAAGCTGCGGTTCGAGGTCACCGAGGAGCCGAGCAACGGCGCCGAGGGCGAGCGGTACTCGTTCACGCCCGAGCTCGGCATCTTCCACGCGACCACCGGCGTCCACGGCGACATCATGGTCCCCGAGGAGCGGCTGAAGGCCGCGATGCTGAAGGCCGCCAGCGGCGAGGCGGACCTGACCGAGGAGGTCGAGCGGCTGCTCGGCCGCCCCTGGGACGACGAACTCGAACCGTTCCGGTACGCCGGCGACGGCGCCCCGGTGCGCTGGCTGCACCAGGTTGTCTAAGGAGTCCCTGAGAACTTCTGAAGAAAGCCGTGAAGTGCGGAGCTTTCCCCGAACTTTTCGGTGAGACTGAGCATCAGACGTTGCACAAGGGTGGGAGGGGCCGTGGCCGCTGGGCCACCGGGTGTCGGGACACCCCCGGTGGTTGGGAACAACAGCGGCCGCACCACGTGAAGGGCGCGAACCTCAGGGTTCGCGCCCTTCAAGCCGTTCAGAGCGGAATGTTGCCGTGGGCACCGCGGCGCGGTCCGTCGGCCTCGGCCTTGGCGAGGGATGTTGCGAGGGCGGTGCGGGTACGGGTGGGTTCGACGATCTCGTCGACGACGCCGATCTCGCGGGCGCGGTCGATGCCACCGGCAATCTTTTCGTGTTCGGCGGCGAGTTCGGCCTCGACCTGCGGGCGGAGTTCCGGGTCCACTTCGGCGAGCTTGCGGCGGTGCAGCACCCGGACCGCGGCGACCGCGCCCATCACGGCCACCTCGGCGCGCGGCCAGGCGAAGACGCGGGTGGCGCCGAGCGAGCGGGCGTTCATCGCGATGTACGCCCCGCCGTACGTCTTCCGGGTCACCAGCGTCACCCGCGGCACGACGGCCTCCGCGAACGCGTGCAGCAGCTTCGCGCCGCGCCGTACGACGCCGTCCCACTCCTGTCCGACCCCGGGCAGATAACCGGGTACGTCGACCAGCACCACCAGCGGTACGCCGAACGCGTCGCACATCCGCACGAAGCGGGACGCCTTCTCCGCCGACAGCGCGTCCAGGCAGCCGCCGAGCCGCAGCGGGTTGTTCGCGATCACGCCGACGGTCCGCCCGCCGAGCCGGCCGAGCGTGGTGACGATGTTCGGCGCCCAGCGCTGATGCAGTTCCACGGGGGAGTCGTCGTCGAGTACGCCGCCGACCAGCGGATGCACGTCGTACGCGCGTTTCGCCGACTCGGGGAGGAATCCGGACAGGTCCGTGTCCGGGATGTCCGTGGACATCGTGCCCTGGTTCGCGAGCAGGTCGGTGAGGCGGCGGGCCTGGTCGAGGGCGGCGGCCTCGGACTCGGTGGTGATGTGGACGACGCCGGAACGCCGGCCGTGCGGCTCGGGCCCGCCGAGGCGGAGCATGTCGACGTCCTCGCCGGTGACCGAACGCACCACGTCCGGGCCGGTGACGAAGATCCGGCCCTCGGGCCCGAGGACGACGATGTCGGTGAGCGCCGGTCCGTACGCCGCGCCGCCCGCGGCCGGGCCGAGCACGACGGAGATCTGCGGGATCTTCCCGGAGGCCTGCGTCATCGCGTAGAAGATCTTGCCGACGGCGTGCAGGCTCAGCACACCCTCGGCCAGTCGCGCGCCGCCGGAGTGCCAGAGCCCGATGATCGGCACCTGCTCCGCCCGCGCGATCTCGTACGCCTTGACGACGACGTCACACCCCTCGTCGCCCATCGCCCCACCCATCACGGTGGCGTCGGAGCAGAACGCGACGACCGGAGCGCCCTCGACGGTGCCGCGGGCGGCGACCATCCCGGACAGGTTGTCCGGCGTGATCAGCTCCAGGCTGCCGGGATCGAGCAGGTTGGTCAGCCGGGTGACAGGGTTCCGTGGGTCGAGTTCCCGGGGGAGCTTGGCCGGTTTGGGTACGGCGGTGGTCGTCATGGCGTCCTCCGGGAGGTGAAGGTGCCGCCCGGCGCTCGTGACGCCGGGCGGCGCCGGTCGGCTACACCGACTTGAAGGCGATGGCGGCGTTGTGGCCGCCGAAGCCGAAGGAGTTGTTCAGGGCGGCGATGTCGCCGTCCGGGAGCTTGCGCTGCTCGGTCGCGACGTCGAGCTCGATCTGGTCGTCGAGCTTGTCGACGTTGATGGTCGGCGGCGACACCCGGTGGTGCAGGGCGAGCACCGTGGCGACCGACTCGACCGCGCCGGCGCCGCCGAGCAGGTGGCCGATCATCGACTTCGGCGCGGTGGCGACCGCGTGGTCGGCGTGCTTGCCGAGTGCCTGCCGGATCGCCAGCGACTCCGCGATGTCACCCTGCGGCGTCGAGGTGGCGTGCGCGTTGATGTGCACGATGTCGGCCGGGGTCAGGTCGCCCTCGGACAGCGCCCGCTCCATCGCCCGGCGGGCGCCGGAACCGGTCGGGTCGGGCTGTGCGATGTCGTGCCCGTCGGCGGAGATGCCCGCGCCGGCGAGCTCGGCGTAGATCTTCGCGCCGCGCGCCTTCGCGTGCTCGTACGACTCCAGGATCAGGATCCCGGCGCCCTCTCCGAGCAGGAAGCCGTCGCGGTCCACGTCCCACGGACGCGACGCCCGCTCCGGGTCGTCGTTGCGCTTGCTGAGCGCCTGCATCATCCCGAACGCGGCCAGCGGCAGCGCCATGATCGCGCCCTCGGAGCCACCGGCGACGACCACGTCCGCGCGGCCGAGCCGGATCTGGTCGAGGCCGAGCCAGATCGCCTCGTTGCCGGACGCGCAGGCCGAGACCGGGGTGTGCACGCCGGCCTTGGCGCCGAGCTCCAGCGACACGTACGCCGCCGACGAGTTCGGCATCAGCATCGGGATGGCCAGCGGGGAGACGCGCCGCGGGTTCTTCAGGAGGGCGTCGTAGTTCGACAGCGTGGTGTGCAGGCCGCCGATCCCGGAGGCCACCGCGACACCGAGCCGCTCCTTGTCCAGCCCGGAGTCCTCCAGGCCGGAGTCGGCCCAGGCCTGGCGGGCGGCCACGACGGCGAGCTGCGCCGTACGGTCGAGGCGGCGGGCCTTGACCCGCTCCAGGACGTCGGTCGGCTCGACCGCGGCCGGTGCGGCGATCTGGACCGCCAGGTTCTGCACCCACTCGTCGGTCAGCCGCCGGGCGCCGGAGCGGCCGGCCAACAGCCCTTCCCAGGAGCTGGCCACGTCGCCCCCGAGCGGGGTCGTGGCTCCGAGCCCAGTGATGACGACTCGGGTCTTCGACATGGTTACCTCATCCTTCACATCGACGGTCTGCGGTTGGGAGCGAGGGGTGGTCCTGCGGGTCCTGCTGGTCCTGCTGGTCCTGCTGGTCCTGCTGGTTCTGCTGGTACTGCGTGGTGCTCATCGGGAACGGCCCGATGAGCACCCGGCCGGCACGGCGTACGTCAGCCGTTCTGGGCGCGCTCGATGAACGCGACGGCGTCGCCGACGGTCTTCAGGTTCTTGACCTCGTCGTCGGGGATCTTCACGTCGAACTTCTCCTCGGCGGCCACCACGACCTCCACCATGGAGAGCGAGTCGACGTCGAGGTCGTCGGTGAAGGACTTGTCCAGCTGGACGTCCTCGACCGGGATGCCGGCGATCTCGTTCACGATCTCGGCGAGGCTGGAACGGATCTCTTCGGTGCTGGCCATCTCTTGGTTCCCTTTCGGATTTCTGCTGACTTACTGCCGGAGCAGCCACCTGAGCTGCCTCGGACAACTATGGACTACGGAAGCCGGATCACCTGGGCGGCGTAGACGAGCCCCGCCCCGAATCCGATGATCAGCGCGAGGTCCCCGCTGTGTGCCTCGCCGTTCTCGCGCATCGCGGTGATCGCGAGCGGGATCGACGCCGCGGACGTGTTGCCCTGGCGTTCGATGTCCCGTGCGACCCGGACGTGCTCGGGCAGTTTGAGCGCCCGGCGCATCGCGTCGGTGATCCGCATGTTCGCCTGGTGCGGCACGAACAGGTCGAGCTGCTCGGCCTTCACACCGGCCACGTCCAGCGCCTGCTGCGCGGTCTTGGCCATCTCGAACGACGCCCAGCGGAACACCGGGTTGCCGTCCATCGTGAGGTGCGGCCAGTTGTAGCTGCCGAACACTTCCTGCCAGGACTCCTTCTGGCTGATCACCTCGTGCTGGGTCCCGTCCGAGCCCCAGACGACCGGCCCGATCCCCGGCTCGTCGGACGGTCCAACCACCGCGGCGCCGGCACCGTCGGCGAAGATGAACGCCGTACTGCGGTCCGTGCGGTCGGTGATGTCGCTGAGCCGCTCGACGCCGATCGCGAGCACGTACTTCGCGCTGCCGCCGCGGACCAGGTCGTTGGCCATCGCGACGCCGTAGCAGAAGCCGGCGCAGGCGGCGGAGATGTCGAACGCCGCCGCGGTCGGGGCGCCGACGCCGACGGCGACCTGGGTCGCGATCGCCGGCGTCTGGTACAGGTGCGTGACGGTCGCGACGATCACGCAGCCGATGTCGGCCGGGTCGACGCCGGACTCCGCGATCGCGTCCTTGGCCGCGCTCACCGCCATCGCCAGTACGGTCTCGTCGTCGCTCGCCCAGCGGCGTTCCTTGATCCCGGAGCGGGTCTGGATCCACTCGTCGCTGGAGTCGATCTGCTCGAGGATCTCGGCGTTCGGTACGACGCGCCGCGGCCGGTACGACCCGATCCCGAGGATTCCGGCGTACTGCGCGCCTGTCGACGCGGTGATCACGACGAGCTCCCGGCGGGGTGCAGGCGGAGCAGCGGCTGGCCGGGGGCGACCGGGTCGCCTTCCTCGGCGAGCCACTCGACCACGATGCCGCCGTGCGGCGCGGTCACGTCGACCTTGTCGCGCAGGCTCGCCACCGTCGCCACCACTTCGCCGGCCTCGACCGTGTCGCCGGTCTCCCGGCGGGTCTGCTCCGAGCGGGTGAAGGTGCCCTTGATCGGGGCGACCAGCAGCCGCCAGGTGGGGGAGGCGTCGATCTCGGACGGGCTGCCGTGCTTCTCGACGAACGCGCGGGCGTCGTCGAGCTGGTCCGGCGTCTTCAGCGCGAACGTCTCGACACCCTTGAGCGCACGCCGGGCGATCCCGGTCAGCGTGCCCGCGGGCGGCAGCTCCAGGATGCCGGTGACCTCGAGGTCGGACATGGTCTGCATGCAGAGGTCCCAGCGCACCGGTGCGTTCACCTGGGTGACGAGCCGCTGCAGGACATCCCGGCCGTCGTGCACGACGTGGCCGTCCCGGTTCGAGATCAGCCGGGTCCGCGGGTCGTGGGTGCTGACCGCGGTCGCGTACTTCGCCAGCGTCTGGACCGCGGGCTCCATGTGCTTGGTGTGGAACGCGCCGGCCACCGACAGCGGGATCAGCCGGGCCTTCGCCGGCGGGTCCGCGGCCAGCGCGGCCAGTTCGTCGACGGTGCCGGCGGCAACGATCTGGCCGGGGCCGTTGTCGTTCGCCGGGGTCAGGCCGTGCTCGGCGAGCTTGGCCAGGACCTCGTCCCGGTCGCCGCCCAGGACCGCGGTCATCGAGGTCGGGGTGAGCGCGGCCGCGGCGGCCATCGCCTTGCCGCGCTCGCGGACCAGCACCATCGCCTGCTCGGCGGTCAGTACGCCGGTCCCGGCCGCGGCGGCGAGCTCGCCGACACTGTGCCCGGCGACCGCGCCGACCTTGGTGAACGCGTCGCCCGGGTGCGGGAACACCGCCAGCGCGGCCAGCATGCCGGACGCGACCAGCAGCGGCTGCGCGATCGCGGTGTCCCGGATCGTGTCCGCGTCGGCTTCGGTGCCGTAGTGGGCGAGGTCGAGACCGGCGACCGCGGAGAGCCAGTGCAGCCGGCTCTCGAACACGGGATCCGCCAGCCACGGCTCGAGGAATCCTGGGGTCTGGGCACCCTGACCGGGCGCGACGATGACGAGCACGAGAACACTCTCCCTCAGCCGGGCCCCCTCGGAGCCGCGCGGCGAGCACGAATTCTACCGGCCCGGTTTTGTGGAGATCCTACAAACCGGGGGTGTTCGCCTCGGGAGTGAGCAGGCGGCCCAAGGTCAGTGCGACACGCAACGTGAAACTGTCGCGGGGATTCAGCGGGTTGTAGCCCGTGATGTCCGCCACACGCTTCAGCCGGTACCGGACGGTGTTGGCGTGCACGAACAGCGCCCGGGCCGTCGCCTCGATCGAGCCGCCTGAGTCCAGGTACGCCGAGACCGTGTCGAGGAGCGCCCCGTCGCCCGCGGTGAGCGGGGCGTACACCTCGTTCGCGAGCTGCCGGCGGGCGTGGCCGTCTCCGGAGAGTGACCGTTCCGGGAGCAGTTCGTCGGCGTACACGGGTCGGGGCGCCCCCGGCCAGGCGGCCACCGCGCGGAGTCCGGCGACCGCGGCGCGGGCCGAGGTGACGGCCGCCATCAGGTCCTTCACGACCGGCCCGACGACGATCGGCCCGGGTCCGAACCAGCGGGCCAGCTTTTGTACGATCTCCACAGGTTTGCCCGTACCACCGAGTACCACCACCAGCCGGTCGCCCTGGACCGCGCACAGTGCGTCAGCACCGGCCTCGCGGGCCGCGTGCCGGACCATGTCCACGACGTTCGAGCTGCCGGCGGGCGGGGGAGTCTCGGCGGCGGGCGCCCGTCCGACCACCACGGCGACCTCGGCGGACCCCGTCGTACCGATGCGGCCGGTCCAGCCGAGGGCGGAGGCACGGGAGCGGACCGACTCGTCGGTCTCGCCGCGGATCACCGAGTCGACCAGCAGCGCCTCCAGCCGGGCGTCCCAGGCGCCGCGCATCTCGGCGGCCTGCGCGTACACGGTGGCGGCGGCGAACGCGACCTCGCGGGCGTACCGCTGGATCGCCTCGTGCACGATCGGTACGTCGGCCGGCGGCAGCAGCGTGCCGATCGTGATCTCGATGGTCTCGATCGTGGTGCGGACCAGGTCGACGGTCTGGTGCAGCGAGATCACCCGGGTGAACTCGCGCGGCGCGGACCCGAAGATCCGGGTCGGCATCGACGAGTGCGCCTCCGGGTCCCGGAACCAGTCGACGAACGCGGAGATCCCGGACTGTGCGACCAGCCCGATCCAGGACCGGTCCTGCGCCGACAGCTTGCCGAACCACGGCAGCTTGGCCTCCATCGCCGCCATCGCGGCAGTCGCCAGCGCCCCGGTCGCCGCCTGCAGCCGGTCGGCGCGCGCCCGATGCCCGTCTCTCGCCACGCCCCGACACTAACGCCCCGCCCGCGTTTGAGTGGTTCACCACTGAAGTTGCCGGTTCCCCAGTCGCATGCGCGTGGCGAAGGGGCGGGCTTGCGGGTTCACCTCTCAAATGGCGGAAGATGGAGTGCATGACGGACAAGGCGGGTGTCGACGACGCTGTCGCGGCGTTGCGGGCGATCGGGTACTACCTCGAGCGGGACCGGCAGCCGACGCATCGGGTGAAGGCGTACCGGCGGGCCGCGGACACGATCGCGGCGCTGCCGGCCACCGAGGTGCGGGCGCGGCGCCGGGCCGGGACGCTGACCGAGCTGCCCGGGATCGGCCCGAAGACCGAGGCCGTGATCGTCGAGGCGATGGACGGCGCGACCCCGTCGTACCTGGTCAAGCTGGAGGAGGCGGCCGGTGAGCTGACCACCGCGGGTCAGCGGATGCGGGCCGCGCTGAAGGCCGATCTGCACCTGCACTCGGAGTGGTCCGACGGCGGCAGCCCGATCGAGGAGATGGCCCGTACGGCGCACCGCCTCGGGCACTCGTACGTCGCGCTCACCGACCACTCGCCGCGGCTCACCGTCGCCAACGGGCTGTCCCGCGAACGCCGCCTGCAGCAGCTCGAGGTCGTTGCCGAGCTCAACAAGAAGCTGCAGGACGAGCTGGACGGGTTCACGATCCTGAACGGCATCGAGGTCGACATCAACGAGGACGGCACGCTGGACTGCGACTCGGAGATCCTGGCCCGGCTGGACGTCGTGGTGGCGAGCGTGCACTCGAAGCTCCGGATGGCGTCCGAGCCGATGACCGAGCGGATGGTCCGGGCGATCGCGAACCCGCACGTCGACGTGCTCGGGCACTGCACCGGCCGGCTGATCACCGGCGCCCGCGGTACCCGGCCGGAGTCGGAGTTCGACGCCGAGGTGGTGTTCGAGGCCTGCCGCCAGTTCGGGACCGCAGTGGAGATCAACTCCCGCCCCGAACGCCTGGACCCGCCGAAACGCCTGCTGGCGATGGCGGTCGAGACGGGCTGCCTGTTCTCGATCGACACCGACGCGCACGCGCCGGGGCAACTCGACTGGCAGGTCTACGGCTGCGAACGCGCCGAGGACTGCGACGTCACGCCGGAGCGAGTCATCAACACCTGGGACTCCGAGACCCTGCTCGACTGGACCAACAGCTAGGTGCGTCATGAGCGATGTGGTCATCCACCAGGCACGGCTCTACGATCTCGCGGCGGGGATCGTGTTCCTCGGGCAACGGCCCAAGGTGTACGACCGGATCGTCCGGCACAGCCGGGCGCGACCGGGCGAGCGGGTGCTCGACCTCGGCACCGGTACGGCGTACCTCGCGCGCCGGCTGGCCGCCGCGGTCGGACCCGGTGGCCGGGTGACCGGGATCGACCCGAGTACGACGATGGTGCGGTTCGCGGAGCGGCGGCTGCCGGGCGACGCGGAGGTCCGGGTCGCCCGTGCCCAGGAGTTGCCGTTCGACGACGGGTCGTTCGACCTCGTCGTGTCGTGCCTGGCGTTCCATCACATCGCGCCGGCGGACCGGCCGCGGGCGCTGGCCGAGGCGCATCGGGTGCTGGCGACGGACGGGCGGCTGATGCTGGCCGATCTCCGTCCGCCCCGGAATCCAGTGGTCAAGACGGTGTTCCACCACGGCCTCGAGGCGAACCCGGTCGACGACGACCAGATCGCTGCCGCCGGTTTCGAGCTGATCGAACGGGCCGAGAGCTGGCCGTTGCTCCAGCTGATGCTCGCGCGCCGCGCCTAGCGTCGTACTCTCGTTGCGTTGTCGTGCGGCGGAAGGGGCGGCTGTGAGTGATCTTGAGAAGGACCCGGCGGAAGTGGTTGGCACGGGTGAGTGTGACGGTCCCGCGCTGGAGCTGCTCGAGGCCCGCGAGGTGGTGCTGGGACGGACCACGAAGGTACGGCGGCTGCTGCCGAACAAGGACCGCCGGATGGTCGGCGCGTGGTGCTTCGTCGACCACTACGGGCCGGACGACCTGACCCGGCGGGTCGACTCGTACGACGTACCGGGGGAGCGCGGGATGCATGTCCCGCCGCATCCGCACGCGAGTCTGCAGACGGTGAGCTGGCTGTTCGAGGGCGAGATCGAGCACCGCGACAGCGTCGGCTCGCACGCGTTCGTCCGCCCCGGTGAGCTGAACATCATGACCGCCGGGAACGGGATCGCGCACTCGGAGGTGTCGACGCCGGACGCGCCGCCGATGCTGCACGGCGCGCAGTTGTGGGTCGCGTTGCCGGACAGCGTCCGTACGACGACCCCGCCCGCGTTCGACGCGTACGCCGACCTGCCGGAGCTGGACCTCGACGGCGCCCACGTGATCGTGATGATCGGCACCGTCGCCGGCGTCACCTCGCCCGCACCGGCGTACACCCCGCTGGTCGGCGCCGACATCACGGTCGAACCCGGCCGCACGGTGTCCGTGCCGCTGACTCCGTCGAACGAGTACGCCGTCCTGGTCGTCGACGGCTCGCTGACGGTCGGGGAACTCGCTCCGGGGTTCGGCGAGATGACCTACCTCGGCTCCGGCCGGGACGCGATCGAACTGGTTGCCTCCGACAACGGCACGCGCTTCCTGCTGCTCGGCGGCGAGCCCTTCGAGGAAGAGCTGGTGATGTGGTGGAACTTCATTGGCCGCACCCACGAGGACATCGTCGCCGCCCGGAACGCCTGGCAGGCGGCCATCACGACCGGCGATCCGCGCTTCCCGATGGTGCCGGGGTACGACGGCGATCCGCTGCCCGCTCCGCCGCTGCCCGCAACCACGCTCAAACCGCGACCGCGGGCACGCTGACCCGGCGCCGGTAGTACGCCCAGGTGACGAGCAGGAGCGCCGGGCCCCAGAGGTTCAGCGGGCTGTAGCAGCTGAGCATGAGGACCTTCCACGGCGTGCTGCTGAACGGGATGAAGTGGTCGGTGTAGGCGTCGCGGAAACCGTACGTCCAGATCGCGATCAGGCTGAGCGCGCCGAGCGTGGCCGGCAGGATCGCGGCGTACGGATGGACGCGGCGGCCGCCGATGAACGGGATCCAGCGCGGCGCGACCTCGCCCCACCGGCTGACCATGCCGAGCGCGGTCAGCGCGACCAGCTCGGAGAAGATCGACAGACAGACGATGTAGACCTTGGTGCCGAGGCCGCCGGCGTACGCGGGCTGGCCGCTGTCGTCCAGCATGCCCATCGACGAGCCGAACACCAGGCCGAGCCGCCACAGCCCGGACGGCAGCGTGAGGAACGGGATCGCGTGGGCGAGGACGTAGGCCCAGCGGGGGACGGGACGCTCTGTTGTACTCACGCTCCGAGCATCCGGCCTACGCCGCCCCGCCGCCTCACCCGCCAGAGTGAAGCGGCTCCCTCCGCGGACCGATTCCGTGCTCGAGGACGTCGAACGCGCGGTCGATGACAGCGAGCTGATCACGGCGTACCTCGTCGACGTCCGCGCCCGCGACGATCCGGACGACCGCGGTCCGGAAGATTGTGCTGAGCGTCGCGGCCAGCAGGTTCCCGGTCAGCCGGGCGCCGAACTCGTCGCCGGTCTCCTCGGTCAGGAGGCCTGTCAGCAGGTCGGCGACCTCGTGCTCCTGCTCGATGCTGCGGCTGACGAGGGCGGGGCTGGACTGCAGCACGACCCAGAAACCCCGGACGCCCTCGATTGCGCCGGACAGCGGATGGCCGGCCGCGAGCAGTTCGTGCTGGTACCGGCGCAAGGCGTCCTGCACCGGCTCGCCGGCGGGGCGGTCACGGACGACCGCCTCGAGTTCACGGAGGCGGTCCGCGTGCCGGTCGAGGAACAGGTCCTCCTTGCGCGGAAAGTAGTTGAAGACGGTCATCTTCGAGACGCCGGCAGCCTCGGCGATCTCGGCGACCGTCACCGCGTCGAACCCGCGCAGCGCGAACAGCCCGGTGGCGATGTCCGCGATCATCCGCCGGGTGGCCTGCTTCTTGCGTTCGCGCAGTCCTGGCTGGGGCATGGTGAGAATTATACTGGACCAAATTTTGTACTCGGTCTACTATTTGTCGCATGGACAACGACGTGGTGATCTCCGGGGGCGGGCCGGTCGGCCTGATGCTGGCCTGCGAACTCCGGCTGGCCGGGCTGGACGTGCTGGTGGTGGAGCGGTTGACGGAGATCGATCCGACGATCAAGGCGGGGTCGATCAATGTGCCGACCGCGGAGGCGTTCTACCGGCGCGGGATGCTGCCGGGGCTGCAGGAGGTGCAGCGGCAGGCGTTCGAGCAGATGAAGGCGTTCCGGGGTGGGAAGGGGCCGAGCGGGCCGCCGCCGGCCGGGCACTTCGCCGGGATCATGGTCAGCTCCGCCGAGGTCGACTTCGAGGACCCGGCGTTCCGGGACGCGGGTCCGGCGAGGTCGATCTTCGCCGTCGGCCAGCAGGCGGTCGAGGCGGCACTCGGTGCGCGCGCGGCCGAGCTGGGCGTGGAGATCCGCCGCGGGGTCGAGGTCACCGGCTTCGAGGACGACGGCAACGGCGTCACGGTCCACCTGAGCGACGCCCGCCCGGCCGGCGGGATTGTCGACGAGGTGACGGTGCGGGCGGCCTGGCTGGTCGGGTGTGACGGCGGGCGGAGTCTGGTGCGGAAGCTGGGTGGGTTCGACTTCCCGGGGACGGATCCGGAGATCACCGGGCGGCAGGCGATCGTGGAGCTCGAAGGGGCGGAGGGGCTCAAGAGCAGCTGGAACCACACGCCGACGGGTGTCTACGCCCACGGGCCGGTGCCCGGGCGGGTGCTGACGGTCGAGTTCGACGGACCGCCCGAGGATCGCGACGCACCGATCACCGCCGAGGAGATCCAGGGAAGTCTGCGGCGCGTCACCGGTGTCGAGGTCACGGTCACCGCGGTGCACAGTGCGACCAGGTTCACCGACAACGCGCGCCAGGTCACGTCGTACCGGAAGGGTCGGGTGCTGCTCGCGGGGGACGCGGCGCATGTGCATTCGCCGTTCGGCGGTCAGGGGCTGAACCTCGGGATCGGCGACGCGGTCAACCTCGGCTGGAAGCTCGCGGCGACCGTTCGGGGCACCGCGCCGGAGGGACTGCTCGACACCTACACGACCGAGCGGCACCCGGTCGGCGCGTGGGTGCTGGACTGGACACGGGCGCAGATCGCCTTGATGCGGACGGATTTCCGGAGCGCGGCGCTGCGCGACGTCGTCACGGATCTGCTGCGGTCGGCGAGCGGGTCGACGTACCTGGCGAAGAAGCTGTCGGGAGTGCTGCACCGGTACCCGATCGAGGGTGACCATGAGCTGGTGGGATCCGGGGCGCCGGACTTCGAGTTCTCCGACGGCACGCGGCTCGGCGAGCACCTGCTCGACGGGAAGGCGCTGCTGCTGGACCTCGCCGACTCCTCGGCACTCCGCGACCTCGCCGGCGATCGGGTCCGCGTCCTGACCACCAAGTACGCCGGCGAACTCACCGGCGTACTGATCCGCCCGGACGGCTACGTCGCGTGGGCGTCGGACGCCAACACCACAACCGGCCTCGACGAATCCCTCAAGACCTGGATCGGCTAACTCTGGGCCTCGGTGTGGCGGCGGATCCACGGGGCGAACCCGTAGACGACGAACGCGACCACGATCGTCACGACCGCCAGCCCACCGAAGTACGCCGTGTCCGACGCGCCTTGCGTCGCCTGCACCAGTTGGGCCGTGATGGCCTGGCCGGCCGCGGGGGCGAGGAACCAGAGGGCCATCATCTGGCTCAGGAACGCCTGCGGGGCGAGCCGGGTGGTGGCCGCCAGGCCGACGGGGGAGAGGAACAGCTCGCCGAGGGTCTGGATCACGTACACCCCGACCAGCCACAACGGTGACGCAAGGTTGCGGCCGGCCACCGATGACGCGAGCGACATCACCGCGAACGACACACCGGCCAGCAGCAGCCCGGTCGCGAACTTCTGGCCGATCGACGGCCCACGGTCGCCGAGCTTGATCCAGATCACCGCGAACACCGGCGCCAGCACGATGATCGAGAACGGGTTCACCGACTGGAAGAACTCCGGCGAGATCTCCGCGCCGAACAGCTTCAACTGGGTACGGTCGGCCGCGAACGACGTCAGCGTGGTCGCCGCCTGCTCGAACAGCATGAAGAACAGCATCGCCGCGATGAACAGCGGGATGTACGCGCGGACCCGCTGCCGCTCGACCGGTGTCACCAGCGGGCTCCGCAGCAGCATCACGAAGTACGCGATCGGGGCCAGGAAGCACAGGTACGAGATCGCGTCGACGACCGGTTTCGGGCCGATGCCGCCGGACCGCCAGGCCGACCACGCGAACACCAGACCGAGCAGCGCGAGCACGGCGACCGACACCTTGACCATCCCGGGCCGGTCCGCGGCGGTCAGCGGGTTCGGCGGGGTGTCGCCGCGCCCGTGCAGCGTCCGGCGGCCGAGCAGGTAGGCGACCAAAGCCAGCGTCATCCCGACCGCGGCGGCCGCGAACGCGACGTGGAACCCGAACTCGCGGCGCAGGAACCCGACCACGAACGGCGCCGAGAACGACCCGATGTTGATCCCCATGTAGAAGATCGAGAACGCCGAGTCGCGGCGCGGATCGCCCTGCTCGTACAACGTGCCGACCATCGTGGACACGTTCGGCTTCAGCAGACCGGTGCCGAGGGCAACCAGCGCGATCCCGGCGTACGCCGGACCCGTGGACGGCAGCGCCAGGCACAGGTGGCCGGCGACGATCACGCTGCCGCCGTACAGCACCGTGCGGCGGGCGCCGAAGACGCGGTCGGCGAACCAGCCGCCGAGCACCGAGAGCAGGTAGACCGAGGCGCCGTAGATCGACACCACGGCCTGGCCGAGCGACTGCCCGAGTCCGAGGCCGTGCGCCTTGTCGGTGAGGTACAGCAGCAGGATCGCGCGCATCCCGTAGTAGCTGAACCGCTCCCACAGTTCGGTGGTGAACAGGGTCATCAACCCGCGCGGATGCCCGAAGAAGGACTTCTCCCCGGCCTGTTGCGTTTCGGACATGATCGACTACTCCCCGTGAGATCGGACTGCAGGTCCGACCGTAGCAACCGGGAACGTCAGATCGTGGCGTACACCCCGTCCAACTCCAGCTCGTCGGTCCGGTGGCAGCGCGGCACGGTCGCCGGCTCCACCTGCGCGCACAGGTCCACGGCGTACCGGCAGCGCGGCTGGAAGCGGCAGCCGGTGAACGTCTGGTCGGGGATGGCGATCTCGCCGGCCGGGAGTACATCGTCGCGTCGTCGCAGGCGGGGGTCGGGGCGGGGGACCGAGCGGAGCAGCGCCTCGGTGTACGGGTGCCGGGGGCGCTCGAACAGGTCCTCGGTCTCGGCTTCCTCGACGATCCGGCCCAGGTACATGACCGCTACCCGGTTGCAGAGGTGCTGGATGACCGACAGGTCGTGGGAGATGAAGACGTACGTCAGGCCGAGTTCGTCCTGGAGGTCTTCCAGGAGGTTGAGGATCTGGCTGCGGACGGAGACGTCGAGGGCGCTGACCGCCTCGTCCGCGACGACGAGCCGCGGTTCGGTGACGAGTGCCCGGGCGATCCCGATCCGCTGGCGCTCGCCGCCGGAGAAGGCGTGCGGGTAGCGGCGCATCAGCTCGGGGCGCAGGCCGCAGCGTCGGAGGGCCTCGCCGACCCGGTCCTTCACCTCGCTGCCGGTTGCCAGATTGTTGACAATCAGCGGTTCGGCGACGATCTGCTGGACAGTCATCCGCGGGTTGAGCGAGGAGTTGGGGTCCTGGAAGACGGTACGGATCTCGGTCCGGAGCGGCCGGAGCTCCGCGCGCGACAGTCCGGCCAGGTCGACCTCGGTGCCGTCCGCACGCCGGTACACAAGCCGCCCCGCGGTCGGCTTGTGCGCGCGCAGGATGCACCGTCCGAGCGTGGTCTTCCCACACCCCGACTCCCCGACCAGCCCGAGCGTCTCACCCCGCCGTACGACGAGATCGACGTCGTCGACCGCGTGCACCGTCGCCCGGTTCCGCCGCCCGAACAACCCGCTCCCACCACTGAACCGCATCGTCAAACCCTCAACCCGCAGAATGTCGTCAGCCGGCATCGGCGATCGCCTCCAGTGGTTGTAGGTCGTGGCCGGTGCGGATGGATTCGGCGGTTGGGTAGTGGACGCAGCGGACCTCTCGGGTGCCGTCGGTGACCAGGGCCGGGTTTTCGGTGTCGCATTCGCCCGGTACGACGTGGTCGCAGCGGGTGCGGTACGGGCAGCCGGTCGGGCGTTGCTGGGGATGGGGGACCTGGCCGCGGATCGTCGGCAGTCTGCGGCGGGCCCGCCGTTCGATCCGGGGGACCGAGCGGAGCAGCGCCCGCGTGTACGGATGCCGCGGGTCGTGGAACAGCGAGTCCACGTCGCACTCCTCGACGACGTTCCCGAGGTACATCACCGCGACCCGGTCCGCGAGCTCCGCGACCACGCCGAGGTCGTGGGTGATGAACAGGATCGCCATCCCGCGCTCCTCCTGCAGCGTCCGCAGCAGCCGCAGGATCTGGGCCTGCGTGGTCACGTCGAGCGCGGTCGTCGGCTCGTCCGCGATCAGTAGTTGCGGACGGCAAGCAAGCGCCATCGCGATCATCGCCCGCTGCCGCATCCCGCCGGACAGCTGGAACGAGTACGCGTCGATCCGCCGCTCCGGCTGCGGGATCCCGACACCGCGCAGCTCCGCGATCGCCCGCTCGCGCGCTTCCTTCTTGCCCAGCCCCTCGTGCAGCCGCAGTACCTCGACCAGTTGCTGCCCGATCGTGTGCACCGGACTGAGCGCGACCATCGGCTCCTGGAACACCATCCCGATCTCCTTGCCGCGGATCCGCCGCAGTTCCGGCCCGCGGGCGTCGAGCCCGGCCAGGTCGACCACCTCGCCGCCGGACCGGAACCGGATGCTGCCGGCAACGATCTCCCCGGGCGGGTCGACCAGCCGCAGGATCGACCGTGCGGTGACGCTCTTCCCGCAGCCGGACTCACCGACGATGCACAGCGTCTTCCCCGGCTCGACCCGCAGCGTCACGTCGTCGACGGCCTTCACCAGTCCGTCAGCGGTGTCGAAGTGCGTACTGAGCCTCTCGATCTCCAGCAGCGGCTCGCCCACGTCCCTCCTCATGATTCGTACGGGTCGGCGGCGTCCCGGAGGCCGTCACCGACGAAGTTGAGGGCCATCACCGCGATCACCACGGCGGCACCGGCCGCCAGCAGCCACGGCGCCGCGGTCAGCACCCGGATGCTCTGCGCCGTACTGAGCAGCACACCCCAGCTGACCACCGGCGCCTGCAGCCCGAGCCCGAGGAACGACAGCGCGGTCTCACCGAGGATCATGCCGGGGACCGCGAGGGTAAGCGACGCGATGATGTGGCTGGTGAACGCGGGCAGCATGTGCCGTCCGACCACCCGGTGCCAGCGGGCGCCGTCGAGCTCGGCCGCCAGTACGAAGTCCTCGCCGCGGATCTGCAGGAACCGGCTGCGGATCACCCGCGCCAGGCCGGTCCAGCCGATCAGCGACAGGATCAGCGTGATCGCGAAGTACGTCTTCAACGCACTCCACCCCGGCGGTACGGCGGCCGCGAGCCCGAGCCAGAGCGGCAGTGTCGGGATCGACATGAAGAACTCGATCACGCGTTGCACGATCCCGTCCGTGAGCCCGCCGAAGTACCCGGAGATGCCGCCGAGCAACAGCCCGAGGACGAGCGCCATGAGTACGCCGATCAGCCCGACGGACATCGAGATCCGGGTGCCGTAGATGATCCGCGACAGGTTGTCCCGGCCCTGGTCGTCGGTGCCGAGCAGGTGGAACGGCGCCCCGTGCTGACTCGGCCCGAACAGATGCCGGTCGGACGGGATCAGCCCCCACAGCTTGTAGTGGTCACCTTTCGCGAACAGGCGTACGCCGTACCGCTGGGACTTGTCCGTGGTGTAGTCGCGGAGCAGCGTCTCCGGGTTCGGCGTGCCCTTGTAGCCGTTGACGTACAGGTGCGGGCTCGAGGTCAGCGAGACCTTCAGTACCTGTGGCGGCGCGAACGCCCGGTCGGCGGCGTACGTGTCCTGGGCCTGCGGCGCGAGGAACTCGCAGAACGCGGCGGTGAAGTAGATCAGCCCGAGGATCCACAGCGACACGACCGCGAGCTTGTTGCGCTTGAACCGGCGCCAGATCAGCGTCCGCTGAGACGCCAGCGCGAGCGTCGGTTCGGCTTCCACGGTCGTCATTTGCCGCTCCCGACGTACCCGACCCGGACGCGGGCGTCGACCGCGGCGAGCAGCAGGTCGGAGATCAGCGTGCCGATCACGGTCAGCACGCAGGCGATCAGGATGATGCCGCCGGCCAGGTACATGTCCTGGGCCTTCAGGGCGTTCAGCAGCAGTGGCCCGGTGGTCTCCAGGCCGAGCACGCTCGCGACCAGCACCTCGCCGTCGAACAGCGCCGGGATCGTCCACCCGATCGTGGCGATGAACGGGTTCAGCGCGACCCGTGTCGGGTAGCGCATCAGCAGTTTGCGCTCGTCCAGCCCGCGGGCGCGGGCGGCGGTCACGTACGGCTTGTGCAGTTCGTCGAGCAGGTTCGCCCGCAGCACCCGGATCGTGCCCGCGACCCCGCCGGAGGCGAGCACGAGCACCGGCAGCCACAGATGGTTGAGTACGTCGAGCAGCTTGCCGAGGTTCCACTGGGCGCCCTCGAACTCCGGCGACATGATCCCGGACAGCGTCTGCCCGAACAGCTTGAACTCCAGGTAGACGACGGTCAGCGCGACCAGGAACCCGGGGATCGCGAGGCCGAGGAACGTCAGCGCGGTGATCACGTAGTCGAGCTTCGAGTAGCGCCGGGCAGCGGAGTAGATCCCCGCCACCAGCGCCACCGTCCAGCCGATCAGCCACGTCGCCAGGCCGAGGCCCAGGGTGAGCGGCAGCCGTTCGCCGATCAGCTGGGCGACCGGCTTGTTGTACTCGAACGACTGACCGAAGTCACCGTGCAGGACGATGTTGGACATCCACCGCAGGTACTGCTCGAACGGTGACTTGTCGAGCGCGTACTGCGCTTTCAGTGCCGCGAGCTGATCCGCCCCGACGGTCTGCCCCTGTTGCTGCAGCCTGGCGACGACCGAGGTGAGGAAGTCGCCGGGCGGCAGCTGGATGATCAGGAACGACACGAACGAGATCAGCAGCACGGTGGGCAGCATCGCCAGCAGGCGACGGAGCAGATAGCCGGCCAATTGAGTCCCTTCGGGTCAGGAGTGCTTCTCCGGGGAGTCGAAGTACATCTGCTCCGGCGACGAGGCGTTCTCGTAGTGGGTGCGGAAGCTGGCGATCGCGTCCGGGCGGACGTTCTTCAGGTCGCCGGCCGCGATCAACGGCTGGAACGGCGTACCGACGGTGCCGATGATCCACACGTTCTGGTCGTGCAGGTGCAGGATCTGGTGGCCGAGGTCGAGCCGTTTGGCGTCGTCGGCGGTGGTCACCAGTTCGTCGTACAGCTGCTGCAGCTTGCGGAAGTCGCCGGTCGGCTCCATCCCGAACGGGTCCTTGTGGTTGCCGTACCAGTTGCCGAACTTCGGCGCCCAGTAGGTCAGGCCGTTGGTCGGGATGTACCAGAGCGAGTCGATGTCCCACAGGATCGTGGCCGGCGGGTACGCGACCAGGTCGTAGTTGCCGTGCGGGATCTCGTCGTACCAGAGTTCCAGCGTCATCTGCTTGGCGACCATGTCGATGCCGACGGCCTTCCAGTACCGCTGCGCGTACTCGAGCACGCTGATCGCGTCGATGCCGACACCGACCTCGAAGCAGCGGCCGACGAGCTGCAGCTTCTTGCCGTCCGGCCGCAGCCGCATCCCGTCGGGGCCGCGCTTGGTGAGGCCGGCGGCGTCGAGGCGTTTGTTGGCCTCGGCAACGTCGTACTCGATGAAGCGCTGGCCCATGCCCTTCTCCCAGTACTCGTCCTCGGGCTGGGCACACGGGTGCCGGACGAAGCCTTGGCCGGCGAACAGCGCGTCGTTCATCTCCTTGCGGTTGATCGCGTGCGAGAGACCGGCGCGGAAGTCGAGCTTCTGGAACAGGGTGCGCAGTACCGGGTCCGGGTGGCTCTGGTTGAGCTGAAGCGACGTGTTCGGCTCGGCGACCCAGCGGTTGACCTTGTAGCCCTTGGATTCCTGATTCTTGATCAGCAACGGGAGCTGCTCGGCCTGGATGTCGGTGACCTGCAGGTCGAGCTGGCCGTTCGCGGCGCGCAGCCCGAGGGTCTCCGACGGCATCACCGTGTACTGCTGGCTGTCGATGTAGGGCAGCTGGCGGCCCTGCTCGTCGACCTTCCAGTAGTACGGGTTGCGGTCCAGGCGGGCTGTCACGCCCGAGCCCTGCAGCGGCGCGACCAGCTTCCACGGGCCGAGGACCGGGATGTCGGCGTTCTTCCAGATGTTCCGCTTGTTCGAGAAGAACTCGGCCCAGGACGGCGCGGGGTCCTTCTTCATCGCGGCCTGGAGCTGCGCCGGCGTCGCGAAGTCCTTGTGGAACTGCTTCAGGTAGTGCGCCGGCAGCAACAGTGCGGACGACGAGCCGAATCCGGTCAGCCCGATGAAGCACAGGTACTTCAGCAGCAGACCATGCGGTACTTCGAACTCCATCCGCAGGGTGTGGTCGTCGACCTTGACGAACTTGCCGGGCTTCCCGCCGGGCGCGAGCCAGCCGGGGAAGACCGGGTTGAGTTCCTTGTTCAGGAACTCCTTCTCGTAGGCGAACATGAGGTCGTCGGTGGTGAACGGCTGGCCGTCGGACCACTTCAGGCCCTCGCGCAGGTGGAAGACGTAGGTCTTGCCGTCGTCCTCGATCTCCCACTTCTCGGCCAGGCCGGGGCCGGCCTTCGCGGGGGTCGTCGGCGTCCACTCCAGCAGGCCGGCGAACTCGACGTACTGGTTCTGGGTGGCGTTCCGGTCGATCTGGCCGCGCTGCATGACCCCGCCGAACTTGCCGGCGCTCTGGATCGGCTTGACCACCAGCGGGTTCTTGGGCAGCCGCTGCTCGAGCGGCGGGAGCTTGCCGTCCTTGACCAGCTTGGTCAGGACCGGTGACTCCTTGGCGCCGGCGTCGGCGGCGGCCGAACCGGTGGATTTCTTGGCATCGGTGGAGAAGAACGAACAGCCCGCGACGGCGGTCGCGGACAGCGAGAGACCGGAGACCCGGAGGAACGTCCGGCGGCTCAGGGGATCGGACATGGCGGCTACCTCCCTTTGTCGGACAGTGACACGAATCGTTGCATACTTCAAGATCTGAGGTGCATTTTCATGATGCCGTATATACCGTGACTCGAAGAAAGCTTCCGGCCCGGGCGCTACACTCCGAGCATGGTGAGTGAGACAGCGGGGGACCGATCGCCGTCGCCGGCGGTCGCACGGGCGCTGACCGTGCTGGAGACCCTGGTCGAGTCCGACGAGGAGCTCACGCTCACGGCGCTGGCCAAGAAGGCGAAGATCCCGCTGGCGACCTGCGCGTCGATCGTCTACACGCTCGAGCAGCGCGACTACGCGACCAGGCGGGTGGTCGGCCGCAGCCACTTCTGGCGGCCGACGCTGCGGCTGTACGGGCTGGCAACGCAGCTGATCCGCAAGGTCGACCTGTCCTCGGTCGCGTCCCGGGAGATGCGCGAGCTGGCCGACCGGCTCGGCATGCCGGTGCACATCGGCGTCCTCACCGGCTCCTCGGTCGTGTACGTCGCGAAGGCCGCGATGCCGGGGTTCATCCAGTTCGACACGTATCCGGGCAAGGTCTCGCACTTCAACCTGACCGCCCTCGGCCGGGCGATCGCGGCGTACCTGCCGGAAGAGGACCTGAAGCCGCTGCTCACCCGGCTCGAGCCCGGCTACGGGCCGAAGGCGAAGCCGGTCGACGAGGAGAGCTTCCGGGCCGAGCTGGCCCGGGTGGCCAAGCAGGGGTACGCGGTCGAGGACCAGGAGGAGCAGGCGGACATCGCCTGTGTCGCCGCGCCGTTCTTCGCGGCCGGCGGCCACGTCACCGGCGCGGTCGGGGTCACCTCGTTCGCGCGGGACCTGACCCGGGACAAGCGCAAGCAGGCGCAGTCCGGACTGGTCCAGCTGGCCGCCACGATCTCCGAGCGGCTCGGCGCGACCGAGCTCTGAGGCTTGCCGGGGCCCGGCGAGCGACTTAGGCTTTTCTGAGATAGCGGAATCGTTTTCGAAATCTCGAAAATACTGAGGAGTGGTTGCGATGACCACGCACGGCCCGTATCCCCAGCCCGCCGGCGGTATCAAGGCCACCCTGACCGGTGGCAACACGGTCGGCGCCTCGCTCCGCGAGCGCCAGCCGCGCGCGGACGGTTACCGGCACCTGGACACCCCGGCGCTGGTCCGCCGGCTGCTCGACCTGAACGCGAACACGTACCTGTACTGCATCTGGGACTCCGCCACCGACTTCGAGGACCTGTGCGACGAGTTCCTGCCCGCCGCCGCGGCCGCCGGGATCGACGTGATCCCGTACATCGTGCCGCCGACCGAGACGTCGGAGTACGGCCGCGCCTCCCGTCCGTACCGGCTGGACTACGTCGGCTGGGCGAAGGCGTTCGCCGAGCTGGCGGTGAAGTACCCGAACTTCAAGGCCTGGGCGATCGACGACTTCGAGGTCGGCAACAACGCCACGCTGTTCACGCCGGAGTACATGCGGGAGTTCCTGTCCCACGCTCCCGACCTGCGGTTCTACACCTGCGCGTACTTCGGGATGGCGACCAACCCGGAGTTCCTCGACAAGTATGGCGAGTTCGTGGACGGGATCATCTACCCGTTCCTCGACGGGCACCACGAGAACACCACGGTCGCGTCCTCGCTCGGCGCCTGCCTGGACGGGATCCTCGCGCTGACCGACCCGCGCGGGCTGGAGCTCATCCCGCTGATCTACACCGGCCGGTTCCTGGACGCGCCGCTGCACGCGACCCCGCAGTACTGCACCGACACGCTGACGACGACGGCCGAGTACGTCGCGGCCGGCCGGATCCCGGGCGTGATCTCGTACGGCACCCAGCTGGACGACGGGCCGGCGCCGACCGCCGACAACAAGGCGCTGTACGGCGACGGCCGGCTGGCGCTGGTCAACTCGCGCGGCCGGGCCGCCGCCGGTACGACGGCCACCGCGACGCAGCGGGTGCCGGTCGATCCGCGGTCGCCGCGCTACGAGGTGTCGTTCTGGTACCACCGCTGGTTCCTCTCGCCGGGGATCGAGCCCGGGCTGTACCAGTTGGAGCTGCTGATCGACGACGCGGTCGTGTGGACCATGGACCTGTACGAACAGCGCTGGCCCGTGTGGACCAATGGTGACGGCATGGAGGGCCCTGTCGACGTCACGCAGTACGTTGCCGGACGCAACGTCGTGGACGTGACGTTCCGGTTGCACGTGCTGAAAGAGACGGCGGGGCAGTACATCGACGTCGGTGTGGACCACGTCGAGTCGATCGGGCTCGGCATCCGGAACGGCGGGTTCGAAGAGGACGCCGACTGGATCCTGCGCGGCAGTGGTCCACTCCTGTCGGTCTACGACCACTACCTGCGGGACCGTCCGGCGCGTATCTTCGCGGCCATCTCGCGTGTGTACCAAGGAGGGTGATCATGGCCGAACACCTCAAGACCGGGTGGCCGCAACGGGTCGAGCGGCAGCAGGAAGTGATCGACACCGTCAGCCGGATCCTGTCCGAGGTGGAGCAGGAGGGCGGCCCGGCGATCCGCCGGTGGTCCGCCCGCCTGGACCAGTGGGAGCCGGACTCGTTCGTCGTATCCGCCGCCGAGATCAAGGCGGCGACGGTCGACGACGACCTGGCGGCACACCTGGAGTTCGCCCGCTCCCAGGTGGAAAGCTTCGCCCGCGCCCAACGAGCCACCCTCACCGACCTGGAGACCGAAACCCTTCCAGGTGTAGTTCTGGGCCATCGCCACCTCCCCGTCGCGAAGGTGGGTTCGTACTCACCCGGCGGCCGGTACCCGCTGATCGCATCCTCGATCATGACGGTCACCGTCCCGAAGGTCGCCGGCGTGGACACCGTCGTCGCCGTCGCCCCACCCCGCGACGCCGCCGGCATCTACGGCCCGCAGCTCTACACGATGAACCTCGCCGGCGCCGACGTGATCCTGTGTCTGGGTGGCGTCCAGGCCTTCGCGGCGCTTGCCTTCGGCATCGAAGACGTACCGCCGGTCGACCTGGTAGTCGGCGCCGGGAACGCGTACGTCGCCGAGGCGAAGCGGCAGCTGTTCGGTACGGTCGGCATCGACCTGCTCGCCGGCCCGACCGAGGTCGCGGTGATCGCGGACGAGTCCGCCGACGCCCGCCTGGTCGCCGCCGACCTGCTCGGCCAGGCCGAACACGGCCCGAACAGCCCGGCGCTGCTCGTCACCACCTCACGATCCTTCGGTACGGCGGTGATCGCCGAGGTCGAGCGCTGGCTGGCGGGGGACTGGCCGACTGTCGAGGTAGCAGGCGCGGCGTGGCGGGAACACGGCACGGTCGTGGTCTGCGAGTCCCGCGAGGAGGCGATCGAGATCTCGGACTCGTACGCGCCGGAGCATCTCGAAGTACAGACGTCGGACGACGAGTGGTACGCCGCGAACCTGCGCAACTACGGGTCGCTGTTCATCGGCCCGGAAGCCACGGTGGCGTTCTCGGACAAGTCGATCGGGACCAACCACGTGCTGCCGACGGGCCGCGCCGGGCGGTACACGGGCGGACTGTGGGTGGGGAAGTTCCTGAAGACGGTGACGTACCAGCGCCTGACCGCCGACGGCGCTCGTTCGATCGCCCCGTCGACAGCCGCGATCGCCGATGCCGAGCTGATGTACGGCCACGCCCTCACCGCCCGCCTCCGCGCCCCCTGAACCAGACCCGTTTGAGGGGTTAACCTCGCGCCTTGCCCGTTCACCTGCTGCATCCAGCCGGTGAACGGGCAATTTGCGTGGTTAACCCCTCAAACGTCAGCCCAGGTGGGGCAGGAGGTCGGCGAACTCCGCGACGAGGCGGTCGACCATCCGGATCTCCTCGGTGTCCAGGCGGTGGGCGGGCTCGCGGCAGTACGCGCTCGCGAACAGGCCCCGGCGTACCGAGATCAGCTTCTCGGCCGCGATGATCCGCTCGGTGTCGAGCATCCAGTACGAGATGTACGGCAGCAGCCGGCGGTGCAGGTCGACGCCGGCCTCCCCGTCGCCGGTGGTCAGGCGGCGCCAGATCTCGACATACAGCTCGGTCAGCGAGCAGCCCGGCTGGGTCCCGACGGCGCCGCGGCGTACGGCGTCGGGGAGCTGGACGCCGGCGTACCCCTCGACCGACGCGAGCGGCGGCGTACCTTGGGCGAGCTCGGCGATCAGCGGGCCGGGCGGGCTCGACTCGACCTTGACCAGCCGCAGGTTCGGGTGGTCGGTGGCGATCGCGCGCAGCAGGTCGGCGTCCAGGCTGGTCCCGGTCTCCGTCGGTGCGTACTGCAGCACCATCGGCACCGGGTCGATCGTGGTCAGCACCGTCCGGACGTGCTGCTCCAGCGAACCCCGCGACGGCGACAGGAAGTGCGGCGGCAGCAGGTTGATCAGGTCCGCGCCCGCTTCCACCGACTCCCGCGCCCGCCGCGCCGCGAGCTGGGTGGCGTGATCCTGGACGGCGACCACGGCCGCGACGTCGTCCCGGTCCCGGGTGTGCGACAGCAGGATCTCGGTCAGCCGGCGGCGCTCGTCCTCGGAGAGCTTGTGGAACTCGGACGCGAAGCCGGGGAACATCACGCTGGTCACGCCGGTGCCCAGCACGTACCGCACGACCCGGTCGAAGCCGTCGTAGTCCACCTCGCCGTCGGCGGTGAACGGTACTTCGAGCACCGGTGACACGCCGCGTACGAGCAGCGACGCGTCGCCCGCCCGCCCGGCCTCGATCTCCTCCGTGGTGACCATGTCTGCCTCCCGTTGTGTGGTCACTGTGCTCACCGGTGGTGCCCCAGCAGCTTGGTGATGTTCCCGCCGAAGACGGCCGCCTTCTGGTCCGGTTCGACCGGCCAGTCCCGGATCCGGTCCACCTCCGCGAGCGGCACGGTGTACGGCGAATCGGTCGAGAACACGAGCCGTTCGGCGCCGATCCCGGGCTCCGCGAGGAACCCGCTGAGCACCGTGTCCCAGGGCGCGTACGACGTGTCGCCGTACAGGTTGGGCGCGTGCAGCAGGGCCGGGATCGCGTCGATCCAGAAGTCCGTGGCGCCGCTCTTGCCCATCAGCACCGGCAGCTCGGGCCGCCGGCGGGCGAGGCTGGCGAGCGGCAGCGGAAGCGCGGTGGGCGGCGTACCGGTGCGGACGTACACGAACCAGCCGGCGCCTGCCGCGAAGTCGAGCAGCGGGTCGAGCAGGCCGTCGAGCAGGTCGAACCCCTGCAGTACCGAGTCCACCGCGAGCGCGACGGCACCGGCGTCGCGGGCGCGGTCGAGTTCGTCGAGGGCCGCGCGGCCGCGCCAAGGGTTCGCGACGGCGTACGCGAGCAGCCTGCCGTCCGACTCTGCTGCCGCCTGCGCGGTGTCCGCGTTGCCCTCGCGGTTGTCGTACGCGATGCAGCGCTCGGACGGCGCGACGAGTGCCCGGTCGATGCCGAGGGCATCCATCGTGGCGAGCAGGCCGGCCGGCTTCAGGCTCGCCTCCCGGCTGTCGCCGATCCGGACATGGGCGTCGATGATCATGCGGGCACCTCCAGCCCGAGGGCACCGAGGGCGTCCGCGTGCACGATCCCGTCGACGACCTCGTCGGGGACGCGCGGGAACCGGGTGCCTTCGACGATGTTGTTGACAGTCCGCAATCCGGCGATCGCCTCGCCGGTGGTGGCGATCGGATAGTCCGACCCGAGCAGCAGCTTCCCGGTCGCGCCCCACTCGACCGCGTTGATCAGCGACTGGTAGAGCACCCACGGGCGCAGGTAGATCGACGACACGTCGGCGTACACATGTGGGTGCTTGCGGATCGTCACGACCGTCTCCCGGCTCCACGGGTGGCCCATGTGCGCCATCACGATCCGAAGCTCCGGGTACCGCAGCGCGATCTCGTCGGTGACCAGCGGATAGGTGTAGCGCAGCGGCGCGTGCCGCATCGGCGAGGCGCCGGAGTGGAACAGGATCGGCAGGCAGTGCCGCTGGCAGTAGTCGTAGAACGCCAGTGCGGGCTCGCCGAGCGGGTCGAAGTTCTGGTAGTTCGGGCCGAGCTTCACGCCGACCAGGCCGAGCTCGCGGCTGCGGTCGGCCTCCTCCAGCGCGTCAGGCGCCGTCGGGTTCACCGACAGGAAACCGATCCGCTTCGCCGGGTTGTCCTTGACGAACTCCGCGGTCGCGTCGTTGCAGCGCTCCGGCGGATACGGCAGACCGGTCAGCTCGAGCGGATTGTCGACAGCGATGTTGAAGACGATCGACACGTCGGCGGCCGCCATCGCCCGGTCGTAGTCGGCCCACGAGTTCGCGGTCTCCACCGGGCGGTCGTTGCGCCAGTTGTGGTAGACCTGCCGCTCGCCCTCGGGGACGGCGTCGCGGTGGGTCGGTGTGTGCGCATGGACGTCGACGATCATCGGAACTCCCGCAACAGGTCGTCTCGCAAGGTCACTCCCAGGCCGGCTCCGCCGGTCAGCCGGACGTACCGCCCGTCGCTGTCCAGCGGCTTCGCCAGCACGTCCTCGGTGTAGTAGTGCGCGCCGATGATGTCGCTCGGGTACGCCGACAACCGCGGCAACGCGGCCGCGACGTGCAACTGCGCCGCCGCGCCGATCCCCAACTCACCGTTCGACCCGATCAGCACGTCGACCCCGTGCGCCGCCGCGATCAGCCCCATCCGCACAGCCCGCCCCGGCCCAGCACTCTTCCCCACATACAAACTGACGGTATCCGCGGCCTCCGCCTCGATCACGCTCAGCAGATCGTGCACGTCAAACACAGATTCGTCGGCAATCACGGGCAGTCCGAGCTGCCGCACCTCATTCGCCCCTCGTACGTCGCGGGGCTCCAGCGGCTGCTCCAAGAACGCAACGCCCAAGGCCTTCAGCTCGGGGACCGCTCTGACTGCCTCGGCTCGGGTCCAACCACCGTTGGCATCGGTGCCCAGGAAGGCGTCGCCGGACAGTTCGCGGGCTCGGCGTACTCGGTGGAGGTCGGTGGGCAGGTCGAGGCCGACCTTCACCTTGAAGGCGTCGAAGCCGGCCGCGGTTGCCGCTTGGTACGCGCGCTCCAGTTCCTCGTCGTTCCCGGAGAGCGAGAGTTTGATCGGGACCTCGGTCCGGTACGGCCCGCCCAGCGCGACGGCCAGCGGTACGTCGAGGGTTCGCGCGAACGCGTCCCACAACGCGATCGACACGCCCGCCTTCGTGAACGGGTTGCCCTGCAGCACCTTGTCCATCAGGTCTTCCAGCGCACCGACCGGCGTCAATGGCCGGTTCACCAGGGCCGGCGCGAGGACGGTGCGGATGAAGTGGTCCGCCGACGTACCGTCCTCGCCGGACCAGATCGGGGTCGCGCTGACCTCGCCGTACCCCTCGACGCCGTCGCCGGTGCGGACCCGGACGAGCAGGAAGTCGGAGCGGTCGTGCGGGCCGCGGGCGCCGCGGACCAGGAGTTCCGGGTCGGCGTTCAGGGTGACGTGGGCGGTCTGGATCGCTGCGATCGTGGCCGTCACGCGGGCTCCAGCAGGCGGCGCGGATTGTCGACGAGCATCGCCTGGCGTTGCGCGTCGGTGATGCCCCAGCCGTCGATCTCCTTGATCCGCGCGACCGCGTAGTCCTGGCTGGCCTTGTCGGACAGGCCGGCGTCGGTCCCGAAGATCACCTTGTGCGGCGGGGCTTCGGCGAGAATGCGGCGCGCGGCGTACGGCGGCGTACCGCAGATGCAGAGGTAGAGGTTCTCGGTCTCCTGGGTCATCGCGAGCGCCTCCCGCCACAGGTCGTGCAGGCCGCCGTGGCCGAGGACGACCCGCAGCTTCGGGTGCCGGCGGGCGAGGGCGGCGATCTGGCCGGCGGTCGAGTACGGCGGCGTACCGTCGTGGCTGAGCAGGACGCCGCCGACCGAGGTGATCACCTCGCAGATCGGGTCGAGGGACAGTTCGTGCATGCTGAAGCCCTGCAGCCAGGGATGCAGCTTCAGGCCGCGGAGGCCGAGTTCGCCGACCATCCGCTCGGCCTCGTCGACCGCGGTCTTGCGGCGAACGGCGACGGTGCCGAAACCGGTCATCCGGTCCGGGTACGCGCGGACGAACTCGGCCAGCCGGTCGTTCGACTCCGGCGTCGGGTCGAACAGCCCGTCGTGACTGAGCACCACCGCGTGCTCGATCCCCGCCGTGTCCATGAACCCCACGAACTCGTCGGCCCCGAAGGCCGCCCCACCCAGCCAGGTCGCGGTCTCCCACGCCGGCGTGTGGGTATGGAAGTCGATCACAGCACCTCCGCCAGTCGAAGCAGCCGGTCGCCGAGCGCGACCGCCAGTTGGTCGAACCATCTCCGCCCGGTCGCCGCGTCGGCCAGCTCCGGGCGATCCGTGAACCCGTCGATCCGCCGCCAGCTCTCCGTGCTGTGCACCGCGACGTCGTCCACCACGTCCCCACCCGGCGGATCGATGCGTTCCTTGCGCTCAGCAACAAACTTCACATCCTGAGCCAACATCAACGCAGTCTCGAACTGCCCCGCATGCCCCGGCACCGGAGCCTCACCCACACCCGCCGCGTCAGCGTCGGTGGTGGGGGAGGTGTGCGGTGAGGGCCTTTGCGGTAGGAGGTTCCAGTAGTCGACGTGGGCGACGTTGAGGCTGTAGCGGGTGGAGGCTGTGGCGGCTGCGGCATGACAGGCGCCGGTGTTGCCGCCGTGGCCGTTGACCAGGACCAGACGGCGGGCGCCGTCGGCCTCCAGGGAACGGGCGAGGTCGAGGAGTACGGCGAGGAGCGTCTCGGGGGAGAGGGAGAGCGTGCCACCGAACGGGAGGTGGTGGTCGGAGGCGCCGAAGGGGAGTGGCGGGGTGAGGACGATCGGCCGGGGCGAACGCTCGTGCACCAGGCCGGCGGCCGCGGCGGAGACGGCCTCGGCGAGGATCCAGTCGGTGCCGGTCGCGAGGTGCGGCCCGTGCTGCTCGGTCGCTCCGACCGGTACGACGACAATTGCTTCGGGCAACAGTTCGCCGAGCGTACCGCGGTTCGTGTGCTGCCAGCGGACGTACGTCATCCGGCCCTCCCGGCGACAAGTTGGGCGGTCCGCAACGCGGCGATCCCGTCGTCCAACGACGGTACGCCGGACTTCCGCGCCCCGTCGGACAACTCGACGAACCGCTGCACCTGCAGGTCGAAGCACCGCGTCGTTCGATCGCCCGGAAACCGCACCTCGCGCTCCCCGTCGGCGGTGCCGAGCCGCAGGTCGAACGTGAACCCGTCGAGCGTCGCGAGCCCGCGATCGCCGAGGAACGTCAGCTCGCAGCGGGGGAGCGCCGCGGTGAACCACCCGAACTCGACCAGCGCCTGGTGGCCGCCGGGATAGCTGATCCGGGCGCCGGTCAGGTTGGCCGCGGGCAGGCCGGTGCGCGTGCGCTGGGACCACGCGTCGTCCACGTGTTCCGGCGGTCCGCCGAGCAGGTAGCTCAGCCAGTCGAAGACGTGCGCACCCTCGTGCACCACCGGGCTGCCGTGCTCGAGGGTGCGGGTGATGAGGTAGGCGTGCTCGCGCTTGGCCGGGCTGTACGCCTCGTCGTAGATGTGCGCGCGGACCAGCACCGGCGTACCGAGGGTGCCGTCGTCGATCCACGTCTTCAGCTGCCGGATCGCCGGATCGTGCCGGTACGTCAGCCCGATCTGCACCCGCCGCCGCTGCTCCGGGGCGAGCCGGTCGTAGATCCGCGCCGCCTCGACCGAGGTGGCGACCGGCTTCTCGGCCAGCACGAACAGCCCGGCCTCGGCGTACCGCACGACCAACTCGGGCGTCACCCACGGCGGCGTCGCCAGCACGACCCCGTCCACCCCGCCCGGGTCGAGGTCGGCGGCCGGCCGGATGCCCTGACCGGTGGCGGCTTCGCGGCGTACGGGGTCCGGATCGACCAGCTGGACCACGTCGACGCAGGGATGCCGGACAAGGGCGGGCAGATGCGCGCCGAGGCCGATCGCCCCGAGCCCCACGAGCGCCACCCGCATCCTGTGCTCCTTCAGAATATCGGAATTAGTTTCTGTTTCCCGAAGCTTAAGAGGTGCTCACACCGCCCGCAATACCTCGCCACGGACTGATCCGCTATAGCCGAAATACCGAAGATATATCTAGCATTGTGCGCATGGCCCCAGATTCCCTCGTAGGATCCGTCTCCACCGACGCCGCTCCGGCACCGCGCGGCCACTACTCCCAGGCCCGGACCGCCGGTGACCTGGTCTTCACCGCCGGCCTCGGTCCGCTCGATCCGGTGACCCGGGAGATCGTCGGGCCGGGTGACGCCGCCGAGCAGACCCGGCAGGTGTTCCGGAACCTGTCCGCGATCCTCGCGGCGGCCGGTTGCGGCCTCGACGACGTGGTGAAGGTGACGGCCTTCCTGCAGAACGCCGAGCGCGACTGGGACGGCTACGACTCGGTCTTCCCCGAGTTCTTCACGCCGCCGTACCCGGCCCGGCTGACCGCGGGCGCCGACCTGGGCGAGATCCTCGTCGAGATCGAGGTCATCGCGCACCGGCCGGCCCCAGCGTGATCCAGTACCGCCGCGCCCGCCCCAGCCAGGTGTCCCGCACATCCTCCAGCACCCCACCGTTGCGCTCGATCGTCCGCGCCGACCCCACGTTCCCGTCGTCACACGTCACCAGCACCCGGTCCATCCCCCGCGCCCGCGCCCGGTCCAGCACCGCCCCGAGCGCCCAGCTCGCCACCCCACGCCCACGCGCCGACGGCCGAACGCCGTACCCGATATGCCCGCCGCCCTCGAGCAGCTTCTCGTTCAAGGCATGCCGCAACGTGATCGCGCCCAGGTAGGTGCCGTCCTCGACGATCCACCAGAAGTTCGCCGGCACCCAGTCCGCTGTCGGCGGGCGGCTGTCGTCGTCCTGCTCGCGCAGGCGCTGGACCCAGGCGGCGAAGCCCTCGGCCGTGCTCAGGTCTCCGGCCTCCCAGAGCCCGGCGCCGTCCTGGTGCTCACCGCCCCACTCGGCGGACGAGTCCAGCCAGGAGTCGCGGAGTACGACGGTCGGTTCGATCAGCTCACGCATGCGTTCGAGAGTAGAAGACGGGCCGCTCACCAGGTGGTGAGCGGCCCGTCGGGGGTCGGCGCGGATCAGGCGCCGGCGCCCTCCTGCTTCACACCGGCGACCGCGGTCGGGTCGTCGATCCGGTACTTGCGGGCCGCCTCGGCGGCGACCTCCGGCTTCACGTCGCCGCGCTTGGCCAGGATCTCCAGCGTGGCGACCACGATCGACTCGGCGTCGACCTGGAAGTGCCGCCGCGCCGCGGCCCGGGTGTCGGCCAGGCCCCAGCCGTCGGTCCCGAGCGAGGTGTAGTCGTTCGGCACCCAGCGGGAGATCTGGTCCTGCACCGCGCGCATGAAGTCGCTGACGGCAACGACCGGGCCCTTGGTGTCCTTGAGCTGCTCGGTCACGAACGGCACCTGCTCCGGCTCGTCCGGGTGCAGCAGGTTGTGCTGCTCCGCGGCGACCGCGTCGCGGCGCAGCTCGTTCCACGAGGTCACGGACCAGACGTCCGCGGCCACGGAGTACTCGTCGGCGAGGATCTGCTGGGCCTTCAGCACCCACGGCAGCCCGACGCCGGACGCGAGCAGCTGCACGCGCGGCGCGTCCTCGTGGTCGGCGACCTGACCCTCGTTGAAGCGGTACAGGCCCTTCAGCAGTGCCGCGACGTCGAGGTTCTCCGGCTCGGCCGGCTGCGGGACCGGCTCGTTGTAGACGGTGAGGTAGTAGAACACGTCCTCGCCGTACGGCTTGCTCTCGTCCAGCCCGTAGCCGTACATCCGCCGCAGACCGTCCTTGACGATGTACGGGATCTCGTACGCGAACGCCGGGTCGTAGTGCACCGCGGCCGGGTTCGTCGAGGCCAGCAGCGGGGAGTGCCCGTCCGCGTGCTGCAGTCCCTCGCCGGTCAGCGTCGTACGGCCGGCCGTGGCGCCGATCAGGAAGCCGCGGCCGAGCTGGTCGCCGAGCGCCCACATCCAGTCGCCGGTGCGCTGGAACCCGAACATCGAGTAGAAGATGTAGAACGGGATCATCGGCTCACCGTGCGTGGCGTACGCCGTACTCGCCGCGAGCACCGAGCCCATCGCGCCGGCCTCGCTGATGCCCTCGTGCAGCAGTTGGCCCGCCGTGGACTCCTTCCACGACAGCAGCAGGTTGCGGTCGACGGCGTCGTAGTTCTGACCGTGCGGCGAGTAGATCTTCGCGGTCGGGAACATCGAGTCCATCCCGAACGTGCGGTACTCGTCCGGCGCGATCGGGACGATCCGGTGGCCGATCTCCGGGTCCTTCATCAGGTCCCGGAACAGCCGGACCAGCGCCATCGTGGTCGCGACCGGCGCGTGCGAGCCCTTCGCCAGCGGCTTGTACACGTCGTCGCCCGGCAGCGTCAGCGTCTTCGGCCGCACCCGGCGCTCCGGCAGCGAACCGCCGAGCTGCTTACGCCGCTCCATCATGTACTGGTACTCCGGCGAGTCGGTGCCGGGGTGGAAGTACGGCGGGTTGTACGCGTCCTCGAGGTCCTTGTCCTCGATCGGCAGGTACAGCCGGTCGCGGAACGCCTTCAGGTCGTCCGAGGTGAGCTTCTTCATCTGGTGGGTCGCGTTCCGGCCCTCCAGCGCCTCGATCGTCCAGCCCTTGATGGTCTGGGCGAGGATCACGGTCGGCTGGCCGACGTGCTCGGTCGCGCTCTTGAACGCGGCGTACACCTTGCGGTAGTCGTGACCGCCGCGGGGCAGCTTGCGCAGGTCCTCGTCGGACAGCCCGCTGACCATCTGCCGCAGCCGCGCGTCGCCGCCGAAGAAGTTCTCCCGGATGTACTCACCGGACTCGACGGAATACGTCTGGAACTGGCCGTCCGGCGTGGTGTTCATCTTGTTCAGCAGCGCGCCGTCGTGGTCCTGGGCCAGCAGGTTGTCCCACTCGCGGCCCCAGATCACCTTGATGACGTTCCAGCCGGCACCGCGGAAGAACGCCTCCAGCTCCTGGATGACCTTGCCGTTGCCGCGGACCGGCCCGTCCAGCTGCTGCAGGTTGCAGTTGATCACGAAGGTGAGGTTGTCGAGCTCCTCGCGCGCGGCCAGGCCGATCGCGCCGAGCGACTCCGGCTCACCCATCTCGCCGTCACCGAGGAACGCCCAGACGTGCTGCTGGCTGGTGTCCTTGATGCCGCGGTTGTGCAGGTAGCGGTTGAACCGCGCCTGGTAGATCGAGTTCAGCGACGCGAGTCCCATCGAGACGGTCGGGAACTCCCAGAAGTCCGGCATCAGCCGCGGGTGCGGGTACGACGACAGGCCCTTGTGCGGGCCCCGCGACACCTCCTGGCGGAAGCCGTCCAGCTGGTCCGCGCTCAGCCGGCCCTCGAGGAAGGCGCGCGCGTACATGCCGGGGGAGGCGTGCCCCTGGATGAAGATCTGGTCGCCGCCGCCCGGGTGGTCCTTGCCGCGGAAGAAGTGGTTGAAACCGATCTCGTACAGGCTCGCGGCCGACTGGTAGGTGGCGATGTGACCGCCGACCTCCAGGCCCTTGCGGTTGGCCTTGCTCACCATCACCGCGGCGTTCCACCGGATGAAGGCCCGGATCCGGCGCTCGATGTGCTCGTCGCCGGGGAACCACGGCTCACGCTCGGGCGGGATCGAGTTGATGTAGTCGGTGCTCCGCAGAGCGGGCACCCCGACCTGTCGCTCCCGGGCCCGCTCGATCAGCTTGAGCATCAGGAAGCGCGCTCGCGCCTTGCCCCGTTCGTCAAGGACAGCGTCGAGCGATTCGACCCATTCGCGTGTCTCGTCGGGGTCGATGTCGGGGAGCTGGGTGGGCATCCCCTCGGTGATGATGGCTGGTGGTTCGTGTCCGGAAGCCACGGTGTCCTGCCGTTCTCTCTGGTTGTCTTCACCGCAATCCTGTCACCTGTTCGGAATGCGTTCTACTTTGCCTTCCCTTCCGGCCCGATTCCGGCCGGCCGGGCGTGATCCCAGCGGACACGCCCGGTACCCGGCACGCGGATACCGGACACGTCACGGAACCCTGGTGCATACTTGCGCGACGCGGTACGTCACGATGGACTACCGCTAGCTGTATCGCTAGTAGTAGAGCTATGACACCTACCCCCGGGCAAGCGGGGACCACGGAGGAGGACACGTGAGCGCGACCGCGGATCACGCGGACGGCAAGAGCGGCGGCCCGAACATGGCCTCCCGGCTGGGCTTGGAGGCCGGCTGGGTAGTCCAGGAGATCGGGTACGACGACGACTGCGACGACGACCTGCGTGACGCCATCCGGGAAGTCACCGGTGAGGAATTCGTCGGTGACGACACCGACGAGGTCGTGGACGCGGTCCTGCTCTGGTTCCGTGAGGACGACGGCGACCTGGTCGACGCGTTCTTCGACATCCTGACCGACCTGAAGGCCGGTGGCGTGGTCTGGCTGATGACGCCCAAGGTCGGCCGCGACGGGTACGTCGAGACCAGCGACATCGCCGAGGCGGCGCCGGTCGCCGGACTGGCCACGACGAGCACGCTGAGCATCACCGACGACTGGTCCGCGACCAAGCTGGTGGTCCCGAAGTCCGGTCGCCGCGGGTGACCTTCCCGGCTGCGGGCAGCCGGGCACCCGATTTCAGCACCCAGAACCAGTACGGCGAACCGGTCCGGCTGAGCGACTACGCCGGCCGCCGGGACGTCGTACTGGTGTTCTACCCATACGCCTTCAGCCAGGTCTGCACCAGCGAACTGGCCGCCCTCCGGGACCGCCCCGCATTGCTGGAGTCGGCCGAGTTCCTGGCGATCTCGTGCGACCCGCTTTTCACCCTCCGCGCGTACTCCGACGCCGAGAATCTCCCGTTCAGCCTGCTGACCGACTTCTGGCCGCACGGCGCGATCGCCTCGACGTACGGCGTCTTCGACCCGGCCCGCGGCTGCGCCCTCCGCGGCACCTTCGTGATCGACCGCTCCGGGACCGTCCGCTGGTCGATCGTCAACCCCCTGCCGCAGGCCAGAAACCTCGACGACTACGCCGAGGCCCTGGCAAGCCTGCGCTGAAACCTCAGGTAGACTCCTCCGGTCGTTAGATCCGGGCGGATAGCTCAGTTGGTAGAGCGCTTCCCTTACAAGGAAGATGTCGGGGGTTCGAGTCCCTCTTCGCCCACCGAGGTTACTAATGAGAAACCTGCTGAAGCGGGCCGAAAACTGCCCGCTTCAGTGCATTTATGGGGCCTTTGGGGCTGATGTGTCGTCAGTTGGCCGCGGAATGGCGGGCTCCGATGGTGCTTATGTCAACGAGGCTGAGTGGACTCGAAACCGGGCCGAGCACACCCCTTCACCGGTTTTGTCGGCCCGACTACGGGCCCTGTGGCGGCTGGGTTTCAATCAGTGAGAGCGGCTACGACCTTCTGCGCCGTCTCCTGGGCCGATCCAGGATTCTGACCAGTGACGAGGTTGCCGTCGACGACGGCGTAGGAGACGAACGGGAGCTTCGCCTTCTCGTAGCGTGCGCTCCGATCTTTGGCCCGCTCCTCGGCGTTGTAAGGGACGAGCTTGTCGACGCGAGCGAGTACCTCTTCTGTCCAGGCGAAGCCGGTCATCTTCTTGCCGGCGATGAGGTATGAGCCGTCAGAGAGCTTGGTGTTGAGCAGCCCGCAGTAGCCGTGACAGACCGAAGAGACGATGCCACCGCGCTCGAAGATCTCGCGGGTGATGCGCTGCAGGCCTTCGCTGTCTGGGAAGTCATACATGACGGCGTGACCGCCAGTGAAGTAGATGGCGTCGTAGTCGGCAGAGTCGATCTGGTCGGGGCTGAGGGTGTTCTCCAGCAGTGCCATCTTGGCCGGGTCAGCACGCCATGCCTTGGCGGTCTTGTCGTAGTTGGGGAACTTCAGTGCCCGCGGCTCTAGCGGCACCTTGCCGCCAGATGGGCTGACGAGGGTCTGCTCGAAACCAGCCTCGTCGAAGACGTGCCAAGCATGGGTGAGCTCGGAGAGCCACAGCCCAGTGGCGTGTGACGCGTCGTCGTAGTGACCGACATTGGTGACCACGGTCAAGATGCGCTTGGTCTTATTGGGCTGCTGTGTCATGTGACTTCTCCGTTTAGTGCTAGTTCCATTTTCTCATCATTGGAGACTGACTGTCGTTGTGGAATGAACAACACTGGCGCCGTGAAGCGCCGTCCCTAGCCGCGTCGGGCGGTCCAGGGACGGCCACTCGGCTTACTGGAGGGCCGTCCTGAGGGCGTCGGTCGCGAGGTGGCGGCGATGTTGGCTGCCTTGGCGTCGCGCAGGCTGTCCAGGAGCAGGAAGTCGTGGACCATGCCCTGGACGCGGACAGACGTGACGTCGACCCCGGCCTCGCGCAGCTTGTTGGCGTACATCTCACCCTCGTCGCGAAGCACATCGGCCTCGTCGGTGATGACCAGCGTCGGCGGGAGACCCTTGAGGTCCTCCAGTGTGGCCTGCAGCGGGGACGCGTACTTCTCCGCTCGCTTTGCCGGGTCGGTGGTGTAGGCGTCCCAGAACCACTGCATACCGTCGCGGGTGAGGAAGTAGCCCTCGGCGAACTGCAGGTAGGAGGGGGTGTCGAAGTCGGCGTTCGTGACGGGGTACAGCAGCACCTGCGTCTTGAGGTCGATGCCGCCGCGGTCCTTGTTCATGAGCGCGAAGACCGTCGACATGCAGCCTCCGACCGACTCTCCGGTGACCGCGATGCGTGAGGTGTCCAGACCGTGCTCGGCGCCGTGTTCGAGCACCCACCGGCCGACGGCGTAGTTCTGCTCGACCTGGGTGGGGTAGCCCTTCTCCGGGGCGTTGTCGTCAACCGGAAAGACACCCGCGGCGCCTGCGCCAACGGTCAACTCGCGGAAGAGGCGGTCGTGGGTCTTGTCGTCGCCGAAGACCCAACCGGCTCCGTGGAGGTAGAACACGACGGGAAGCGGGCCGGTAGCGCCCTTGGCTCGGATGATGCGGGTGCGCACCGTGCCCCACTCGCCGGCGTCGACGTCGACCCACTCTTCGTCGGCATCGGGACGTTCGACGCCCTCGCCGCTCTGCAGGTCGAGCAGGATCTTTCGCCCTTGCTCCGGGGGAACCTCGTAGATCCGGGGGTGCGGGTCGGTCTGCTCGCACAGCTCCTTGGCCCCGGGCTCGAGGTAGGGGGTGACGGGGGGAGACGGTTCAGCCATCATGGTCTCCTGTCTGCGCTTTGCGCTCCGAGAAGCAACATGCAATGTGTGCACTGCTAACATTGACGGTAGCGCGACCGCCATCGCCAGTCAAAGAGCGTCTCTTCCCGACGGACGGGAAGCGCGAGGTCAGCTCAGCGGTTGTGCGGCGAAGATCGCTAGGAGCGAGGCTCGTACCTGCAGCGCGACTTCTTCGATCGAGTCGGCAGTCAGCTTGCGGTCCAGGTACAGGAACGCCATCCCGTGCACCGCGCCCCAACCGCCGAGTGCGAGGTTGAGGGGATCGGTGTCTGGAAAGACCGCCGTGATCGCTGCAGTGAGCAACTCATGCACGGCGGCGGCGGCTTGCACGCGTTCCTCGTCGTCGGTGTTGCACTCGTTGCCGAACATGAGCCTGAACAGCGCCGGCCGACGCAGCGCGAACTCGACGTAGGCGGCGCCGAACTCCGCCAACTCCTCGGCCGTGGTCGGCAGCGCGCGATCTCGGATGAGGTCCTCTCTGAGGTTGCGCAGCCCCTCGGCTGCTAGCGCCGACTCCAGCGCCTCGCGCTCGGGGAAGTGTCGGTACGGCGCCGTGGCCGAGACGCCGGCCTCGCGCGCGACGGCACGGATGGAGAACGGCTCGCCGCGTTCGAGCATCCCCATCGCGGTGGAGATGAGCGTGGCGCGCAAGTCCCCGTGGTGGTAACTGCTCTTGGCCTCGGACATCGGGCGCTACCTCTTCGTGCTGATCGTGACGTTGTGTGCGGGCTTCAGGATGACGGCGAAGCGGCGGCTTTGGGGCCGGGAATCGCCGAAGCCGGGACCCTTTCGGCGGAGTGACTGTCGCATGCCGCAATGTTGACTCTGCTTACATTGCCTGCCTATCGTAGATGTAAGCAATGCACACATCAAAGTTGGAAGGGGCCCAGATGGCCAAGTCGCAGAAGGACGCACCAAAGCCGGCCACGGTTGAGGTCCAGTTGGGGGACCGCACGGTCAGCGTGCCCAAGGGTGGGCTGTACGACCGCTACCGCATGGACACCGATCTCGACGAGGTCGCCAAGGACCCCCGAGTCAAGAGCGTCGACTTCTTCCGAACGCTGCCCAAGACCGAGGTCCAGTCGGCGATCGGCCCGACCCACACCCCGAACTTCTACTACTCGATGTCCAAGGCGCAGCTGACCTACGTAGCGCCCACCGGCGCTCTGCGCTCCCGGCTTCCTCGCGGCCTCGCCCCGCTCCAGGTCGCGCCCGGTCTCGGGCTGTTCTCGATGGTCTTCTTCCGTTACGACGTGTGCGACATCGACTTCTACACCGAGGCGACGGTGGCCGTTGCCGTTCGCCCGGCCCGCCACGGCCGCCTGGGCACCGCCGACTTCCTCTCGACGCTGGCCAACGACTCCACCCACGCCTACGTCCTGTCTCTGCCGGTCAACACCGACATCGCGCAGGTCCGCGGCCACGACGGGTACGGCTTCCCGAAGTGGGTCACCGACATCGACGTCGACATTGACGCGAGCCGGACATCGGCTCGCGTGTTCAACGACAACGGCGAGACGGACATCGCCCTCGACGTGGCCACGCCGAAGCAGAAGCAGCTCCCGAGTGGCACGAGCGTCTCGACCCTGACTTCGTACACCGAGCTCAAGGGCGGCTGGAACGCCACGCTGAGCCAGATGAACAACCTGGCCTCTGGCAGCAGCCTGCTGCCGCGCAACGTTTCGCTCGAGCTCGGCTCCGGCCGGCTGAGCGACGACGCGCGTTCCCTCAAGCCGATCAAGCTCCTGCGCTTCGACGTCGCCACCGAGGCGCAGAACGCCCTCCACATCCCTGTGCCTGTCTCGATCCCGGAAAGCTGACCTGACCATGCCCACCACCACTGCTGGAATCACTCCCCGCGTCGATTCGGCCCGCCTCACCGCGCTTGCAGCCCGGGTCCACGCCGCCGACCCGGACGACTGCCAGGACGTCACCAATGCCATGACTGGCGAGGTTCGCCACCGCCACCAAGGCGATGAAGCTGTCCCGGCCATCGAGTACTCCGGCGACATGGGCTCGCTGGTCTCCCAGAAGCAGCTCGACACGGTCACCCGACACGTCGACGACGCCGTGGCCAAGGGTGCAACCGTTCTCGCCGGAGGAAAGGCGCGCCCCGACCTCGGTCCGTACTTCTACGAGCCCACCATCCTGGCCGACGTGGACGAGACGATGGAGGCCTACGCCCACGAGACGTTCGGGCCGCTCGTCTCGCTCTACCGCGTGGCGGATGAAGAGGAAGCCATAGCCAAGTCCAACGACAGCGAGTACGGCCTGAACTTCAGCATCTGGACCTCAGACGAATCCAGGGGCTACCGGGTCGCGGCCCAGCTTGAGGCGGGCACTGTCAACGTCAACGACGCGTACGCCGCCGCGTGGGGTTCCATGGACGCCCCCATGGGCGGAATGAAGGCCTCCGGACTCGGCCGGCGCCACGGTGAGCACGGAATCCTCAAGTACACCGAG
This sequence comes from Kribbella sp. NPDC059898, assembly GCF_042730855.1. Taxonomy (NCBI): domain Bacteria; kingdom Bacillati; phylum Actinomycetota; class Actinomycetes; order Propionibacteriales; family Kribbellaceae; genus Kribbella; species Kribbella sp. NPDC059898. Next base: position 346,531 of record NZ_JBHWKR010000008.1, read on the forward strand.
TCGCAGACCATCGCCATTGAGCGCCTGATCCCCGTCGGGGCACCCGACGGAATGAACCCGAAGACGTACGCCCGCATCGCCAGCCACGCGCTGCGCCTGGCGAAGCGCCTTCCCGGCGTGAAGTAGACCGGTCCGGTCCCACGCGATCCAGAAATCTCACACGAAGAGGAAGAATGCAGACCGTACTCGGAGCCAACGGCCAGATCGCCGAGGAGCTCACCCGCTACCTCCACGACAATGTCACTCAGGATATCCGCCTGGTCAGCCGCAACCCGCGTCAGGTTCACGAGACCGACCAGCTCCACAAGGCCAACCTGCTCGACGCCGACGCGACGATCGCCGCCGTCGAGGGCAGCGGCATCGCGTACTTGACCGTCGGTCTCCCGATCGACTCCAGGCTGTGGGAGCAGCAGTTCCCGACGATGATGGCGAACACCATCGCGGCGTGCCAGAAGCACGGCACCAAGCTGGTGTTCTTCGACAACACCTACATGTATCCCCGTACTGACACTCCGCAGGTCGAGGACACCGCCTTCCAGCCGATCGGCCGCAAGGCGACCGTACGAGCCGAGATCGCGAACATGCTCCTCGCCGAGATGCGGGCCGGCACCATCGAGGCCGTGATCTGCCGTGCCCCGGAGTTCTATGGACCGGGCAAGACCCAGAGCCTCACCAACACCGCCATCTTCGACCCGATCAAGGAGGGCAGGCGCCCGTCCGTACCGATCAACGCCCACACCAAGCGGAGCATCATCTGGACCCCGGACGCCAGTCGCGCCATGGGCCTGATCGGCAACACCCCCGACGCCTACGGCCAGACCTGGCACCTGCCCATCGATCCCGACCGCCTCACCTACGCCGGGATGATCGAGATCGCCTCGGAGGTCGTCGGGGAGGGCATCTCCTACCGCACCGTCCCTGAGGCGGCCTTCAAGGTCCTCGGTCTGTTCAAGCCCGCGGTGAAAGAGGCGAACGAATTAATGCCGCGCTACCGGCAGGACAACATCTTCGACACCACGAAGTTCGCCACGCGCTTCCCAGACTTCCACGTCACGACCTACCGGGAAGGCATCACGGAGATCCTCAAGAGCCCCGCTGCATGACTACACCGCCGGCCCCAACGGCTTCCGCACGTCTGGGATCGTCCTCGCGATGGCCACGTCGGCTGCGACCTGGTCCGCGAATCCACGCCACCATTCGGGGTCAGGATCGAGGTCGAACTCGATGTATTCGTTGACCGCCGGCACCAGATCCCAGGGGTAGACGAGGCCGAGAGCTGTCCCGGGGCGGTCGTCGGGGCGGCTCAGTCGCTTCATCGCACCGCGCCTCTCGTCGATCGCATGGTCATGCCGTGTCCGAGGAGCGCGGCGCGCATGGTGTTCGCCACGACGCCGAAGGCCTCGACAATCTGCGAGAGCGACTGGCCGGGCTCGTAGCGCTCTGCAGCGTGCTCGAGCTCGTCCGGCGTGAGGCCAATCTTGCGACCGGCACCGTGCCGTTTGAGGATCCCGGACACAGCGCCGGTGCCGATCCCGTACACCTCCGCCAACTCCCGTCGGAGTGCACCGGTTCGGTATCGCTCGACGAGCTCGAGCTGCTGTTGTCTCGAAAGCCGGACCTGGGTTTGTCGGACCGCTGGGAGAGCGGATGCGGCTATTGGTGCCCTGACCTGCGGCAACGGCGAACTCAGGAGCTTGAGGACCGCCGGGCTAGGTTTCGATAGTTGTCCACTCACCTCCACTCACTCGTCGCCGCGGTATGCCCGCGGAGGGCGCGGGCCGGGCTCGTCCGTCGTGTTGTCCGGGGGGGGGCAACCCCCGGACCCCGCCCGGCGGGCTTCGCCCCCGGACCCCCGGCCGTGGTTGCGTGGGCTGTCTACTCGCCTTGCTACTCGCCTTGCTACTCGCCTTGCTCGCCGAAGACCGTCTTCACCAGGCGGTCCAGGGCCGGCGGGAAGATCTCCAGGATGTTGGCGTCGGCGTCGCCCATGGTGATGGCTGCGGTGAGGGTCTTCTGGCCGTCGGCGGTGCTGTACATGAGGGCGCCGTAGCCGCCGGGGGCGCTGCCGTTGTGGTGGTAGATGGTCTGGGTGCCGGTGTCCTGGGCGAACAGGCCGAGGCCGTAGTTGAGCGGGCCGCTCTTCGGTTCCGGCGTACGCATCGCGGTCAGGAGCTCGGCCGGGAGCAGCTTGCCGCTCTGCAAGGCGGACATGAACACCTGGAGGTCCCGCGTCGTCGACAGCATGCTGCCGGCCGCGAAAAGCAGCGACGGGTTCTGCTCGGTGACGTCGACGACCTTCGACTCCTCGCCGTCCTGGTACCGGAAGTACCCGTGCGAGTGCGGGCCGGGGATGTCGGTCCGGTCGCCGGGCTCGATCGTGCCGGTCAGGCCGAGCGGCTTGATGATCCGGCTGTCCAGTTCCTCGGCGAGCGTCCGCCCGGTGACGGCCTCGATCAGCAGCGCCGCGACCGAGTAGTTCGTGTTCGAGTAGCTCCATTCGGCACCCGGCTCGAACCGCGCGGGCTTGCCCAGCGCGAACTCCACCAGCTTGTCCGGTGTGTACCCGCGCAGCCGGTTGTCCGCCCACTCCTTCCCGGTCGCGGGCAGCCCCGCCACGACCGTCCCGTCTGGGTAGTACTCGCCGGTGTAGTTGAACAGCCCGCTGGTGTGGTCGAGCAGCATCCGCACCGTGATCCGCTCGTCCAGCGCGAACCGCGGCAGCCGGCCGGCGACCGTACCGTCGAGCTCGAGCTTGCCCTCGGCCACCAGTTGCAGTACGACGGTCGACACGAACGTCTTGGTCACGCTCCCGACCCGGAACTGCTGGTCCGCGGGCGGCAGCTCGGCACTTCCGAGCTCCCGTACGCCGGCCCGGGCGACGTACTCGCCGCCGTCGTCGTGCACCCGCAGCTCAAGGCTCCCGAACCCGGCGTCGACGAACTCCTGCGCGGCCTGCTGCAGCTCCTGTACGGACATTCCCTGCTCCCCCTGAGAGTGATGTTTTCGACGGGGATCACTCTTGCCAGGGGCTCTGACACCGCACCGCCACGGCGCTGACGCGGGGCCGTGCACGGCTTTCGTACGGTGCGTATCGGAACCTGCCGTCACTCGTTGGAACCATGTCGGTGGTCGCGGGATTCTTAACCATCGGCTGGTGAGAACGGACTCCTCCAGGGCGGGTCGCGGCTGGTAGGGTTCACGGCTGTCGGTCGGCGCGATGACGCACCGGGTGTACCCGGTCACGGCATCTGTTCCGGCTGATGGAAACGGGGCAACAGCTCGGTGTGAAAGTGTGTGAGGCGGGTCCGCCCGGTACCCGCTCCGTCCAGTTGGGGAGGCACGTGTCCGTGGGTCGCCGACCGGCCTCGCTCAGCGGTTGCCCGCGTCCCGGCGTACCCCTCTCCGTGCTGGTGGTGGCTTCGGCGTGAGAAGTGGTGCGGACCGGCCGGCGATCTCCACCGGGCCGGCGTTGATGATTCCCGCCGGGTACCCCCGCGACCTGCCGAGCGCGCTGCTCCGGGCGGCCCGTGACTTCGGCGGCGCCGGCGTCGTCGAGATCGGCGCTGACGGGCGCGAGACCAAGCTCGACTTCCCGACGCTGCTCGAGCTGGCCGCGCGGATCCTGGCCGGCCTGCGCGCGAACGGCGTACGCGCCGGGGACCCCGCGGTCGTGCACTGCACCGAACCGGTCGGGTTCTTCGCCGCGTTCTGGGCCTGCACGCTCGGCGGCATCCGCCCGCTGCTGGTCGCCCCGCACCCGGCCGGCGACCGGACCGAGGAGGGTCGCGAGCGGCTCCGGAAGATCACCGACCTGCTCGGCTGGACCGTCCTGATCGGCCGCCCGTCCGACCTGCCGAACGACCTCGGCCTCCCAGTCCTCGACCCGGACGCGATGGCCGGCCACGAGCCGACCTCCGACTTCCACCGCCCGGCCGCGGACGACGTCGCCGTGCTGATGCTCTCCTCCGGCTCGACCGGTACGCCGAAGATGGTGCAGCTCACGCACCGCGGGCTGGTCGAGTTCGCCGCCGGTACGCCGGCCATGCTGCCGATCCGGCCCGGTCAGACCACGCTGAACTGGCTGCCGCTGGACCGCAGCGGCGCGTTCCTGCTGTACCACCTGCTGCCGGTGTTCACCGGGTGCACGAACATCCACGTCAACACCGACTGGGTGCTCGCGAACCCACTGCGCTGGTTCGATCTGATGGAGCAGCACCGGGTCAACCACTCCTGGTCGCCGAACTTCGGGTACCGGCTCGCGACCGCGGCGGTGGCGGGGGAGCCCGACCGGCACTGGGACCTGTCCGCGCTGCGCAGCCTGGTCAGCGGCGGCGAGCAGATCACGGTGCCGGTGATGTCGGAGTTCCTGCGCGTCACGAACCGGTTCGGCGTCGTACCTGAGACGTTCGTGGCGGCGTGGGGGATGACCGAGACGGTCACCGGGATCACGTTCGCGCGGCCCGGCCTGACCCCGAACGTGCACCGCGTCCGGATCCCACCGACCGGCGTCGTCGAGTGGGTCGACCAGCGTCCTTCGGCGGGCAAGGTCGCCGTCGCGCGTCCCGGTGCGCCGCGCGTCGAAGCGCCCGGGGTGCTGTCGCTGGTCTCGGTCGGGGCGCCTGCGCCCGGTACGACGGTACGCATCGTGGCGCCGAACGGCGCCGTACTGCCCGAGGGGCGGATCGGCCAGCTGCAGGTCGCGTCCGCGCGCGTGACCCCCGGGTACCTCGGGAACCTCGAGGCCGACCGGACGGCTTTCCCGGTGGGCAGCTGGCCGGCCCGCAAGTGGCTGGCGACCGGCGACCAGGGCTTCATCACCGGCGGCCAGGTCGTCATCACCGGCCGCGACAGCGAACGCATCATCATGTCCGGCAAACTGCACTACGCCCACGACATCGAATCCGTCGCCGCGACGGTCGTCGGCGCCTCGTCCGGCCTGGTCGCCGCCTGCGGAATCGCCGACGAAGAATCCGGCACCGACCGCCTCGTCGTCTTCTACGCGCTGACGCCGGACTCGGTTCCCGGCATGGATCAGGCCATCCGCAGCCTGATCCAGACCCGGCTGGGCCTGGTCGCCCAGGTCGTCGGCGTACCCCGCCGCGACTTCCCGACCACCCCCGGCGGCAAGATCCTCCGCCCCCTCCTCAAACACCGCTGGCTCGACGGCACCCTCGAACACGGCACCCACCCCCACGTAGAACCCGCCGGCGCCACCCCCGCCAGCGGCCCCACCGGCCAGGGCCCGTCCACCACCCCCGAAACCACCCCGTACGCCGACGAGGACCCGTCCGAGCGCACCACCGAACTACCGACCGTCGGCCTGGCCTGGAAACGCGAACTCCAGCAATCCATCCCCACCCCACCCCAACGCCCCACCCTCGGCACCCCCACTCCCACCCCGCCACCCTCGCCAACCCCCTCCACCCCCACACCATCCACACCTGCCCCGCCCGCGCCATCCACACCCGCGCCACCGGCCCCCTCAACCGCCCCGCCCGCCCCTGCGACCCCGCCACGGCCCGCGCAGTCACCGACGCCGACCTACGCCCCCGCGCCGCCCCGCGACCTCCCCGACGCACCCCCGGCCCCCACCGAGTCTCCCGAGACAACCCCATCGGCCGCCCCATCCTCCGCTCCGGCGCAGTCCCCTGAGTCAGCGCCGTCGACCGCGGAAACCACCCACCCCGCCGCACCCACATCCCCCTTCGGCCCGTCACCCTCCACGGCTCCGCAGCCCCGCCCCACACCTGCCGAGCCCGCGACGTCCGAGCCAATCTCCGCAGACCCAGCGCCCGCCCAACCATCCGAGCCCGCGCCCGACGCGACCGCCTCGGACGCAACGGCCCCCGAGGCAACTTCCGCAGAGTCGGCGCCCGCCCAACCAACGACCTCCGAGCCCGCGCCCCCCGACGCGACCGCCTCGGACGCATCGGCCTCCGACGCACCGGCGCCGATCGACGTACCGTCCGCGGCTTTCACCGCCGACGAGCCCGCCACCACCGAACTCACCCGCATCACCGATGCCACCCCACCCCCGACCACCTACCGGCCGGCCACTCCACGCCCCGCCGCCGCGGACCCGATCGGCCCCACACCCCTCACCAACAGCGCACCCACCACCAACACCACGGCCCCCGAGGCCTCGGACACGTCGGACGCCACGCACCCGGCGGACGTGGACGTGGACGTACCCAGCGGCTCAGACGCATTCAGTCGCCCGGCTGCAACCACGCCGGACGCAACCGACGAAGCAGCCGCGACCGACGAAGCAGGTACGTCCGACGACGCGGGCGTGACCGACACCCCCAGGGCAACCGACGGTACGAACGCAACCGACAGCCCAGAGCTCTCCAACCCACCGGCCAACGCGAACCGCCCCGCCAACGCGGACCCCGCCGTTGACACGGACGCAGCCGACGACACACCCGGTACGAACGACGCGATCGCAGAGACCGCCCTCGCCGACACCGAAGCGAACGCGGGAACCGCCGAGGCAGAAGCGGACGCAGCTCCCGGCGACGACGACGTCGTACCCGATCGCGCGAACACCAACGCAACGCCCACCGTCGACGCGGACGTACCTTCTGCGGACGCGATCACCACAAAGCCAACCGCAGCTGACAACCACAGCGCCGCGAACGACGAGTCGGACGGACCCGAGCCCCACGCGCCCTCCCATGCCCTGACAGCAGACTCCAACGAGGAGCCGTCCGAGGACGCCCCGCTCGACGAGGCTCATGCTCGCGAGGACGAAAGCGCACAGGTCGAGGAAGCCGCACGGGACGAGGAAAGCGGCCGGGGCGAGGAAGGCGGCCGGGGCGAGGAAAGCGGTCGCGAGGAAGCCGCGCGGGACGACGGTCGTTCGGAAGATGCTGCTCGCGACGAGGACGACGCGTTCGTTGCCGGGGACGAACCTGCTGCCGACGAACCCGACACAGCCGTCGCACCGGCTGAGGCAAGCGCCGACGCACACGGCGCCGCAGCTGTAGACCAAGCTGACGTATCTACCGCACAGAGCGAGGCAGACGACGCCAACGTCGACGCGACTTCAACACAAGACGACGTACCAGCAGACGAAGCAACCCCGGCAGCCAACGCGACTGCCCCGACTGCCGCCGACGCCACCCCGGCAGTCGACGATGCCGACCCGCGGGTCGCTGACCATGACCCGACCGACGGCGTCAAGCCAGCTGATGGCGATGCGGGTGTCGAGTCTGGTGATGAGGCTGGGCGTGCCGACGAGCCTGAGACCGCTGTACTGCGGGCAGCCGTCGGCGTGAGCGACGCCGTACCCTCCGACGACGCGTCGGCGATCCACGAGAGCGCTGCCGACGCCGGGTCGGCTGATGGCGATGCGGGTGTCGAGTCTGGTGATGAGGCTGGGCGTGCCGACGAGCCTGAAACCGTTGTACTGCGGGCAATCGGCGATGCGAGGAACGTCGTACCTGCCGATGACGAGACCGCGATCCACGAGAGCGCTGCCGACGCCGAGTTGGCTGATGGCGACTCGTCTGGTCGTGCCGACGAGCCTGATGCCGCTGCACCGGGGGCAGCTGGCGACGTGGCGAACGTTCTGCCTGCCGATGACGAGACGGCGGGCCACGAGGGCGCGGCTGTAGTCGCGCGCGACGAGAGCGCTGCCGACGACGACCCTCAGGGGCGGACGGGTGGTGGTGAGGCTGATCGGTCTGCAGCTGAGGACGGATCTGTTCTCGAGGCTGACCCGGCTGATGCGTCCGATGCGGATCCTCAGTCGTTGGCTGTGGATGCGGCCTCGGTACTCGCACGGGATGAGGAGCGTGCTCACGAACGCGACGGGGCAGCCGAGCAGGTGGTGGCTGTCGATGCGGAGGACGTAGCTGCTGCCGGCGGTGCGGGTGGTGCCGAGGGCACTGCGGTGGTTGTCGCGGGCGAGGCGGTCGGTGAGGGCGCGACCGGCGGCGAGGTCGAGGGTGTCGGCGAGGCCGAGGTTGGCGCAGAGCCTGAGGTGGTTGGCCGGCCGATTGCTGGCGATGCGGGCGACGTACCTGCTCCGGATTCGGAACGTATCCACCAGAGTGACCAGGCAGGCGAGCAGGAGCCGGCGGTCAGCGGTGGCGGCGTAGTAGCTGAGCCGGGTGCCACGGTTGCGGACGAGGATGAGGCGGCCTCTGCGCTTGGTGGCATGGTCGGCGAGGCGGGAGTCGCGGACGGTGCGTCGAACGCTGCGGTTGCCGACGGCGAGTCGGATGTTGCCGGGGACGGCGACGGCGACGAGGTTGACTCGGTTGTCGCCGGGGATGAGGGCGTTGAGGAGATCGCGTCGGCTGTCGCTGGGGAGGAGGCGGCCGACGAGGCCGGCTCGGCTGTGGCCCGGGAGGTGGGCGTTGGCGAGGTCGCTGGGGGTGACGGGGGCGACGAAGCCGGTTCGGATGTTGGGGGATCGGAGCTGGCTGGGCGGGCGGTGCTTGGGGATGCGGGCGACGGACTGGACAGTGGGCGGGATGACGACGGCGCGGGCGCGGAGGGGTTTGCCGGTGACGGTGAGCTCGCTGGTGCGCAGGGTGTTGTCGCGGGCGCCGGGGATGCGGACTCTGCTGGAGAGGTTCGCGATGGTGTGGATCTTGCCGACGATGGGGTCGGGGCTCTAGGGGCCGAAGAGGCTGAGAGCGCGGGGGACTCTGAGGACGCCGAGGTTGGTGCCGAGGCTGATGCTGAGGGTGGTACGTCGGGTGTGCTCGACGTGGCTGGTCTTGCGGATGGCGGAGGCGCCGGGGATGTTGGCGGCGCGAGTGGTGCGGGCGATGTTGACGGTGCTGATGACGGCGCGGGTCGTGCAGTTGGTGTTGAGGGGGAGAGCGCCGCTGTAGGTGTTGGTGCGTTGGTGGCTGCGGGTGTGGGGGTTGGGCGGGCCGGTGGCGAGTTGGAGGGTGCCGGTGGGCCCGAGGTGGCGGGCGAGGCTGTGGTTGGGGGTGCTCGGGCGGTAGGGGGTGTTGAGCGGGCCGGTGTGGTGGAGCCGGTCGCTGTAGTGGGGGTGGCTGGGCGGTTTCCTGGGGCCGAGACGCTTGAGGGGTTCTGGGAGAACCTTGTCGGGGGTGTGGAGAGTGTGCGGCGGGGGATGCCGGACACGGGGGACGGGGTTGTCGCGGTCTCGGGTGTGTTGGAGCATGTCGAGGCATTCGACGCGAAGTTCTTCGGGTTGAGTGATCGTGAGGCTGAGCTCATGGAGCCGGCGCAGCGGTTGTTCCTCGAGGTTTGTCATCAGGCGTTGGAGCATGGCGGGTACGCCGGCACGTCGGATCGCGTCGGCGTCTTCGCCGGCTCCGGCATGAACCTGTACAACCGCCAGCACCAGTCCCGCGACTCGATCGCCACCCGGGTCGCGTACCGGCTCGGTCTGACCGGTCCGGCGATCGGCGTACAGTCCGCGTCCTCGTCGTCGCTGGTCGCGGTCCACCTGGCCTGCCAGGCCTTGCGATCCGGTGACGCGGACCTCGCGCTCGCCGGTGCCGCCGCCGTACAGGTGCCGCAGGCAACGACCTACCACCCGACGCCGGACTCCATCCTGTCGCCGAGCGGGCACGTGCGCGCGTTCGCCGCGGACGCCGACGGTACGGTCGGCGGGAACGGCGTGGCCGCCGTACTGCTGAAGCGTCTCGACCAGGCCCTCGCCGACGGGGACACGGTGTACGCCGTGATCCGCGGCACCGCGGTCAGCAACACCGACGGCAACCAGGTCGAGCTGGTGGAGCGGGCGCTGCAGCGGGCCGGGTTCGACGCGGACTCGGTCAGCTACATCGAGGCGGACGGGATCGGCAGCCCGGCCGCGGACGCCGCCGAGGTGAAGGCGCTGACGACGGCGCTGCGCCGGCACACCGACAAGGTCGGGTTCTGCACGATCGGGTCGGTGAAGCCGAACATCGGTCACCTGGACAGCGCCGCGGGCATGGCCGGTCTGATCAAGACGATCCTGATGCTGCAGCACCGGACGCTCGTGCCGACCATCAACGTCACCGAGCCGAACCCGGCGCTCGTCCTCGACGGCAGCCCGTTCGTGATCGGCACCGACGTACGGGAATGGACCGTACCGTTGCAGTCCGGCGGTACGACGTTGCGCGCCGGCGTCAGCGCACTGGACCCGAGCGGCACGAACGCGCACGTGATCCTCGAGGAGGCGCCGCGGCAGATCCGCCGCGGCGACGACGGCCCCGTCGTACTGCCGCTGTCCGCGCCGGATCCGGACGCGCTCGCCGATCTCGTCGAGCTGTACCGCACCGACCTCGACCACGGCACCGGCCATCGGCTCATCGATCTTGCCGGTACGGCGGCGCTCGGCCGGCCCGCGCACCGGTACCGGATCGCGGTCGCGGGTGGTACGGAGCGGGAGCTGCTCAGCGCGCTCGGTTCCGCGCAGACGACCGAGGTGCCGCGGGGCGGGCCGGGTCCGCTCGGGTACGCGTTCACCGGGCAGGGCGCCGCGCGACGCGGGATGGCCGCGGGGCTGGCGGCGCGGTTCCCGGTGTTCCGGTCGGTGCTCGACGAGTGCGACCGGGTGTACCACGAGGAGACCGGCGGCAGTTTGAACGAGCTGCTGCTCACCCCCGCGGCTGGGACGGAAGGCGTTTGGCCGACCGAGACGGCGCAGCCCGCGCTGTTCGCGTTCGAGGTGGCGTTGGCTCGGCTGTGGCAGTCGTTCGGCGTACAGCCCGCGCTGGTCGTGGGGCACAGCGTCGGGGAGTACGCCGCGTTGTGCGTCGCGGGCGCGCTGTCCGTCGCGGACGGCGTACGGCTGACCGCCAAGCGCGGCGAGCTGATGCAGCGCGGAACGGTGCCGGGGGCAATGGTCGCCGTACGGGCGGACGCCGATCGGGTGCGCGAGATCGCCCGGACCGCCGGCGTGGAAGTTGCCGCAGGCAACGGTCCGCAGTCGTTCGTGCTGACCGGGTCCGAGGTGATCGTCGGGCAGCTCGCGGCGCAGCTCGACCAGTTGCAGGTGGCATGGCAGCGGCTGGACGTGGACCGGGCGTTCCACAGCTCGTTGGTGGACCCAATTTTGTCGGACTTCGCGGAGATCGTTCGCGAGATCACGCTGAAGCCGTTGCGGACGCCGATGGTGTCGAGCTGGTCGGGTGATCTGCTCGAGTCCGGGACGGTGCTGGACAGCGACTACCTGGTCGGTCAGTTGCGGCAACCGGTGCTCTTCGGGGACGCCGTCGAGGCGGTGACCGCGGCCGGGTGCCGGCGGTTCCTCGAGCTCGGGCCGGACGCCGTACTCAGCCCCGCCGGGCGGCGGATCGCGCCGAACAGCACGTGGATCCCCGCGCAGCGCCTCGGGCAGGACCCGGTGCTCGCGACGATGAACGGGCTGGCCGAGCTGTACGAGCAGGGGACCGAGATCGCGTGGGCCAAGGTGTACGCCGACGGCGGGCGGGTGCCGCTGCCGACGTACCCGTTCCGTCGGGTGCATCATCCGGTGGATCCGTCAGTGACGGTGCTGGCCGGTCCGGGTACGGCGGTTGCCGGGGGCGACGTTGCGCCGCGGCTGAACGCGTTCGAGCGGGCCGCGCGGGCGCAGTCGGTGGTGTTCGAGCCGCCGTCCAGTGCCGCGGTGAAGCGGATTCCGCTGGATCCGCCGGTGGAGCCGGAGCCGGTCGAGGCTGTTGAGGCGGAGGACGCGTCGCCGTTCGCGTTGCCGGCGGAGACGCATGTGATTGATGCGGACTATCTGGCGCAGGCCGGGTCGCTGCCGGGGGACGAGGGGTCGGCGGAGCGGTACCGGGAGTCGCTGGACGTCGTACTCGATCTGACCTGTGAGGTGCATGGGCTGGATCCGTACGACCTGACGGTGGACCACACGTTCGCGGAGCTGGGGGCTACGCCCGCGTCGATGGCGCCGGTGATCGACGAGCTGCGCAGCCGGTTCGAGGTGGAGCTGGCGCCGGATGATCTGTTCCTGACGTTCACGACGCCGCACAAGCTGGCAACAGCGGTCGCAGTCCAGACGGCGGAGGCCGAGAAGCCGGTCGGCACGCCGGCCGACGACACGTCCGCTGGTACGCCGGCCGGGGGTGCTGCGGCCGGTGGTCCGTCGGTTGGCGGTGCTGCCGCTGGTGATGCTGCGGTTGAGGGTGCTGGAGCTGAGGGCGCCGAGGTTGAGGGTGCTGCCGCTGGCGGTGCTGCGGCTGGCGGTGCTGCGGTTGAGGGTGCTGTCGCTGGTGGTGCTGGAGCTGAGGGCGCTCAGGCTGGTGGAGCGGCGGTTGGTGCTGCTCACGGCGCAGGTGTTGACGGTGTGGGCGCTGACCGCGCGGGTGCGGCTGCTGGCGGCGTTGGGTTTGATGGTGCTGAGGTTCACGGCGAGGGCGTGGACGGGGCGGGCGCTCGCGGTGGGGATGCGGCGGCGCGGGATCCGCGGGCGGCGCTGGCGGTACTTGGGTCGGGGCTCGCGGAGCTTGCGGCGAAGGTGGATGAGGCCGCAGCTGCGACGGGTGCGGCGGAGCTGCCCGGGAGTGGGATGGCTGCGCTGATGTCGCAGCAGTTGCGGGTAGCAGGCCAGCTGGTCGACGGCGTCACCAAGCTGATGCGCGAACAGCTCGCACTCCTCACCGAACAACCCACAGACGACCAGCCCCACGAGCTCGCAGCACCACATACGCCTGAGCCCGCCGCCGACGCAACCGCCGAAGCCGCTGAGCCAACCACGCCAACCACCAACCTGGCCGAGACCCCCGACGCTTCCACCGAAGGCGCATCCACCGCGGGTACGGCATCCGCCGAACGCGCATCCGCCCCGGGTGAGGCGTCCGCCGAGGGCACAACCACCCCGGGAGAGGCGTCCGCCGAGGGTGGATCCACGCCGGGTAGCACGCCGGCCGAGGGCGGCTCCACCTCGGTGGAGGCGTCCGCCGAAGCCGCATCCGCCCGGGGTGAGGCGTCCGGCGAGGGCGGATCCGTCGCGGGTGAGGCGTTTGCCGAAGGTGTACGGGTGAGTGCGGCGGGCGGTGCGATCGCGCTTGGTGCAGGCTCCGCAGGGGGCGGTACGACGGACACACGGGGGACCGGGCGTGAGGCGTCCGCAGGTGGTGCGCGCGGGGGTGCTTCGGGCGGTGCGATCGCGCTTGGTGCGGGACCGGCGGTCGGTGAGGGGGGCACGGACGAGAAGCAGGTCGAAGATGCGCGGGGGAGCGCGTCTAAGGCAGGCAAGAGCCGCGAGGGGGCTGGTCAGGGCAGCGGTGAGGTTGGTGGGGGCGCGGCTGGGGTGGCGCGTGCGGGTGGGAAGAAGGATGGTGACGGCGGGCTGGTGGTCCTCCCCGGGACGCCGGTTGTGGTTCGGGAGGGTGGGAAGAAGGATGCGGACGGGCGGGTGGCCATTCCTGGGACTGCTGTTGCGGTTCGGGAGTTGGGGGATCGGCGGCGGGATCTGAGCTACTGGGATCGGGTGCTGGCCGGTGCGCAGCCGTTGGTGTTGCCGGTGGATCGGGTGCGGGCGCCGGGGGACGACGCGGTGGTGACGGTACGGCGGGAGCTTGATCCTGAGCTGGGTGCCGCCGTGTTCACCTACAGCCACGAGCGGAAGCTCAGCCCGGCGATGACGATGCTGGCCGCGGTGGCGACTGTCCTCGGACGGTTCGCCGCGCAGGACGACGTGACGATCGGGTCGGCGATGGTCCGCCCGGACGACGCCCCGGCGGCGCGGCCGTTGCCGTTGCGGATCGACCTGTCGGGCGAGCCCGATCTCGGTGAGCTCACCGAGCGGATCCGCGACATCACCGCCGCCGCGTTCGAGCACGCGGGCGCCGACCTGTCGATCCTCGCGCGGGACCCGCTGTTCCAGATCCTGGTCGACTTCGAGGACGGCGAGGACGAGCTGCCGCCGCAGATCGACATACGGTTCCGCCTCACCCACGACGGCGACGCCATCACCTGTACGGCGGACTACCGGTCCGGCCTGTTCGACCGGCGCAGTGCCGAGCGCCTGCTCGCGTACCTCGAGGAAGTGTTGCGCAGGGCAACGACCCGCCCGGACCTCCGCCTCCCCGAACTCGTCCTCCCGCTGCCGTCCGACCTCGACGCGCTCCGCGAACTCGAGTCCGACGCCGACCCGGTCGGCCCGATCGGACGGGTACGGCGGGACGCCGTGGTGGCCGGCGAGCTCAGCGGTCTGCACACGCTCTTCGAGCAGCAGGTCGCCCGCACCCCGGACGCAATCGCTGTACTGCAAGGCGATCGCGAGCTCACGTACGCCGAACTCGACCGCCGCGCGAACGCGGTCGCCTGGCAGCTGACCGACCTCGGCGTCAAGCCGGGCGAGCTGGTCGCGGTCCGTGTTGCCCGAGGCACCGAAATGGTCGTCGCGGTGCTGGCCGTGCTGAAGTCGGGCGCCGCCTACCTCCCGCTGGATCCCGGCGTACCGGAGTCCCGCTGGGCGTTCATGGTGCACGACGCGGCCGCGGTCGCGCTGGTCGGAGATGACGCGGCGCTGGCGGACCGCCTCGGCCTCCGCCTCGTACCGGTGGCCGCGACCGACGGCGACGCCCGCGCCAAGCAGGCCCCGCCGGTCCGCGCGGCGGCCGACGACATCGCGTACTGCATCTACACCTCCGGTTCGACCGGCAACCCGAAGGGGGTCGTGGTCCCGCACCGCGGCCCGGTGAACCTGGTCCGGCACTACCTGCGCACCCGGCGGTCGCTCAGGACGTTGCAGTGGACCTCGTTCGGGTTCGACGTCCACGTGCAGGAGATGTTCACGACGCTGGCCTCCGGTGCGGCGCTCGTACTGATCGGTGAGGACGACCGGTACGACCCGGACGCGGTGGTCGCGGCGCTGCGCGATCACGACGTCCAGCGGCTGTTCATGGCGTTCAGCCCGCTGACCGCGCTGCTGGCGACGATGCGCCGGCTGCCGGAGCTGCCGGCGTTGCGGGAGATCGTCGCGGGCGGTGAGGCGATGGTGCTGACGCACAAGGTGCGGGACTTCCTGGACGCGCATCCGGAGTGCCGGCTGTTCAACGAGTACGGGCCGGCCGAGGCGTCGATCGTGACCACGATCCACGAGGTCGACCCGGCCGAGGACCGGCCGTCGATCGGGCGCCCGATCGAGGGTGTCGCCGTACGGCTGCTGGACCCCGCGCTACGGCCGGTGCCGGTCGGCGCGGTCGGCGAGATCCACCTCGGCGGCGCGGCCGTTGCCCAGGGCTACCTCGGGCGGCCGGAGGAGACCGAGCGCGCGTTCGTCGGCGACCCGGGGCATCCCGGCGCGCGGCTGTACCGCAGCCGCGACCTCGGCCGCTGGCGGGTCGACGGCACGCTCGAGTACCTCGGTCGCGCGGACGACCAGGTGAAGATCCGCGGTCATCGGGTGGAGCCCGGCGAGACCGAGCATGTACTCGCGGACCAGCCGGGCGTGGTGGACGCGGTCGTGGTCGCGCAGACGGAGCCGGGCGGTGACACCTGCCTGATCGGGTACGTCGTACTCGAGGACAGCGATCCCGCCGTATTGGCCCGGCTGATGCTTGACCTCGGCAAGGAGCTGCCGATCTACCTGGTCCCGGCGGACCTGATCCCGATCGAGGAACTCCCGCTGGACGACAACGGCCGCCTCGACCGCGACCGCCTGCCCGAACCGGAGTGGCTCCGGCCGTAGAACCGTCGTAGTTCTGCACCGTGGACAGGGGGTCAGGCCGGTGGCAGCCCCCTCCTGCCGCCACCGTCCGCCGTTCACGGTGCAGAACCCGCGTTCGATACCGTCCCTCCACGGGATCGATCGCGCTGCGAATCGGTCCGACGTTGCCGACGGCGCGTCGGTTCCCGACCGGTGGGTCCACACGGTTGCGGCGGGTGAGTCTCCTCGCCCGCCGCTCGCGTGTTCCGGTTGATCCAGGCCCCCCTCGATCTCCCGAGCCGACCGGTCCGAGCCCCCTCGACCGGCCGTGGATGACGGTGCCCCCACCCCATCCATCCCTTGAATCGCTGCGCGTAGGGGTGTCGTTACACGGATCCGGAAGATTCGTAAGAATTGCGCAAAGGTGTGCGGGAGAACCTTTACCGCACCAACCCGAATGTGCGGATCAGGAGAGCGCGGCCCACGCCTGATGCGCGGCGCCGAGCAGCCCGGCGTTGTCCAGCTGGGCCGGTTCCACGGTGAGGTCCGCGACGAACGGCAGCTGCGCGAGCCGCTTCACCCACGCCTGCACCGGGTCGAACAGCACCGGTCCGGCCTTCGCGACGCCGCCGCCGATGACGACCGTGGTCAGATCCACGGTCACGGCCGTCGCGACGATCCCCGCGGCCAGCGCCTGCGCGCCGTCGTCGAACGCGGCCAGCGCGAGCTCGTCCCCGGCCGCGGCATCGGCGGCCAGTACTTCGGCGTCCACGTCCTCGTCGGTCCGCCAGCCGCCGCGCTGCGCGCGAGTCACCATCCGCGGACCGCTCGCGTACGCCTCGACGCAGCCGTACGACCCGCACGCGCAGGCCTCGCCGTCCTGGTCGACCACCACGTGACCGATGTGCGCCGCGTTGCCGGACTGGCCGATCAGCGGCTTGCCGTCGACGACCAGCCCACCGCCGACACCGGTCGAGACCACGATGCCGAGCAGGGTCTTCGCGTCCCGCCCCGCGCCGCTCCAGTACTCACCGAGCGCGAAGCAGTGCCCGTCCATGCCGAGCGTCACCGGTACGTCGCCGGTGAGCGCGCGGACCCGGTCGACGAGCGGGAAGTTGCGCCAGCCGGGGATGTTCACCGGGGAGACCAGACCGTGCTGCTGGTCGAGCGGGCCGGCCGAGCCGACGCCGACCGCGAGCGGGGTCGCGTCGCCGCGGACACGGTCGATCAGCTCACCGAGCGCGGCGAACACCTGGTCGGCGCCGCCGGACGGGGTCCGGATCCGGTCGCCGGTGAGAATCGTGCCGTCGGCGGACACCAAAGCGGCGGCCATCTTCGTGCCGCCGATGTCGATGCCCAGCACGGATTCCCGCGCCACCAATGTGTCGTCCCCAGTGTCGTCGCTCATCGTCCCCCCGGTCAGGGCGGTCAGGTCGAGAGACAACGTTATCTGCCGTCGGCCCGAACAGACAGGGGTAAAAGGTGGTAATCATGGAAAACCCGCAGGGTGGCGGCAGTTAACTGCCATGACAACCCCTGACAACGATGCCCCTCGGGGCGCCGACAGGCCCCTACTGGCGCCGGCTGCCGCGACTGCGAGAGGGTTGGGGAATGAGTGCTCAACTGGATCGGGACGCGGCCGGCGCACTGGTCGTCGGCTTCACCGGAACAACGGCCCCCGACGACCTGCGGCGCGCGGTGGCCGGCGGCCTCGGCGCGGTCATCCTGTTCACCCGGAACGTCGCGGACGCCGAGCAGGTGGCGGCCTTGACCGCCGTACTGCGGTCCGAGCGGCCCGACCTGATCGTCGCGATCGACCACGAGGGCGGCGAGTTCAGCCACCTCGCGCCGGCGAACCCGTGGCCGCTGGCGTCCCCGCGGCTGCTCGGCGACCTGGACGACACCGAACTGACCCGCGCCGCGGCCCGGGACGCGGCCGCGACCCTGGCGTTGCTCGGTATCGACCTGATGCTCGCGCCGTCGGTCGACGTGAACAGCAACCCGGCGAACCCGATCATCTCGACCCGCTCGTTCGGGCGTACGGCGGAGGTCGTGTCGCGGCACGGGGTCGCGTTCGTCGAGGGCGTCCACGACGCGGGGATCGCCGCCTGCCCGAAGCACTTCCCGGGGCACGGCGACGTCGCCGTCGACTCGCACACCGACCTGCCGCGGGTGGACCGTTCGGTGGAAGAGGTGCAGGCGGTCGAGCTGGCGCCGTTCCGGGCGACCATCGCGGCCGGGGCCGATGTCGTGATGAGCGCGCACATCATCTTCTCGGCGTACGACGACCAGCCGGCCACACTGTCGCACCGGGTGCTGACCGGGTTGCTGCGGGAGGAGCTCGGGTTCACTGGGGTGATCACGACCGACGCGCTCGAGATGCAGGCGATCACGAAGAACCGCTCGATCGAGGACGCCGCGGTCGCGTCGATCGGTGCGGGCGCG
This sequence comes from Kribbella sp. NPDC059898, assembly GCF_042730855.1. NCBI lineage: Bacteria > Bacillati > Actinomycetota > Actinomycetes > Propionibacteriales > Kribbellaceae > Kribbella > Kribbella sp. NPDC059898. The sequence continues at coordinate 364,553 of NZ_JBHWKR010000008.1, forward strand.
GACCTGGCGATGATCGCGGTCGGTACGGCGGACCCGCACGCGCTGACTGCTCGCGTGGTCGAGGCTGTGCGGAGCGGTGAGCTGCCGGCGGAGCGGGTGGCTGACGCGGCCGCGCGGGTTCGGGGGCTCGCGGCGTCGCTCGGTCGGCGGAGCCGGCAGTCGGGTCTCGGCGGGGCGCCGATCCGGGAGGTGGCGGCGCGGGTGGTGGCCGGGCAGACGTTCCCGGCGCTCGGCGGGTCGCCGTACGTGGTGGATCTGACGCAGGGGGTGCACCCGGCGTGGAACCCGTACTTGTCGGGGCTTCCGGAGATCTTCACCCGGGTCGCGCCGGGCGCGGACGGCGTGGTGCTGCGGGGCGAGCACCATCTGACCGAGAACGGTGCGCCGCGGGACGACGCGATCGCCCAGGCAGCGAAGGCGGCGCAGGGCCGGCCGCTGGTGATCGCCGTACAGGACGCGGGCCGCACGCCGTGGATGCGCGCCGCCCTCACCCACCTCGTAGACACCCACCCGGACAACGTCTTCGTCCTCTGCACCGGCATCCCCGAAGACCAGTCCCTGGTCCCACCAGGCGTCCCCTCCGCCACCACCTCCGGCCGCAACCTGGTCGTCCTGGAGGCAATCGCCCGCCAACTAACCCGCTAACCGGACCGCGCGACGCCGCGCGGCGGCCCGCTCCGCCTGCGGTCCGATGCGGCCGACGGGGTGGTCCGCCTGCGGCCCGATGGGGCCGACGGGGTGGGCCGCCGCTGGTCCGCGACCGGGGAGGGCGGATCCCCAGGCCATCACAATTGCGGCTGCACCGCCCGCTCAAGCGTGGCCGGGGCGTTCGGGCGGCGATTGTGATGGGCTGGAGATCCGCACCTTCACTGGCGGCAGGTGAGTTCCAGGTCGAGGGCGTGCTGTTCGACGTCGGACCGCGCGACGTCGGACCGCGCGACGTCGGACCGCGCGACGTCGGACCGTGCGGCGGCGGGTGGTGCGACGGCGGGTGGCCGCTGGCTTGGGATCGGGTGGGCGGATCCCCACGCCATCACAAGTGCGGCTGCGCGGTCCGCTCAGGCGGGGCCGGTGGACGCGAGGGCGATTGTGGTGGGCTGGGGATCCGCAGCTTCACGGGCGGCAGGTGAGTTCCAGGTCGAGGGCGTGTTGTTCGACGTAGTTGAGGGCGTGGCGGACGGCGCCTACGGAGACTATGGCGTCGCCGAGGGAGGAGACCGCGACGCGTGGGGGAGTGCTGGTGTAGTCGGTGAGTTGGCGTTCGACATCGGGGAGTAGAGCCGCGGCCGCCTGGGCGACGGCGCCGCCGAGCACGACCAGCTCGGGGTTGAACAGGGTGCCGATCGTCGCCACGACCCGGGCCGTTCGCCCGGCGATGTCCTGAAGGATGCCCTGGGCAACCGTGTCCCCGTCGGCCGCGGCGCCGAACACCTGCTCCGCCGTCACCGCACCGTCGACCGCCAGCGACCGCAACGACGTCCGTACGGCGGCGTCCGCGACCGCCGCCGTCCCGTTCTCCCGGGCGATCCGGGCAATACCGTGGGTGTCGCCAACGCCCTCGATCAGCTTCAGGAACACCATCTCGCCGGCCCCGCCGCGGCTCCCGTGCAGCAACCGCCCGGAGTCCATCAACCCGGACCCGAACCGCTCACCCGCCAGCAGTACGACGAGATCGTCGACGTTCCGCGCCTCACCGCGCCAGTGCTCGCCGAGCGCCGCGAGGTTCGCGTCGTTCTCGAGCAGCACCGGCCAGCCGTGCAGCTCGGTGAGCCGCTGCGCCAACCCGGTGTCGAACCGCCGCCAGAACTCGTCCGCGACCAGGATGTTCCCGTCCCGGTCCACCGGCGCGGCCACCCCCGCACCGGCAGCCAGCACCTGAGCGTCGGACACCTCGGCGGACTCCAGCGCCTCGACCACGGTCTCGTGCACGATCTCGGTCCGCTCGCCGGGCGCCTTCACGCCGGCCGCCGACCGACCGGCCTTCGCGACCGTCTCGCCGCGCAGGTCGGACAGCAGCACGGTCGTCTTCGCCGCGCCGATGTCGATCCCGAGCACGTACCCGGCCCGCCCGTTGAACTCGAACCGCCGCGACGGCCGTCCCACCGACGTCCGCCCCGGGTCGAGCTCGACCACCCAGCCCATCGAGATCAGGTCGTTGCAGACCGCGTGCACGGTCGCCCGGGTGAGACCGGTGGCCTCGATCAGGCCGGTTCCTGTCATCACCCGTGCGCGGTTCAGCACGCCGAGTACCTTGCCCGCGTTCACCCGCCGAAGCATCGTCGGCGTCGCCGTGGGCGGGGTAGCCGGTGGTTTCGCCATGAAAGCCCCTTGACCTCGTCGTCCTACCGACCGCAGAATACATGCAGATTCTAAATTTAGAGCCTATATATAAACCCCGGGTTACCGGCAGATTTCCGAGTGAGGCGATCGTGACGAGTCCGCAGACCGATCCCGACTGGTGGCGGCAGGCCGTCGTGTACCAGATCTATCCGCGCAGCTTCGCCGACTCCGACGGCGACGGCGTCGGGGACCTGCCCGGCATCATCAGTCGAGTCCCGTACCTGGTGGCGCTGGGCATCGACGCGGTCTGGCTGAGCCCGTTCTACCCGTCCGCGCTGGCCGACGGCGGGTACGACGTGGACGACTACCGCAACGTCGACCCGCGGCTCGGCACGCTGTCCGACTTCGACCAGCTGGTCGAGGCGCTGCACGCCGAGGGCATCAAGCTGATCGTCGACATCGTCCCGAACCACACGTCCGACCGGCACGAGTGGTTCGTCGAGGCACTGGAGGCGGCCAAGGGGCACCCCGCGCGGGACCGGTACATCTTCCGCGACGGTGACGGCGACCAGCCGCCGTCGGACTGGGACTCGGTCTTCGGCGGCTCCGCCTGGGCGCAGACCGACGACGGCCAGTGGTACCTGCACATGTTCGCGGCCGAGCAGCCCGACCTGAACTGGCAGCACCCCGAGGTACGGACGGACTTCCTGGAGACCCTGAAGTTCTGGTCGGACCGAGGTGTCGACGGCTTCCGGGTCGACGTCGCGCACGCGCTGGTGAAGGACCTCAGCGAGCCGTTCCCGGCGAAGGCCACGCTGCCCAGGCAGTCGGAGTCCAACGGCAAGCACCCGCTGTGGGACCAGGACGGCGTACACGAGATCTACCAGGACTGGCGCAAGCTGCTGAACACCTACGATCCGCCGCGGTCCGCGGTCGCCGAGGCGTTCGTGCCGGCCGCTCGCCGGGCCCGGTACGCGAGTGCCGACGGGCTCGGGCAGGCGTTCAACTTCGACCTGCTGCAGGCCGACTTCGAGTACGACAAGTTCCGCCAGGTGATCGAGGAGAACCTCGAGTTCGCCGAGCAGAACGGGTCGTCGTCGACCTGGGTGTTCTCGAACCACGACGTCGTCCGGCACGCCACCCGGTACGGCCTGCCGAAGAACCCGAAGGGCGGCTGGCAGGACGGCAAGGACTGGCTGCTCAGCAACGGCACCGAGCCGACCGTCGACGTCGCGCTCGGCCTGCGCCGGGCCCGGGCCGCGACGATGCTGATGCTCGCGCTGCCCGGTTCGGCGTACCTCTACCAGGGTGAGGAGCTCGGTCTGCAGGAGGTCGGCGAGCTGCCGGCCGCGAACCTGCAGGACCCGGCGTACTTCCGGTCGAAGGGTGCCGAGAAGGGCCGCGACGGCTGCCGGGTGCCGATCCCGTGGACGGTCACCGGGCTGTCGTTCGGGTTCGGTACCGGCGGCTCGCACCTGCTGCAGCCGAAGTGGTTCGGTGCGTACTCCGTCGAGGCGCAGCAGGACGACGTCGAGTCGACGCTCAGCCTGTACCGCAAGGCCCTTGCGGTACGGCGTGGGCTCCGGACCGGCAGCGCGCTGACCTGGGTCGACGGCAACGACGACGTACTGCACTTCGTCCGCTCCGGCGGCTGGCAGTGCGTGACGAACTTCGGCGCCGCACCGGTCGAGCTGCCGGACGCCGCCGTCGTACTGTCCAGCGGCCCGCTCGAGGGCGACAAGCTGCCGAGCGACACCACGGCCTGGCTCATCTAGGCCGTCCAGAACGCGCCCCGGCCGGGCTGTCCCGAGACGGCCCTCCCCCCTGTGTGGCCGGGGCGTTCCCGCCGGTGCGGGTGGTGTGGCGGATGCGGCGGGGCGGTCGCACCCCACGCCGTCGCCGGTACCGGCGGACATGGTCGTGGCGGGGGCACCGGGCGGTTGCCCCCGTCACGATCCATGGAATGTCAGGATAAGCGCGTGACGACGCTAGCGGACGTGCTCGCAGTACTGGATCGGCTCTACGACCCCGCCTGGGCGGAGGACTGGGACGCCGTCGGCCTGGTCACCGGCGACCCCGGGCAGGAGGTACGGCGGATCCTGTTCGCGGTCGATCCGATGCGGGCCGTGGTCGACGAGGCGATCGACGGCGGGTTCGACCTGCTCGTCACGCACCACCCGCTGTTGCTGCGCGGAGTGAACAGCGTCGCCGCGACGACACCCAAGGGCCGGGTGATCACCGACCTGATTCGCGCAGGTGTCGCCTTACAGGTCTGTCATACGAACGCCGACAACGCGAACCCGGGTGTGAGCGACGCGCTCGCCGCCGCGATCGGGCTGCGCGACACCCGCCCGTTGAAGGCGATGCCGGCCGAGCCGATGGACAAGGTCGTGGTCGGCGTCCCGGTCGCGGAGACCCAGGCGATGCTGGACGCACTGGCGAAGGCCGGTGCGGGCCGGATCGGCAACTACGAGCGCGCCGCGTGGAGCGTGACCGGCGAAGGGACGTTCCGGCCGCTGGCGGGCGCGAACCCGACGATCGGGACCGTCGGGGACGTCGAGGTCGTCGCCGAGGACCGGATCGAGATGATCCTCCCGCGCGGCCGGCGCCGCGCGGTCCGCGAGGCACTGATCGCGGCCCATTCCTACGAGGAGCCGGCGTACGACTTCTACGAGCTGGCCGAGCTGCCGAGCGAGCGTGGCGGCGGGCGGGTCGGCGTACTGGAAGCTCCGTTGCCGCTCGCGGACTTCGCGCGGCTGGTCGCGGAGAGCCTGCCGCGGACCGAGCACGGCGTCCGGGTTTCCGGCGACCTGGACCGGACGATCGAGACCGTCGCGGTGGTCGGGGGAGCGGGCGACTCGGAGTTCGCCCGGGTCCGCGCGGCCGGCGTCGACGCGTACCTGACCGCCGACCTCCGGCACCACCCCGCGACCGAGGCGCAGGCGTACGGCGACCCCGCACTCGTCGACGTCGCGCACTGGGCCAGCGAGTGGCCGTGGCTGGCGGACGCCGAACGCCTCCTGCTCGAAGGCCTCGCGGCCCGAGGCAGTACCGTGGACACTCACATCTCAACACTCTGCACGGACGCATGGACGCTGCGGATCTGAGTACGCCGACGATCTAAGGAGCCGACTCTGAACGCCGAGCCCGCCGTCCAACGCCGGCTGCTGGACCTGCAGGATCTCGACCTGCAGCTCGACCAGGTCGCGCACAAGCGCGCGTCGCTGCCGGAGCACCAGGCGCTCAAGGACCTGACCGCCGAGAAGTCCGTCGTCGACCGCGAGCTGGTCACCGCGGACACCGAGGTCAGCGACCTGCAGCGCGAGCAGAAGAAGGCCGACAGCGATGTCGAGCAGGTTCGTCAGCGCCGTGCGCGGAACCAGCAGCGGCTCGACTCCGGCCAGGTCACCTCGCCGCGCGACCTGGAGAACCTGCAGCACGAGATCGGTTCGCTGGACCGGCGGATCTCGGACCTGGAGGACTCCGAGCTCGAGGTGATGGAGAAGCTCGAGGCCGCCGAGGTCGTGCAGACCGATCTGCGCACCCGGGCGGAGGCGTTCGCCGGGCGGCAGTCCGAGCTCGAGACGTCCCGCGACGCCGCGATCAAGGAGCTGGACGAGCAGCGCGCCGGGGTCGCCGACCAGCGCGCCGTCGTCGTGGCCGAGCTGCCGGAAGGCCTTGTTTCGCAATACCAGCGGCTGCGTGAGCACAACGGCGGCATCGGCGCCGCGCCGCTGGTCGGCAAGCGCTGCATGGGGTGCCGGATGGAGCTCGCCCCGTCCGACCTGAACGCGATCAAGGCCGCCGCTCCCGACGCCGTACTACGGTGCGAGGAGTGCGGCCGCATCCTCGTCAGAACGGCGGACAGCGCGGTATGACCTATGACCACGTCATCGTCGAGGCGGACGGTGGATCGCGGGGGAATCCGGGGCCGGCGTCGTACGGCGCGCTCGTCCGGGACCCGGTGACCGGGAAGGTCATCGCCCAGCAGGGGAAGACGATCGGGATCGCGACCAACAACGTCGCGGAGTACTCCGGGCTGATCGCGGGCCTCGAGCTCGCTGCGGAGTACGCGCCGAACGCGTCGATCGAAGTACGGATGGACTCGAAGCTGGTCGTCGAGCAGATGGCCGGCCGGTGGAAGATCAAGCACCCGGACCTGCAGCCGCTGGCGATCAAGGCACAGGGGCTGGCGCCGTTCGGGACCGAGTGGACGTGGGTGCCGCGGGCGAAGAACGCGGCCGCGGACGCGCTCGCGAACAACGCGCTCGACGGTGTGCCGATCCCGCTGCGGCCCGCTGATGCACCGGTCGCGGCCGCGAAGCCCGCCGCGCAGCCTTCCGATCTGGGGAAGGCGTTGCGCGGTTGGGGCACGCAAGCGGAGCCGCCGACCCGGTTGATCTTCCTGCGGCACGGCGAGACGCCGCACACCGCGGAGAAGCGGTTCTCCGGTTCCGGCGGTGACGACCCGGCACTGAGCGAGAACGGACAGGCGCAGGCGGCAGCGGCGGCGGCGTACCTGGCGCGGCTCGGTGGGATCGACGCGATCGTGACGTCGCCGATGCGACGGGCGCGGGAGACGGCCGCCGCGGTCGGCGCGGAGCTCGGTCTCGACGTCGTCGTGGACGAGGGCTGGGTCGAGTGCTCGTTCGGTGACTGGGATGGGCACACGTTCGCCGAGGTCCAGGAGAAGTGGCCGGACGCGTTGAACGCGTGGCTGGAGTCGACGACGGTGGCGCCGCCCGGTGGCGAGTCGTTCGACGCGTGCGCCCGGCGGGCCCGCTCGGCTCGCGACGGCCTGCTCGCGCGGTACCCCGGCAAGACGGTGCTCGTGGTCACCCACGTGACCCCGATCAAGCTGATGGTCCGCTCGGTGCTGCAGGCCCCGATGGCCTCCATCTTCCGGATGGAACTCCGCCCCGCAACCATCACCGAGGCCCACTGGTACGCCGATGGCCTGGCGTCGCTCCGCTCCTTCAACGTGGTGCCGCCGCTAGTCTGACCCCATGCCGCTGCAGAGGGTTCGTTTCGCCGAGGACGTGCCGGAGGTTTTCCGGGCTTCGTTGCAGGACATCCGCCGGGAGCAGGAGGTACCGGCGGAGTTCCCGCCGGAGGTGACGGCGGCCGCGGTGCGGGCGGCCGCGAACGCCGTACTGCCGGAGCTGGACCGGACCGACCTCGAGTTCGTCACGATCGACCCGCCGGACTCGATGGACCTCGACCAGGCGCTGCACATCGAGCGCGCGGGCGACGGCTTCACGGTGTACTACGCGATCGCGGACGTCGCGGCGTACGTGCGGGCCGGCGACCCGATCGACACCGAGGCGCGGCGCCGGGGCGAGACCCTGTACGCGCCGGACAAGCGCACCCCGCTGCATCCGCCGGAGCTTTCCGAGGGCGCGGCGTCGCTGCTGCCCGACCAGGTCCGTCCGGCGCTGCTGTGGACGGTCACGCTCGACGCGGCCGGCGAGATCACCGGCGTCACCTGCGAGCGGGCCTTGGTGAAGTCGCGCGCGAAGCTCAACTACGCCGGCGTACAGCAGGACCTGGACGCGGGTACGGCGTCGGAGTCGCTGCAGCTGCTCCGCGAGGTCGGGAAGCTGCGCGAGCAGTGCGAACTCGACCGCGGCGGCGTCAACCTGCCGATCCCGGACCAGGAAGTCGTCACGTCCGACGGCGGCTGGGGCCTCCAGTTCCGCGCACCGCTGCCGGTCGAGGGCTGGAACGCGCAGATCTCGCTGCTCACTGGAATGGCCGCCGCGCAGCTGATGATGAAGGGCAAGATCGGCATCCTGCGCACGCTGCCCGAGTCGCACGACGACCTGCGCCGCAAGCTCGGCAACACCGCGAAGGCCCTCGGGATCGACTGGCCGGCCGACGTGTCGTACGCCGCGTTCATCCACGGCCTCGACCCGGCGACACCGGCGCACGCCGCGATGCTGGCCGCGTGCACCGTGCTGTTCCGCGGCGCCGGGTACACGGCGTTCGCCGGCAGCGTTCCGGACAAGCCGCAGCACGCCGCGATGAAGGCGGAGTACGCACACGTCACCGCGCCGCTGCGCCGGCTGGTGGACCGGTGGACCGGCGAGATCTGCGTCGCGCTCTCGGCCGGTACCGCCGTACCGGAATGGGTCCGGGAGTCGATGGACGAGATCCCGAAGATCATGGACGACGCGGACCGTCGCGCGCACGCGTACGAGCGGTCGATCGTCAGCATGGTCGAGGCCGGCCTGGTCGCGGACCGGCTCGGCGCGACGTTCGACGGCGTGATCACCGACGTCGACGAGAAGTCCCCGAACCGTGGCATCGTCGTGCTGACCGACCCCGCCGTCGAGGGCCGCGTCACCGGTACGGCGCTCCCGCTCGGCCAGCAGGTCCGCGTCGAACTCGTCGAGGCCGACATCGCGAAGCGGAACGTCGCGTTTGAACTGCGCTAGCTGAGACACTCGCGGGTATGCACTACGACGAGTTCTTCGCGCAGTACAAGCGCGCCTACGAGCTCTGGACCTTCGGGCGGCTGGACGTCGACGGCGCGCTCGCCGAGCTGGAGCGGCTGCGCCCGATCGCGCACGCGGTCGAGCCGGCGGACCGGCGTGCGACCGCGGACTGCCTGCTGGCCCAGTGGGCGAACGAGACCTCGCCCGCGGCCGAGGACCGGATGGCCCGCGCGACAACCGCCCTGACCCGGGCAAGCGCGGACGGTGGAACGGCCGCCGAACGGAAGGCCCGGGCCGAAGCGGGCATCGCCGAGATCACCGCCATCGCGAACGAGACCACCGACGTGGCCGAGCGCTACGCCGTCCTCGGCCTGAACGAAACCCTCGCCAAGCTCGTCGACGCCCTGGATCGCGAAGGCCTGCGATGACCGGGCCGGGCGTCCGGAGCTTCGACAAGCTCATGGACCGCCAGGCCGACGCGGCCCTCGCGCTGTCCGGCGCCCATCACTCGTCCTGGAAACGTGGTCAGCTCGGTCAGACCGGCAGATGAACTGCGGGCTGTCCTACGGCAAGTGGCCGGTCGCTGTCGAGCACCTGTACCAGAGCTCGAACCTGCCCGAGCTGGTCCCGCCCGGCGAGGTCCGCCAGGTCCAGCGGGAGCTGAACCGAGCGATGCGGGCGCCGTTCCACTCGCTGACCGAGCTGGAAACGGTCATGCCGGTGGCGGTCAACCCTCAGCAGCCGAAGGGCGCGACCCGCGAACCGCATCAGTCGGACAGGTAGTCCTCGACCGCGGCAGTGGTTCGTTCGAGGTCGCCGGTGGCGAGAAGGTCGATCAGGGCGCCGCGGAGGACGGCCAGGACGGCGGTACGTCGTGCCTCGGTCTGGCTGGGATCGCTGGCCTTGAGGAGCTCGAGCCAGTCGTCGACCGTGGAGCGGGCGAACTCCGACCACGGGCCGTCAGGTGCGACCAGGGAGCGGCCGTAGGCCTCGACCCAGAAGGTCATCAGCGGGCGGCGTTCCGGCGCGGCCAGCCAGGTCCAGAGTTCGCGGGCGACGACGGTCAGGCCGGGCGGGTCGTCGTACCGCTGCTCGGTCTGGTGGAGGAGCTCGAGCTGGTCGGCGCGGCCGCGGGCGAGGAGTGCGCGGATCAGGCCGTCCTTGCTGCCGAACAGGAAGAGCAGCACCCGCGGGCTGGAGCCGATCGCGCTCGCCAGCGGGCGCAGCGACAGATCCGCGAGCCCGTGAGTGAGCGAGTACGAGTACGCGCGCTCTAGCAGTTCTTGCTGTCGCGCTGAGGGAGCTTCCGTTGTGGTCGGCACGGGTCTAGTATTGCTCACTGAAACAGTCGTGTCATTAGATCGGGTAGGTTGATGACGAAACTGATCAGGAAGCTGGGGCAGCCTGGAGACCTCGGCTGGGTGGTGCAGGCCCATGCGGAGATCTATGCGCGGGAGTACGGCTGGGCGGCGGCGTACGAGACGCTGATCGCGCAGATCGTGGCGCAGTACGCCGCCGACCACGACGATGAGCGCGAGGCCGCGTGGATCGCCGAGGTGGACGGGGAACGCGCCGGGAGCATCTTCTGCGTCCGCGGACCGGACGAGACGACGGCACAGCTCCGGCTGCTGCTGGTGACGCCGGCGGCGCGCGGGCTGAAGCTCGGCGCGGAGCTGGTGGACACGTGCCTGGAGTTCGCGCGGTCGGCGGGGTACAAGCGGATGGTGCTGTGGACGAACGATCCGCTGGTCGCGGCGCGGCACATCTACCTCGCTCGGGGCTTCCGGCTGGTGAGTTCCGAAGTACACGAGATGTGGGGCGACCGGCTGACCGGGCAGACCTACGAGCTTGATCTCTAGGGCGTGGCTCCCGCCCTAGCTCTTGCAGACCGGTGCGCCCGGGACGGCGGTCTTGTAGATCACGTGGGAGAGGAAGGTGTTGAGGTAGCCGCTCGTGACGGTCAGGGCGTGCCGCGGGTCGGCGCTGCCGAGCGGGAGGAACCGGCGGAGCGGGTAGGCCAGGTAGTACACACCGTAGTCGGTGAAGTTGAAGTGCCGGGTGCCGGGAACGGTGGCGCACCACGACGTACCGGTGCTTGCCTTCAGCAACGAGAGGGCGCGGTTCCGGTCGTTGTCGTTCTTGGCGTCCGGGCCGCAGACGCTGGTGATGCAGGAGTCGTCGGCGCCGAGCAGCAGCATCGGCGCCTTCACGCCCTTCTGCACGACGTCCCCGAACTGGTAGCCGTCCAGGTCGACGGCGGCGGCGCAGCGCTGGTCCAGCCGGCAGGCCTCCAGTGAGGCGGCGCCGCCGAACGAGTGCCCGACGTACGCCGGACCGACCGCGGGCTCGACCGAGTTCGCCAGCGTCTTCGCGACCATGCCGGCCGCGAACCGGGCGTCGGCGGCCCAGATCCCGACGAGGTGGTCGCCGGCCTGCTGCGCGCCTTCGTTGTTGTCGCCGAGGTTCGGCGGGTTCGCGTCGGGTTTGCTGGTCACCGGCTCGCCGCCGAGGACGGTCAGGGTCGCGCTGTACGTCGGTGTGACGCCGGCGACCAGGTACCCGTGACTGGCGAGGTCCTCGGCGAGCGCCGCGTACATCGGCGCCGACAGGCCCATCCCCGGCATCAGTACGACAACCGGGAACTTGCCCGGCGCGATCGCGACCCGGTCCAGCGCACGGTCCTGCAGGGTGTCGAACGGTCCCTGGAAGACCGAGACCGGAGCCTTGAGGTGCATCCCGCTCCACTGGTCCGGTGCGTACGCCACGTGCTGCCCGGTCGTCCCCTTCGCCACCGGATACCAGACCCACACCGCCAACCGCCGCGGCCCGTCCGCGAACGGATCCCGCCGCGCACTGTCGGTCCACTCGTACGTCCGCCGCCCGACCTGGAACGTGCCCGTCGGCTCCGGCAACGACACCGGCTCGGACCGCTGCACCAGCACCCAGCCGACGTACCCGGCCCCACCCAGCAGCACGAACAGCAGCAGGATCACGACCCCAGTACGCACCCGCCTCCGCATACTCCAACCTTCTCATCTGCGACGGGTCCACGAACCGTCGGCGCGCAGGTCAGTGGTGCAGCCCCTGCGCCCCGGCAACGGCGAAGATCCTCGCCCTACCGGTGGGGGAGACCGCATGCGCACTCTCCGGCCCGATCGAGCCGCCACCGAGCACCACCACAGCACCAACCTTCCCGACCACCCACCCGTCCGCATCGAGGACCGCGAACGACGCGCCGTACGCGACCACGGTGCAGCCCGGCGGCCAGGCAACCTCGACGAAGTGGTCGCCCGTCTGTACGCCGATGTAGTTCGAGACCACGGTGAGCGTGCCCTCGAGGCGCGCCGCCAGGTTCTTGGCGGGCCGCTCCTGGAGCGTCAACTGCGGCAGTTCGTGGGTCCGCACGTTCTGATCGTACGGCGATGTCGAGGTGGGGGAGGTGGTTCCGACGTTCCGGGTGACCTGTTGGGTTCTAGGAGGTTTGTGATGAGTTTGCCGGAGATTGTCGGGCGGGACGAATGGGCCGCGGCGCGGCGGGAGTTGCTGGCCGCGGAGAAGGCGTTCACGAAGGAGCGGGACGCGCTGAACACCCGGCGGCGGGAGTTGCCGATGGTGCTGGTGGATACGCCGTACGTGTTCACCGGTGCGGGCGGGCCGGTCAAGCTGGTGGACCTGTTCGAAGGGCGGCACCAGTTGGTCGTCTACCACATCATGTACCCGCCGGAGTGGGACGCCGCCTGCCCGAACTGCACGGGGTTCGTGGACGACATCGGCTCGCAGCGCGCGCTGAACGAGACCGACACGACGTTCGTACTGATCTCCCGCGGCCCGTACGAGAAACTCGCCGCCTACAAGGCGGACCACGGCTGGGTGCACCCGTGGTACTCCTCGGCCGGGACGACCTTCAACTACGACTACCACGTGACCCTCGATGACGCGGTGGTCCCGTTCGAGTACAACTACCGCTCGAAGGCCGAGTGGGACGACCGCCCGAACGCCGACTTCATCCAGCAGGACCAGCCCTTCGACCTCCACGGCCTCAGCTGCTTCCTCCGCGTCGGCGACGACGTCTACCACACCTACTCGACGTACGGCCGCGGCCCCGACGCGATGACCTTCTCCGTCAACGCCCTAGACATGACCGCCCTAGGCCGCCAAGAACCTTGGGAAAAACCCGCCGGCCGCGCCCTCCCACCCACCACCAACGACCACTGCCACTAGTACGTCCGGACCAGGTTGGGGAGGATTTCACCCGGCGAAATCAGGGGGTCGTCGCAACGTTTCGTAGGTCGTCGATGAGGAGGGTAGCGAAGATTTCGCGGGGGGTGTGGTAGCCGAGGCGTTTGCG
>NZ_JBHWKR010000009.1:0-5247 GCF_042730855.1 Kribbella sp. NPDC059898
ATGGTACTGCGACCGGGAGGTCGTGGGAGAGTAGGACGCCGCCGGACATTCACACTGTTAAGGGCCACCCCCACTGGGGGTGGCCCTTAACATTTGTGTGCTTATGCGGTCGGCAACCCGTCGGCCATCGGCGGAGGCGTCACCCAGACCGCAGGTGGTGTGGTTCAGCCCCTCGAACTCCAGATACGTAACGCCGATCCCTTCGAGCACCGGCCGCAGCTTGCGGAAGCGCCGGAACGCCGGATCAGCAGTCCCCATGTACGCCACCCGGCGCCCCGGATAGCACCGGAGCTCATGGTGCCAGTCGTATGACCGGTATGCCCGCCAGAACTCCAGCGCCGGCCGCGGTAGCCGTGGCTCCCGTTCCAGCCGTCGCATCTCCGCGTCGGTCACCATCCCGATCGGTACGACGCCACCCATGACGAGGGCGTGAGCCCGCGAGGTCGACCGGGCCGCCATTGCCGCCATACAGGCCGTCTGTGAGAACCCCCAGACACCGAACCGTTCGACGCCTTCGTGATCGAGTACGGCGAGCACCTGGTCGCCGATTCTGCCGAAGTCGTACGTGTTCGGCCGGTCGCTCGCCCCGAACCCGACCGGATGGATCTGGAAGACCCGGAACCGCCCCGCCAGGTACGCGCTGATCGCGTGGTCCAGCGGCCGGCGATTGTTCTTCAGCAGGACGAGCGCCGGCCCGGAACCGCTGACCCGGTAGGCGATCCGCGCGCCGGCCAGTTCGACGTACCGGTAAGTCATCGAAGAATGGACCGTAGGGCGGCGGTCACGGCGGTGCGGGTTGCCGCGGGGAGCGCGGCGGTGAGGGTGTTGATCCGGTCGACGACCGCGTTGTGGACCTCGTGAGCCAGGTTCAGGCCGTCAGGGGTGAGCTCGATGCGGAAGGCGCGGCGGTCGCCGGGGATCGGCGTACGGGCGACCAGGGTGCGGCGTTCGAGGCGGTCGACCATGCTGGTGAGGCTCGAGCGTTCGATACTCAGGATCCGGCTCAGGTCGGTCATCCCCTGCGGTCCGGCGATCAGTACACAGAGCAGCCGCGCCTGCTGCGACGTGAGGCCGAGCGGCCGGCTGGTCTCGGCGTGCAGGTCCTGCAGCAAGTGCATCGTCTGCACCAGTGCACTCGCCAGATCCGTGTCCTGAGCCGCCGTCGTCGTCACCATGTCTCACATGATAGTCCGCTGGACTAATAGTTTGCTGTTCTAAGTATCCGTGCTACAACTAGTTCGAACAGCAAACTATCTGAGGAGTCGATATGAACCTGCGGTTCGGATACGGATCGCCGGACTCGGTACGGGACGTGGCCACGATCGTGCGGCTCGCCCAGCAGGCGGACGCCGACGGGCTCGACCACGTCAGCCTCGCCGATCACCCCTACGTCCCGGACATGCTCGACGGGTACGCCGCGATCGCGTTCCTGCTCGGGCGTACGGAGCGGCTGTCGGCGTTCGTCAACGTGACCAACCTGCCGCTGCGACCGGCGCCGGTGCTGGCCCGTACGGCGACCTCGCTCGCCGCACTGTCCAGCGGCCGGTTCGTCCTCGGGCTGGGCGCCGGCGGTGCATGGGACCGGATCACCACGATGGGTGTGCCCGAACTCCGTCCGGCCGAGGCGGTCGAGGCGTTCGAGGAGGCGATGCAGCTTGTCCACGGATTGTCCGACGGCGGTACGCCGAAGCCCACGAAGCACTACCCGATCGGCGCGCTGCGTCCGGCCGCCGTACCGGCACCGCTGATCTGGACCGGGTCGAACGGGCCGAAGTCCCTCGCCGCGACCGGTCGGCAGGCCGACGGCTGGATCCCAGGCCACGCCGCTGACTGGTTGAGCGATCGATACCGCTGGTCCCGGCCGATCATCGACGAGGCGGCGTTGGCGGTCGGGCGCAAGCCGTCGGACATCGGCACCATCTACAACTTTCCTGGCACGATCACGGCGGCGCCGCTTCAGCAGACCCGCGACGCCGAGGGCCGTTGGATCGGCGGCTCTCCCGCGCAGTGGATCGAAGAACTGACCGACGCCATCCTCAACCACAACGCCACCGGCTTCACCCTCTTTCCCCGGGGGAGCGAGCCGTACGACGTTCAACTCGAACGCTGGTCGCGGGAGGTCGTCCCCGGTATCCGCGCGGAGATCAGCCGGCACTGACCCAGCAGGTCAGCCCAGGGCGGCCAGGTCGTCCGGGGTGAGGTGGATGTCGGCGGCGGCGAGGTTCTCCTCGAGGTGCGGAACGGTGCCGGTGCCAGGGATGGCGAGGATGTTCGGGGAGTGGTGGAGCGTCCAGGCGAGGCGGATCTGCGCGGGCGTGACGCCGTGGGCGGCGGCGATCGCGGCGACGGTGGGGGACTCGACGGCGCCGGTGATGGAGCCGAACGGGACGTACGCGATGCCGCGGTCGGCGCAGTACCGGATGATCGCGTCCTCGGCGCCGCGGCGGTCGACGGCGTAGCTGTTCTGTACGCAGACCACCGGCGCGACCGCGAGCGCCTCCTCGACGTGGTCGAGTCGTACGTTCGAGACCCCGAGCTGCCTGATCAGCCCTTCCGAGCGGAGCTCGGCGAGCCACCCGAACCGTTCCGCGAGCGAGCCGTCGCCGGTGATCCGCAGGTTCACCACATCCAGACTGTCCACCCCGAGCTGCCGCAGGTTCGTCTCCACCTGGGCACGTAACTCACGCGCCGTGGTCGCGTTGTAGAACCCGCGCTCCGGATCGGTCCCCGGCCCGACCTTCGTGGTGATCGTCAGCCCCTCCGGGTACGGCGCCAGCGCCTCGCGGATCAGCTCGTTCGCGTACCGCGGCCCGCTCGCGTAGAACGCGGCCGTGTCGAGGTGATCCACCCCGAGCTCGACGGCGCGACGCAGTACGGCGATCGCGACCGAGCGGTCCGGGTTCGCGGTGAGCCGCATCGTGCCGAACCCGAGCCGGTTGACCGTGACGTCGCCCAGCCGCCAGGTGCTCATTCCTCGATCGCCCCGCGGACCGCCCGCAGATGCTGCCGGAACGTCAACGACGGATCCGCCGCCCGCTTCGCCAGGTACTCCGCGAAACCGACCTGTGTCCGCAGCGACCGTCCGGCGCGGATCTCCGCGGCCTGCCGGTGCTCGGTGTCCCGGATCCCCTCCGCCAACGCCTGCAGCTCGTCCACGCGATCCGCCGGTACGAAGATCGCCCCGTCCTGATCCGCGAGTACGACGTCGTCGCGGGTGACCGTCCACTCGCCGATCGTTGCCGTGGACAACGCATCGGCCGGTTGCGGGTCGAGCCGCAGCGGACCGGTCGGCAACGCACCGAGGCTGAACACCGGCAGCCCGATCGCGGTGATGTCGACCGTGTCGCGGTGCAGCCCCCAGATCACGATCCCGGCGACGCCGGCCGCCGCGGCCTCCAGCGCGACGAGGTCGCCGACGCAGGCCTCGTCGCGGCGTCCACCGTTGTCCACCACGAGTACGTCGCCCTCGGCCGCCGACTCGAACGCCTCCAGGAACACGTCCACGCTGCCCACATGCTGCGCCGGCAACACCCGCCCCACGACCCGCTCACCGACGACGGCCGTAACCGGCACCGTTCGTACCGGCACGCCCGCCCGGACACACGCGTCCGCCAGATGCGCCGTCGTCAACCCCTCCAGAATGCCCATGCCGCTAGTCCACCACGACCGGCCGTCAGCGCGACAAGAAGGCCATGATCTGGTCGAGCGGCGGCTCGGTGCTGGTGTCGACCGTGATCGACGGGACCGGGAGATCCACCGACTGGAAGGCGTTGTGGGTACGAACCCGCGCGTCCGGGCTGATCTTCGCGTCCTCGTGCGCCACCCGCCGTGGGTCCGACGCGGTGCGCGCGGTGATCCGTTCGAGCGCGACCTCGGCGGTGGTGGTGCAGTGCACGACCCGGATGTCGGCGCGGCCGAGCAGCGGGCTCAGGCCCGGGTTCCACAGCCGGTCCTGGAAGGCCGCCTCCGCGACCACCGTCGTACCGCGGCCGACCAGCAGGCCGACCACGTCGAAGAACGTCGACAGGGTCCGCATCGTCAGCGGGTCGCCGGGGCCCGGCACGAACCCCGGGGTCGCGTGCGCCATGCCCTCCTTGATCTCGTCCCGGCAGATCGCCGGGCAGCCGATCGCGGTCGCGATCCGGTGCGCCAGCGTCGTTTTCCCCGTCCCGGGCGGACCACTCACCACGACCAGCATAGGTTTCGACTGCACTCGCCGTACCTTAGTCGCGACCGCGGGTGCAGGGTGTAAAGCGCGTGTCAGGAACTGTCGGTGGGGGTGCGTACCGTGGTTCCGGTGACGATCTATTCGGCGGTCCGGACGACCGGGATCTACTGCCGGCCGGGCTGCGGTGCGAAGCCGCTCGCGGAGAACGTCCGCACGTTCGAGCACCCCGCCGCGGCCGAGGCGGCCGGGTATCGCGCGTGTCTGCGGTGCCGTCCGTACCGGATCTCCGGGACGGTGCCGGACGAGGCGCCCGAGCTGGTCTGCCGGGCCGTGCAGCTGATCATCGCCGGGCTGCTGGACGAGGCCGGCGAGGCGGCGCTCGGTGCGCGGCTCGGACTGTCGGTGCGGCAGTTGCGGCGGCTGTTCCACGAACACCTCGGCGCGACGCCGGACCAGTTCGCGCGGTCCCGGCGGGCGCATTTCGCGCGCCGGTTGCTGGACGACTCCGACCTGGGGATCGCGGAGGTCGCGTTCGCGTCCGGGTTCGGGAGTCTGCGGCAGTTCAACCGGGCGATGCGGGAGGTCTTCCGGGCCTCGCCACGAGAGCTCCGCGATCGCCGGCGTCGCGGTGATCGGCTCGCCGCGGACGGCGGTCTGGTGCTGCGGTTGCCGTTCACGCCGCCGTACGACTGGGCGGCGATGTGCGCGTTCTTCGCCGACCGGGCGATTCCGGGGGTGGAGTCGGTCGAGGACGGGGTGTATCGGCGGGTGGTCTCGCTGGACGGGGAGCCCGGGATGCTGGAGCTCGCCGCGGGCGGTGACGATCACCTGCTGCTGCGGGCACATCTCCCGTTCTGGGAGGGCGTCATCCACGTCGTCGACCGCGCCGCCCGCCTGGCCGGACTCGACCAACGACCACTCTCACTCCAAGAACAAACGATGCTCCATCCACTCCTCCACACTCAAGCACCCACCGCGACCGCCGCCTCCGCGACCGCGGCCTCCGCGACCGCGGCCTCCGCGACCGCGGCCTCCGCGACCGCGGCCTCCGCGACCGCGGCCTCCGCGACCGCGGCCTC